>JAQYUY010000116.1 GCA_028728195.1 Endozoicomonas sp. (ex Botrylloides leachii)
CGACAGAAAATTAATAATTTTTTACATGTAACCTTGCCAGAAATCGGAACTTTGTTAGCGAGCAGGATTAATGATAATTTTCAGGTATTTGATCCTGCATCTTGAATTCACTTGGGTATATTTGGGTAGGTCACACTTAGCTGTTGTTGGCCGTGTTATTTTTCTATGCACGACGACATCCGCTGTTTTTCTGCTGATCTAACAATTTTTTTGGATGTCTGTCAATGCGTAAGTTCTAATAATAATATCCCACATAATGTCATAAAATATGGCAACCATAACAGGCCACAGCCATAATAAGGTGGCTGACTTTCTGCAACCTGTCATGCTATGCACTGGAGAAACCATGGAATATTGCCTGCGCCCGGCCACAAGCCTCCTTATACTATTTATCACTGGTTTACTTACTGCCTGCGGTTTTCATCTAAGAGGCCAGATGGATATCCATAGTGATCTTGCTACATTATCAGTGACTGGTACTGATATCAGCTATGTTCGTCAGTTAACTAGAGCCCTAACCAATTCAGGTTTTAAAGTCATACCCGACGCTCCTTACCGATTGAATGTGCTGAATGTCAGCCAAAAGACTAACAGCCGCAACCAAGCAACAGAGGGCTATTATGAAATTGGTTTGGAAATAAAGGTAACATATCAATTAGCCACTGAAGATAATCTCCCACTATTTGCGCCGGTAACACTAACTGCTGAGCGCGATGTTTCTGAGAATAAAAACCTTGTTAATGCTTCCAGCTCAGAAAATAGTATCGTTTATCAAGAACTTCGTGAAAATTTACTCTCACAAATAACGCGAAAAATAGCAGCGATACCTAACGATCAATTACAATTGGAAGTAGCAAAATCTCGTAAAATGGCTCAGCAAAAACAACAGCATAAAGAATCAGAGTAGTGCCTGAATGAAAATCAGACATGATCAGCTAGCCGCTAATTTAAAGCGCCAACTTGCTCCCATTTATATTATTAGCGGTGATGAACCGCTGCAAATTGCTGAATGTGCTGACCAAGTGCGTAAAAAAGCTAGAAGCGGTGGTTATAGCGAACGCACTATTTATCATATTGATCATAGTTTTGACTGGCGAGAGTTTTTGGAAAACATTAACTGCTTGTCCCTGTTTGCAGAAAAAAAACTCATTGAGTTACACCTAGTTAACAACAAGCTAAATGATGCGGGAAAAAAGGCACTTTTTGAATACTTAAAAACTGCATCCCAAGATAATCTACTGCTGTTGATAGCAGGTAAAATAGAGGCACAAACTCAAAAAACAAAATGGTTCAAGGCGCTTGATCAAGTAGGGGTGTTTATTCCTGTCTGGCCAATAACGTCAAAACAATTGCCAGACTGGATTTCCCGTCGCCTCAAAGCCGATGGTTTTGAAGCCACACCTGATGCGCTGATGTTACTGGCTGAACGAGTAGATGGCAATCTACTTGCCGCAGCTCAAGAAGTGGAAAAACTTAAACTCTTAGCTTCAAGCTATAAACTAGATATAGCAGCGGTTAGGCAGGCGGTCTCTGATAGCGCTCGTTATGACGTCTTTGATCTCTCTGATGCGGCACTAGAAGGTAATATCAAAGGATGTATGCGTATTTTGGGTATTTTAAGAGATGAAGGGGTTGAGGCGGCTGTTGTGCTCTGGGCTCTGGCAAGGGATATCCGACTTCTTAGCCACATCAGTCATCTGATAGCTAAAGGAAAAAGTCTTGATACAGCTCTGTCTGAGTCAGCTAAAGTGATTGGGTTCTCACCTTATTTCCTTAAACAACGAAAGCCACTTATCAACAAAGCCATTGCCTGCCACAGCCCAAAAACCTTGCGGTCTCTGTTATTGCTTGCTGGAAAGGTTGACATGGATATCAAAGGTACAGGAAAAAATAACCCTTGGAATAGACTTCAGACCTTAACGCTCTCTCTTGCTGGACTATCTGCACTGAAATACTAAAAATTACAGCATGCAACCTCATCAATATTAAATAGCCTCTAAAGCCTTATTCATCAATAGCCGATAGCTTAAGGAGTGATTTCCAGAGAGCGGGTGACATGAAACACCACTATTTATTGATTGGTATAACCTTATTATTAAGTGGCTGCATCAGCAAAGCTGTAAAATATAATGAGCAATGGTCTAAAGCTAAAAACCTGACCAATACCGCAGGCATGGCTCAGCAGATGCAAGATCAACAACTGCCAAGCACGGCTTATAATAAAAACGGTCAATTGCTTGACTATAAACTAGGCAGCATATCCCACCCTGCCTATGGCAAATCCAGTGGAGTAACCGGTATAAATGTTATGCCCTATGGCGCCTTTGAGACATTTTATTGGGGCTGGAGCGTGCCAGGTGCAAGCCATCGGCATAATCACCGTTTGTTCGCTTGGATGCCAGAAAATAAAGCCGCTGATATTGAACAAGCAAGACAGACTATGGAGAGCATGGTAGCTAAAACGGCAACCACTATTCTCAAGGAAATGCAGTACAAAGTTCAGCTGATTAAAAAACCATACATTCATTTAGGAATACCCTTTAAACAGTGGTATATCCAAGGCAACGACATGCAGTGCACGTTTAAAGATATGAATTGCGTGTTAAGTATTTACATCCCTGAGCCTGTTGGTCCCGTCATTACGCCCGCATTTGCCTTTTATGCTACAGCAGGGCAAAACGCATGGCTCTTTCATATTGCAGATGAATACCGATACCCAAGAGTAGCTATCACTCAAGGGGATGGACTAAAAAGTATACCTGAGAATGTATTTTATCAAAAATTAAGTGCGCGCCTACCTGGGTGGGCATACCTATACCTTGCCCCTGATGAAGTCGGAGTGGGCGAAAATAACAAAACCATTAGCTACCCTTATGTGCTTGAAAAAGGCAAACCCTTACTGTTTCTGCGCCCTGTTAGATAATAGATTAATAGCCTCTTGCGCATAAGGCTTTTACATTTCATACAGTCAGCTATATGAATACACTAAATGTTACTATTGTGTGCGTGCAAAGTTCAAAATCAAGCCATTTCAACCAGTTCTGAATGTTGAATGTTCAGAGAGCTTCTTCTTTTAGAATGTATTGGCTACAAGCCATGCCAGTAAGGTTACCATAAAATTTAACTTTTAACGGTGGCCACTGTTTTCTATCTGAGAGATACTCTTCTCCAACTAGGCGTTAACTATCTTAATGATTGCACGTCCCTTCAAGAGTATTTTTTTCAAATACAGTCAGACTCTGACGTTTCATATTTTTTTGAGCGTAGTGGTTAGGTCAACATTATATTTATCTATTAGCAATCTCGCATGGATTAAAGACTTACCAACCTTACTTCACGCTAAAATATTTTATGATGAAGTGCCAACCTTTTCACAAACTGCAATGACTGTTGACCTGCAATTACTGAAAAATGCAGCAAAGCCTATGCTTAGATCATTTTAATCCGTATAATCTCTAATTAAAAAATTATAAAAAGGAGCTTGTTAATGAGCGTTGTCATTACAGACACTAAAGATAAAAACCGTGGCGTATTTTCCAAAAAAGTTTTTATACTCGGCGATACGGTCATCATTGGCAAACCAACTGCTGAACTGACTGAAAGAACTTGGCAAAGCTTGCAAGTTGGTATTAACAGACATGTCCGTATGGATCAGCCTTTTGAGCTTGTAAACCACTCTTGTAATCCTAATTGCGGTTTAAAATTGAATCAATATGGCGGTTATAACCTGATCGCGATGAAAGATATAGCCATCAATGAAGAAATCACCTTCGATTACTGCATGAGTGAATGGGTTTCCATTGCCGTTGAAAAGTGTTTATGCAATGATGAAAAATGCAGAAAATCTATCACTGGTGGTAAAGACTTGACCGAAAAGCAGCGTATTGAATATGCCGGCTTTCTTGCGCCCTTCTATGACGAATTGATAGCACAGCAAGAATAAAATAGGTTTTCCTATTGATGTTCAACCGCTGTTAAATTGCTAGTTAATAATGCAAAAAGCAAATATAACTAAAGCATTCAAAGAAAAAATCCTGAGGCTGGCTAAAACCATAGGTACCCCTAGCATGACGGCAAAGCTTAACAGTTGGCGATCCGCTGCTAAACATAAGATGCCAAAAAGCTGATTGTTGGGGCAATGCCTGTGTGAACAGTTTTTGAATACATCGAAGATTACTACAATAGAAAATGGCGACATGGCACTTTGGCCTATATCAAGCCTGAGCAGTATGCATTACAGAAACTTGCATAGAAGGGTGTCCATTTTTTTAGTGTTAGTGCACTAGGTCATTTAGCAATTGCTTGTTTGAGCTGAGCTCGCTTCTTTTCTTCTGCAAGCAGCAACTCTATCTCTTTTGCTCTTTTACCCGTACAAACCTGCGACATCTCATGTTTTACCTCATTGCCTGTTTCTGTAATTGAACTAATCACTTTTTGTTGAATGGCAATATCAATACCTTTAATAGTATCGTACTCTTTTTTTGCTTTCGCGTAGATATCATGAGAATTTTTTAGTCTAGAATCACTTGAAAACCCATTATTGGTTAAGCTTTTCATTGTTGACATGCTCAACTGGCAATTAATTTTTTCAGGGTATATAGTATTTTTCTCTGTTTCAATAAGTGGAAGTGGCTTTTTATCTTTATTGGAGAGGCTATAAATAACTATGCCATAAGGGCCTCTCTTTCCTATACAAGATTCTCCCGTTGTATGGGGATGATCATAACTACCACATTCAATAATCAACCTTAATATCTCTGCCATCTTATCTGCAAATTCTTTCTGACTTAGATTCGTATTTTTTGTTGTATCAATAAATATTTTATCAAAAAAAGATACCATATCTTTGCGGAGATTTTTTATTCTTTTAAGATGCAGATGATCATCAATGCTGTTGCTGTTAATATCAGACTTATATTGCATTATGCGCTTACGCAAACTAAGAATATCTTTCCCCTTGCCTTTTGTGATCCTATGATGATCAACCGATATTTCTTTATTAGTGATTGCGTTTCCTAGTTGATCTATAGCTTCATTCATCTTCTCTAATTGATTATTTAATTCTGATTTATAGCTATCAAGACTATTATGATAATCAGTCGCTATACTTGGCTCAATACTGTGACGCAGGCTATTTTCTTCTTTACATTGATTCTGAATAGCATCATCAACCTGCTGTGCTGTAAAGCTGGTACTTTTTAAATGATTCAAAGCTTCATCAGGATTGAACGATAATGGTGGCCTAACCACCTGCTTTAATAAACTCTCAGTTTCATTAGCGATCTTAGCAGCAATGTATTCTGCTTTTTCATTGGCATAATCATCACCCTTATCCTTAAGCTTTTCCGTAATGCTTACGCTAATTTCTTCTTTAAGCTTTTCATAAAGCTGCTTTGTTTTTGATTTACCTATAACATCAAGATGGTGTTGTTCTTCTGCAAGCAAATTTTCTGCCAGTGCAAGCTTACTGGTCTGCTCAAGTTTATGCTCAAAAGACTCAGTTACCGTAGACCTATCTCGTACGGCAAGCATTTCAAACATGAGTTCACGAATAGCCCTTTCGGTATTGAATTGTGCTCTTTTGAAGCTTTTAATGGCACTTTGACTCTCTGGCGTTAGGCTAAAATGATTAGACCATTCTTCTACCATCTTATCCAAGGCAGTATCAAGCGCCTGATTTAATGCCTCTTCATCCCTGCCGCTGACTGGAAAGTCTAACTGCGCGGTTAATAGTTTGGTAAATGGCTCGATGTTTTGAAAGGATTTTTGAAGCGTATCGAATAGTAGATGTTCTTCTCGTTTTTGTTCACTTCGACAAGCTTGTGCCTTTTTTGCTCGATTACTTACACGCAGATTACTATGCTTTGTCAAACGACTTAGTTCTTCTGCTTTAACTACCATCATTTTTCTTTGTTTTTTAGTTGGCTGATCGTGCCTCATACGGCCTAACTGTTGTGCTGTATAGTCGAGCCTACCACCCTCTTGTGCTAGAAAACCTACATGGATTAGTGGCGTGTCTGAATTTTGGGGGCAGTCTGTACCAATACTTTCCCGTTGAGATAAAACGGTATCAAAACCTTTAGCACCATTCTGGCGAGCAATTTTTTCTTCTACTTTAGTTAGAGGTTTCTTTTGTTCTTCATCATTAGCATTAACAGATAATTTTTGAATATGCTTATGATCATTATAAAAAAGCGTTGTGGTTCGATTATGCCCTCTTGCTTTTGCTAAAGCAGGTCTAATTTTTTCAGCTAACTGACTACTGCTCTTTTCATTTTGTGCATCAAGATAGATCACACCTTGATCGGCACCTACCTGCTTAACAATTTGCTCAGCAATGGTTGGCTCAAACTGCTCACCTTCATCACAGAAAAGTATTTCCGCTTCTGCAACCCAGCGCAAAGCTCGGATAGTTGACTCCTGTAGACTTAAATGAGAAACCTCTGAGGCCTTGGTTGGGTCGACCTCTCCAGTCGCTTGAAGTAGTAGATAAGCTGAGCCTGTAGTAGCCGAGAGCAAATGTTTGCGCTTTGCACCTAAAATAAATGAAGACTGCGCTGTATTGATACTATCAGCATTAGCCTGATACTGACTTGGTAAACCGCCCAAACTTTTATTAATGGTTTCTGCCATATCGTCAAGCATGCTTGGTAGTGGTGGCATTAAGGCACTATCCCATTCATCAACAAACATCATAGACTCACGCAATAAATCGCAAATTCTATTGAGCTTTTCAACTGTTTTTTGGTCTTCTAGAGTAGACGCATTGGCTGATAGCGCCTTCCTTAGGTGTAACAATACCTGAATATCTTCTATTGAAGCCCCCACCGGAGCTCTGTCTGTGGTTTTGATAAACTTCTGGCGTTCATCAAGTGCAATATCCGACGGTAATCCCAGCAGGGTATTATGAATCTCATCTAACACCTGATTTGTCCACCACTCATAACCGGTGTATTGTGACATATCCAGTCGACGGTACTCTTTTCCTCCTTGGCGAAAGTACTGTCCCAAAGCAATATCTAATTCAGCCTGATTGCTCTTAGGAGCAATCACTAAAACAGAACGTGTTTCTGCTGTAGCCTCATCAAGATCTACCAACTGTGCACAGGCATGATCAGCTAGCATTTTGACCACGGTGCTTTTACCCCAACCTGTGCCTTTTTGGGACACCCGCTGCATCCCTTGGGTATCATCACTTTTCATTGCCTGCGTTATTGTATCAAGCGCTTCTTTGACTTCATCAACCTGATTACTACGCAATACTGTTTTTGCTCTACACTCAAAGGCTAGTCGAGCCAGTGTTTGACTATCAAGGGGTGTATTTTGGTAACTGTTGAGTTGATTATCAATAGTCCACTGCTGCTCAGCCACAATAGCCATCTCAAGATTCCACTGTTTTACAGCCTGTACAAATTCATCTCTATTTTTATCTATACGACAAAGATCTAATGCTTCAAGTCCTTTTAAGAGATCTTCTTTCCTATCAAGCTGCTGATACTCTACTTGATAAGCGTTATTTAGCAATAAATAGTTTGCCATTGATTGTATATAACGATCTTGATCATCATTACTCAATCCACTAGGAATTTGATTACGCTCAAATAATAATACGGCATGCTCAAAAAGGTTGGTATTGATAGCTCCCTTCGTTTTATCGAGTAGTTCTTGAATCGTTTCTCGGTTTTGTTCTCTTTCTTGAAATAACAAAGCAGTATGGCGGCGACTTTTAGCAATGACTGTTTTTAACGCATTTTTTGCGCTATCTAATGATTCAGCCGTACCAAAAATAGCTACGTCGACAATACATCCTTGAAAAGCATGCAATGATGGTGCAGAAGCTTGGTTACCGTATTCATTGATATTATTTTCTAGTTGATCAATTATCTCCTTCATCGAACCATGCTCTTTATAGACTTCTCGCAGCCCCTCAATCATACAGCTTGTTCCAACATAATAACTTGGAGGAAGATGAAATGTGCCAATATCGCTAGATAATTTCTCCGCATTAATATCATTAATACCACTACCAACCGCTTTATCTGCATCGGCATGTTTTTTTTGTGCCTTAATTTCAAAAGCTATCGGCATTTTAATGTTAGTGCTTTCCATCCTGTGACTCACATCCACTGTGCCAGTAATATCCCTCAGGTAATAAGCTTGCTGACTAGGGGCCGCTGTTCCAATTCGCTCTATCAATAGGTCTATATCATTTGCACTGCAACCACGCATCCATTGGTTACTGCCTCTTTTAAGCCGTTCAAATGCAACTTTTATAGCTTGCTTCTTCCCTTGGTTATCATCACCATATTTTTTATTACTCAGGTGCTGAGCTCTACTGGCTAATGCTTGTAATGGCTCTTCCTGTTCGTAGCAGTGGCATGCAGCCATGGCAAATAATGTGCCTTGCAACTCCTCATCATCATCTTCCTCGGGCTTGCCTGAAGAAGCCAGTGGGATGCAACGCCATTGATTGTTAGTATCTATCTCATAGAGAAGTGGTGTAGACTCCCTGCCTGCTTGCTTTGACATTGCCAGTATGGCTGTCTTCCCCGACTGACTATCTTTAATTGGAATCCAATCCCTGCTGTTACCATCTTTTGATTCAAACGGTACCTGTATGTCTGGATGGTCATCAATAATAAAACCAGGATCAATGGCCCACCTTGAACCTAACAATTCTGCAGACAAAGGTTCACCTGAGAATATAATCGGTCGCCCTTTAATGAGAATGCCAGTATTAATATGTTGTTCTTGAGTTTGCGGTACAACAATAACTGAAGATTGATTACAACCGTTCAAGAAGGTGTTCAGGAGCTGTTTCCCTGCTGTCAATTTGGCTTGATTTCCTAATGAAGCCGTATCTTTTTCGTAGAATGCTCCTTCACGGAAGCACTCTCGCACGGTGCGATTTTTTAATACTTTATCAGAATGCTTAGTCTCTTCTTGATTTAAAAAGTTGATTGCTTGTTTAATGATTTTTATACTTCTTAACTCATTATTTTTTGTTCTATCAGTTCCACCATAACGATTGATAAAATGCGGCATAAGCTTTGAATCAGGTTGACTGACATCTTGAATAATTGCCGCAAGCACGTCTGGAGTTGATAATGCATCCGTTAACTGATGGTTAACCCGAAGCATTCGCATAGCAGCCTCAGCACGCTGTTGATACGTATTACCGAGTGACAGGTCTACTGCAAATGTTTCCTGTAAACTGCTAAATGCTGCCACCAAACCCTCACAAAAATCATCATCTTTATTAATAAGGGCCGTGATATTTTGAAGCTCTTCATTAGATAACAACGAGTTATCTTGCCCTGCAAGTTTATGGCGAATAGACGCTAGGTCGTCTTGGTTTTTATCACTAAAAGCATAGGTAATGGTTTCAGCAATATCTTGTGCGGACAAATCCTTATCTTCGGTTTTATTGACCCTGAATGCCCTAGTCACCTCATCAAGTTGCTTAATACTCTGCACTACAGACTGGTTGATATGTTGATAAGTGGCATATGAAATTTGTCCTCCTCTCGCACCTAAGCTATTAGTTCCCCAATGCTTAGGGTATAACTGCTTCAAGGCCATTTGATACTGATCACGAATTTTTCTTATTTCATTTTCTGCTTCCATAGGTGCGCTTGCTACAATGTTGCTCATATCCTGTTGCGCATTATGTAATAAACATGCTGCTGTAGCCTGAACCAAACGTGAAGCTCGGCTACCTTTTATAATACGCTCAGACGTATCATGTGCATGACTCTCACTAGTATCAATAATGCCTTTGATAATATTATTGACCCCTTTATTAATACCAGCCTTCATTGATCCATTTTTATTACGCTGCTCTTTTATAGCTTCTATAATATCTACCAAACGACCGTCAGGCTTTGCTTGCAAAGGTATTTTCTTTATTTGATCATTTATGTCTCCTACTGGAAGACCAATGTCTTCCATGCTGGTTTCATTAAATTTGCTTTTGATAAGGGCGATAGATTTTTCATTATATTGATTTATTTCTTTAAGCACTTCTATTTCATTATTAAAATGCTGTTTAATATATTCATAACTTTCAGGGAAAGGATCTATATTTTTAGCTTTTTCATCAAATGTTCTAGCTAACTCTTCTACTTTTTTAATATATGGCAACCTTAGTTTAATCGCTTGCTCTTGTTCATCACTATTATCAGGGGGTGTTCGAGTATAATTTTTGCTGGTTAACTTGTATTGATACTCCAACTTATTGCATTTATCTTCCATTTCCGCTTTTTGTTGGTTAAGTATTTCAATCGCAGCAATTAATTCTTCATAAAATTTACGCCACTCAGGATTTCTTTGAAATTCTGCTGTATCTATATTGTTTATTTCTTGACGAATTTTTACCAGAAAATTATTGTCATATATTTTGTGTGTGTATTTTTCCTTGTGCTCTCCTTGCACTCTTGAAGCACTGCCTTCAGTTGTCTTTTGATTGACTGGATCATCTGGTAGCGTTTTTTCTTTATTCTCCCCAGTTAAATGCCCTTTTTCTGAAGTTTTATTTAAATTCCCCACCAAAAAGTTAGGCGCTATATTGTTTTTATTTAAAATACTTGGGGTAACTTGTGCAGGATCATTATCATTTTTTTTACCCTCTTCACTATTATTCGTATTGTCCCCTATAGCTCCCTTTAATTCTTTGTCTCTTGGTTTGCTGACTTCGTTATTATTAAACAGAGCTGCATCTGAATTATCAGGTATAGCTACCTCAAGCGTGGTTTTAGTATCATTTTTTCTAACTGAATCAGCGTCTAAATCTAAACGTTCAGATTCCTTGTCTGGTGATCTCGGACTATCATTCCCTCCACTAGGCTCTATCTTGCCAGAGCTCTGCTTATCTTGTAATCCTGAAATTCCACTACCTCCACCAGACTCTATCTTTTCAGAACTCTGCTGGTCAATACCATCTCTTGCCGATTGGTCGGCATTTTCATCTTTTATTAAAGGTTCTTCACTATCTTGAGCACTATCACTACTCGGTGTAACAACAGGATTAGTCGATACATCCGAAGGTGATGCCCCGTTATTAACGAGGCTTCCTATAGCATAAAAATCATCCATATCACTTAGAGTATTATTGCGCGTACTAACAGTATCATTACTATCTGTTTCAGGTTCATCGAGACGAGCCTCTTCAATAGAGGCCATAGACAGCAGATGAGAAAATTGAACAGCCCGTACCTGCGTATCGGTTAAGTTTATTTCTTGTAATACTGATTCATTGGAACCCAATATAGATTTAGCTTGTACTAATTGATTAGTACAATTTTTTAATATGGATTCTCGATGATCCTCTAATTCTTTTAGTGACTCTAAATAGGCCCTGAAAATTTCTTCTGTGCAATTTTCGTCTCGTGGTACAACCGAAATCTTAACGTTCTGTTCATCTAAATAGTAGATACCCAGATCATCGCTAAACTCTTCATCTGAATCAAGCAATTGATTAGCAACCTGAAGCTGAAACTGGCAGTTCTGATAGTGCTCAATAGGCGATTCATGAACCGAAATATTACGTTGATACAGTTTAGTTTCTATACCTGTTTTTTCCCCATACTCATGACCATTATCATGTCGTTCACCTTCAACTGGGGTAACATGTTTATCACTATATCGCCCTGATTTTTTAGCCTTGCTATCTGTAGGTGATATATTTCCACTAGCAGAGCTAGTTCTGTCGCCGTGTATGTTATTCGATCCGTCAGGCATTACGCTAACCTTCCACTATTTTATTCCCAATTAATGGAGGGGTTATCGGCAAAAGAAATACATTCATGATAAGGTACTGTTTTAACAGTCGACTTACTCTGCATTTCGCACTTGCCTAAACATTAATAATCAACGGGCATGATTTAGATGGGTGCTCTAGCACATGAACTTCAATAGAAAAAATAGATAATAGATTATCGGGTATTAATACCTCATAAGGTGTGCCTTGCACGGCAATTGCACCCTGATTAAGTATTACTATTCGATCAGAGTACCGTGATGCAAGATTTAGATCATGCAGAATAATAAGAATGCCCATACCTGCATCAGCTTGGGCTCTTGCTATTTGCAATACCTGCTGTTGGTGTGCCGGATCAAGGGCTGATGTCGGTTCATCTAGCAATAGATAACGCGACCCCAGAGAGGAGTCATCCCAAAGTTGACTAAGCACCCGGGCCAAATGAACGCGTTGTTTTTCTCCAGCAGATAACGTCGTGTACAGTCGAGCCCGCAAGTCCCAGCAATCAACCTTCTTTAATGCTTGGCACATAACCAAGCGGTTATGCGCTCGACTACTGCTGCAAGGCGTTCTGCCCAGTAGTACTGTTTCTTCTACTGTAAAGGGAAAATTAAGCGACGATGACTGAGGTAAAACGGCCAACATTAACGCTTTATCTTCCCGACGCCAATGATGCCGGCCATTTAAGATAATATTACCAGTACTGAGCGCTTGCTCATGGGTGATTGTTTTCATTAAGGTACTTTTACCCGCGCCATTAGGCCCCAGTATCGAAACAACTTCACCGGGTCTAATGGTCAGATTGACAGCATCTAGCAAAATATTATTCTGAATGTGAACACTAACATTATGAAGCTCAAGCGTATTTTTTTTCTTGAACATATCAACTTATCCGTTGACGCTGCTGCCAAAGTATAACCATAAAGAAAGGTGCCCCCATTAAGGAGGTCACAATACCAATAGGCAACTCTGCTGGTGCAATAAGGGTTCTCGACAACATATCCGCACACACTAATAATAAACCACCGAGTATGGTTGAGGCTGGCAATAGAATACGATGATCTGGACCCACAATTAAGCGAATCAAGTGAGGCACAACCAACCCAACAAAACTGATAATACCACTAACAGAAACGGACACGCCGACTGCAAGAGCAGATAAAGTGATTAGTTGAAATTTGACTCGTTGGATATTAACACCCAAGTGGCGTGCCTCTGATTCACCTAACAGCAGTACGTTAATAACTTGAGCATATCGACAAAGCAGTAAACTGGCCGGTAACAGCGTAACAGTACAGATCAATACCATATCCCAAGTAGCACTATCCATGCTACCCATCTGCCAGTAAGTCAAAGAGCGCAGGGTTGCATCATCGGCAATATACGATAAAAAACCAATGCATGCTCCAGCCAGCGCATTAATCGCAAGCCCCGCTAATAGCATAGTGGTAACAGAAGTGCCATTACCGGTAGTGCCAATACGATAGATAAGCCCTGTCGTGGTGATGCCACCAATAAAGGCCATTAATGGCACTTCAATATTATGCAGTAGCCCATGTGCTACCATAGTAAACGGTATGGCGCCTAAAACAATTGAAACACTTGCACCCAAAGCTGAGCCGCTGGCAACCCCAATAATACTGGGATCAGCTAGCGGGTTACGAAACAGCCCTTGCATCGCTGCGCCTGCCACCGCCAGAGCACCGCCTACCATAAAACCCACCAAGGTTCTTGGCAGTCTGATCGATTCAATAATCAGTCGCAGCTTATCGTCAGGCGATGCATCCACCAAGCCACTATCATGAAGTAAGATAGATGCAATCTCTGCCGGCCTAATTGACACAGGACCTGTGCCTAGTGAAAGTATTAAGATAATAGGCACCAAAGCGACAAGCGTTGTCAGTAAAACGAGGGCGCAATGCCTACGAGTCATAGTTAATCAACGCTGGCTTATCGAGTAAGGGCCATTTATTTGAAAAGTGAAATCGGTAGAAAATAATCAGAATATGAGCACCCATACTCATATTTTTATTCATGAGGGTATGTCCTTCATTAATACCTGTGCCGCCTTTATTTTGTGCTGCCCAAGAAACATCATCAACTTAACCAAATGCCCCAGTGGAGCTGTTTTATCTCCTGCAATCAGTACCGTTACATCCGGCTTATCTTTAACCTGTTTAAGCAAACTTTGACTAAAAACTGCCCAACTATCAAATCGCTTTTTACTGATAGCCCAAGGACTGCCCTCTGCTAGAATACTGACCGTCAGAGTTTTTGGCTGCTGAGCTACCATAGCTTCTGCCTGTGTTGCTTGCGGTAACTTTACTGGAATGCTCAGTGTTTGCACATTCGCTGTAAAAAGTAAAAATATCATCACAATAAACACAACATCTAACAAAGGTGTCAGGTCTGGCAATGGTAGTGATGCATTGGTTTCTTCTAGGCTGCGTAAACGAATCATACCAGTATAGCCTCAGCCTTGCTTTTGAGCGGCGGTTTATCGGCTGGATTCTCTTTAACAATAAAGCCATTGCTATCTATATCCATACCTTCTAAAAGTAAGTTGGTATGATTAAGCGCGATTTCTAATTGGCCCACATAATGGCTAGCCCACACTCCTAAGCCATGAGCGCCTGCCAGCGCAGGAATGGCAATAAACAAGCCAAAGGCTGTTGTATACATAGCTTCCCATAATCCTCCAGCGAGCACATCAGGTGTTACAGGGCCTGCGGTTGCAGCTATGCCTTGAAACATATGGATCAAACCCAATACGGTACCCAGCAAACCAAACATAGGCGACAAAATACCAATGAGCATTAAAGGCTTTAACCAACACTGAAGAGCTTGCTGCTGTTTTAACAGCCATAACCCTGCAATTTCTTCTCGCATTGCTTTATTGTTATTGCTATGACTGAGCAAAACAGCAATACCCTGCTGAATGCCTTTTCTTCTACTTAGGTCTTTGGATAAGTTACGCTGCTGACTCTCATTACACCTACATGTTTGTACCGCTTCAAAGAGTGACTGCAGTCTGTTCTTTTTTATTGAAGGTAGCATGGCATAGGTGGCTAAACGTTCGAGCAATATAGCCAGTCCTAAGCAAGATAAAATAATCAGCGGCCATGCCATTGCCCCCAGAGAAGCTAATTGTTCAGTTAACATATCTTAATGATCTCTATTTAGCTAAGTTGGAATTTTACCGGCAAGTTTAGCCATGATTTAACCTGTCGCCCATCTACCTGCTTTGGCTTGAAAATCCATTGCTTGGCAGCCTCAACGGCTGACTCATCCATTTGTTTAAATCCTGATGACTCTTTAATATCCACCCGTATAACAAGACCTTGTTCATTCACTAAAAGCTTAAGTAAAACTCTGCCTTCTATATTCCGCCGCTGATAACGCATTGGGTATATGGGGCTTACTTTTTTAATGGCATCGGCTTGACTTGTTTCAACAGGTTCATCACTCACCCCCGTTACTTCACTTTTCTTTAACGCGGCTCTAACACTCGCCGGCTGTTGCGATATATTTTTATCCCTCACTCGCTTTCTTTGCTCTTCCTGCTTAGTCATAGCTTGCTTTGGTGGCTGATTTTTTTCTATGGCCTTGGCAGGAGTAGGCTCTGATTTGGATAGCAGATTATTAGATTGTTTCTTTGGCACCTTTTCAGGCTGCGGCAAAGAAGCAGGCTTCATTTGTTGTTTTGTTATTGATGCCGGATTAGCAACGGTTGAAAATGTTAAACTAACCGGTGCTTGGATACTGCCATCATGAACCGTTATAGGCATTCTTTCCTGACGGCTAAGGTATGCAATAACACTTAAATGGAGCAATACAGAAACAAACAAGGCTAAAAATAATCGCGGCATGTTACTAATACCAATCATCTTTTCTAACTACGCGATTGCGCTGACCACCCGGACACCAGCACTGCGTTAACATGCTTCGCAATAGCCCTGTTATTACTTACTATTCGTGCTTGCTCTAGAGTCCAACTGCCCATGCTCATTGCGGTAGTTAGAAAACACGATTTGTATAATACCTTTTTTAGCATAACAGGACTTAATCAATCTCAACGCAATGTATATGACAACAAAATAAGCTATCAACGTTAGCTGAACTGCATTATTTTACATATCTATTTTGGATGTAGAGACTACTGCAAGCACGAAGATGAATCAATAATTAGAACGATAATAGTTTGCATTTATTCGTTTATATCTTCTTAAATAAGATGTCCTATTAGCATCCGAGCACCACAGCATCAACCGGTATTGAGTGGTGAATAATGGATTTTCTTGTCACGATAGCACACGATAAAAAAGCGATTTACCTGAATTGATCTGTCCAGTTGATAAGAGTAGACCCAACATATATGCTGTATCGGGTGTCAATAAGGAGCCAAAAGAAGAAAAGAGCAAACGATTGGATAATCATCCTGCTACACACTAACATCTGTTTTCACACGGTTATTTTGGTTCTAATGTCTCATATATTACAGCCAATGACATTATACTTTTGTTATGACAGACTCAGCCGCTTACTTCTAGATAACACACACATCGATGCATCATAGAAATATCACAGGGTTAACTCACTACCAAACACGGTTTATTATTCAATTCCGCTTGAGAAACTTATCACTGATGAGTACCGTGCGTTATTGGTAAGTTGCTATCTGGACATTGGGGACTATGACTCGCGAAAAACAATTCAGCACAGTTGTGCTTAACTGGTTTGATCACCATGGTCGAAAAAACTTGCCATGGCAACAGAATATCACCCCTTATAGCATTTGGGTCAGTGAAATTATGCTTCAACAGACCCAAGTTACTACTGTCATTCCCTATTTTGAGCGTTTTATTAAACGTATGCCTAATGTACAAGCACTAGCTAGCGCCAAACTTGATGATGTATTGCACTTATGGAGTGGCCTTGGCTATTACAGTAGAGCCAGAAACTTGCACAATGCCGCCATTACTATTGTCGATAAACACGAAGGAAAATTTCCTGCCTCTGTTGCTGAGCTTAGTGAATTGCCCGGTATTGGCCGTTCTACTGCTGGTGCTATTGCTGCTATTAGCATGGGCATAAAAGCCCCTATTCTTGATGGCAATGTAAGACGTGTTTTAGCTCGCTACCACACTATTACAGGGTGGCCCGGACAGGCCAGTGTGCAAAAAAAATTATGGGCTATTGCCGAAGCAGCTACACCATCAGAAAGAACCGCAGATTATACGCAGGCTATGATGGATTTAGGGGCTATGGTTTGCACCAGAGGCAAACCCAACTGCGTTATATGCCCATTAACACAAGACTGTTTAGCACGAATAGCCGGTGTGCAGTCAATGTTCCCTTCACCAAAACCTAAAAGACAGTTACCGGAGAAACACATCCATATGCTCATGGTCGTCAACTGTTTTGGAGAGGTACTGTTAGAAAAACGGCCTTCAACTGGCATATGGGGAGGCTTATGGAGCTTTCCTGAATTAGCGCCAGAAGCAGAATTAGAAGCTGAAGCAAGCATAAAAACAGGGTTGCAATTAGATAGTTTCGAACAGTGGAAGAGCTTTAGGCATACATTCAGTCACTACCACCTCAATATTACACCAGTGAAAGCAATAGCAACTAAAGCGGTCGACCGAATAGCGCGTTCAAAGGCATGGTATTGGTATAACACTGAAGCACCCACAAGACTGGGACTTGCTGCACCAGTAAAAAAACTTATCACCGCATTAAGTAAAAGCAGCACCTTGAAGCATGAAAAGCATAGGGAGTAACCACGATGCAGGCGGCTATACCATTATTGTTATATTATACCATGACTTGATAATCAGATTTTAGTTATAGTCGGGCATCTCACCCATACTTACCGCTTTGTTTATTCAATAGGGATACTTAAAGGCATAGAGGCTGTCAATTCTGTCCATGAAAAAATCAATCCAACTTAAGCTCCTAGTGCTGTTTGGTGCTCTACTTTTAGCCACAGCAGGCGTTATTTTTATGAGGGAGCATATAATAAAAGAAAAACACCTAAAAGCTATTGAACCATCAGCAGCCTCAGCCGTGAACGCCAACTCTGATGATGACATGGTGTATGATAAAGAGCTTCCAGCTCAAGAAAAAAGTCAGGTATTTGTTCCCCAATGGCAATCTTACACAGTTGCTAAAGGTGATAACTTCAGTATTATCGGCACTAACGAACTGGGACTCACTCCTTCAGAGGTAAGCCAAATTACAACGCTCTCTCATGCGGTTATAAACCTTACTCACCTTAAATTGGGGCAAAAAATTTATTTCCTACTCAATAAAAAAGGCATAGCTGAGCAGCTTAGATTCCCAGTAAAACCAGATATTGATTATCTGATTAAACGACAAGGAAACACTTTCAACGCTGAAAAAATAAAAAAATCAATTGCCAAAACACGTCAGATATATAAAGGAGTGATCACACAAAGCCTAGCCCGTGCGATGGAGGAACAAGGCGTGCCTTATGCGCTTGCATTACACGCTGGAAAACTTCTCGGAAAAAGAAATAATTTGCGTCGAGACTTGAGACCGGGCGATCAGTTTGACTTAATAACCGTTTCTGACCAAATAGGTAATAAGCTATTCTCACCCAAAATTGAGGCGATAAGGCTTTATGGGCATAAAATCAACACATCTCTTTTCCTTTATTCTGATGGACAGTTCTATGATGCAAAAGGTAGAGGTTTAGAGCCTGGATTCATGCGTATTCCACTTAAGAAAGCCTATCGAGTTAGCTCTCCGTTTAACCTCCATCGAAGACACCCAATCACCGGTGTTATTTGCCCTCATTATGGCACTGATTTTGCTACACCTACCGGTACCAAAGTCATTGCTCCAGCAGATGGCAAGGTGAAGAGAATAGGTTATCAACGGTATGCAGGCAATTACTTGGCAATAGAGCATTACAATGGCTACATCACCCGCTACTTCCATCTTTCTAAAGTACTTGTAAAACAGGGAGAGAAAGTCCACTCTGGACAAAGCATTGCACTCACAGGTAATACCGGTAGAACAACAGGTCCTCATCTGCATTATGAGCTATACAAAAGAGGGCGTGCTGTTGATTCAATGCATACCAGTCTTCCTTTAAATCGAGATTTGCATGGTAAAGAACTGGCTCGTTTTGAGAAACTGGTTGCTCAACGCATTGCAACACTAAATAGCAAAAAACGTCAGGTGGCAATTATACACTCTGCTGGTATTAACAAAAAGACGACTAAAAACGCTGCTAGTACATAATGTATTTGTATCGATACTAACATAATTAGCGCTATAAGAGAGTTAAAGCATGATAGAGCGTCTGTTTCCTGCTGTACGGCCACGACGAATGCGTTTTAGTGAATTTTCCCGCCGACTAATGCGGGAAAATAAACTAACTACAGATGATCTTATTTACCCTATTTTTGTGCTTGAAGGGCAAGAGCAGCGCAAACAGTGCTCTCCCATGCCAAATATAGAGCGCCTGAGCATTGACGAGCTTATTAGAACAGCAGAAGAGTGGATAACACTGGGCATTCCAGCTATTGCCCTTTTCCCTGTGGTTCCTCAAGACAAAAAAACGCTAGATGCTCGTGAGGCCTGGAATCCTGAGGGTTTAATTCAACGAGCGATTCGAGCTCTAAAGAGCAACTACCCAGAGCTGGGCTTAATCACTGATGTTGCGCTAGATCCTTTTACCACTCATGGCCAAGATGGCATTATTGATGCTGACGGTTATGTACTTAATGATAAAACCACTGACATTCTGGTTAAACAAGCTCTATCTCATGTAAAGGCTGGCGCTGATATTATCGCACCTTCAGATATGATGGATGGCCGAGTGGGTGCTATTCGCAACGCTTTGGAAGAACACAGCTATTTCAATAGCCGTATTCTCGCTTATTCTGCAAAATACGCATCAAGTTATTATAGCCCCTTCCGTCATGCTGTCGGCTCCAATGTTAACCTTGAATCAGCTAACAAACATAGCTACCAAATGGACCCCAGTAATAGTGATGAAGCCTTACATGAGGTTGCTCTAGATCTTCGAGAGGGGGCTGATATCGTAATGATTAAGCCTGGCATGCCCTACTTAGACATAGTTAGTCGTGTAAAAAAAGAGTTTAAGGTGCCCACATTTGTTTATCAGGTAAGCGGTGAATATGCCATGCATATGGCGGCTGTTCAAAATGGTTGGTTAGATGGCAAGGCTGTAATGATGGAATCACTTACAGCAATCAAGCGGGCGGGGGCTGATGGCATTCTCACTTATTATGCCATTGAAGCAGCCCGGGTACTGAAAAATATGTAATATTGAATAAAAAATTTGACGTGCATCGCATACACAAAAAGTATTTTATAAATCAATGGCTTGCTGTATTTTGAGCGCTATTGCAATAATGTGCTGAAGCATTATGATTACTAAAGACTGTTGGTCTGTATTTGGGCTTACAGGTACGTCGCTGAGAAACCTCTCATTGAAAGATGCATATGAATCGGAACTAAGTAACTACTCCGCCCCTCCAAGCCTTCAGTGATATTAATGCAACACGAGGTCATATGGGTAATTTAAGCAAAACAGATACTTCTTTTTCCGCAACGCCTGAAAGCAGCGAGTCGCCTGAACCCGCTACCCCTATTGAAGCAGTTAAACTCACTGATTTTAGTAATACTGAATACTATAATAATCGAGAACTAAGCCATCTCCAGTTTAATATTAGGGTTTTAGAACAGGCTTTTAAAGAAGATATTCCATTATTAGAGCGGTTAAGATTTTTGCTTATTTTCAGTTCCAATATGGATGAGTTCTTTGAAATTAGGGTTGCCGGCTTAATGCAGCAGATTGAGTTTTCACGCGAGTATGTGGGACTTGATGGAATGCCGCCACAGATGGTGTTGAGAGAAATTAATCAAACCATGCACGAGCAGGTAAAGCGACAATATCGCGCATTCAATGAATCCTTATTACCCGCTTTAAGAAATAAGGGTATTCGTTTTCTGCGACGTAAAGAGCTAACCGACAAGCAAGCTGCATGGATTAAGCGTTTCTTTTATAATGAGGTCATGCCTATCATCAGCCCTATTGGGCTGGATCCTGCACACCCGTTTCCTCGTCTTGCTAATAAGTTACTGTGTTTTATTGTATCTCTTGAAGGCACAGATGCTTTTGGCCGTGAGACCGGTATGGCTATTATTCCCGCTCCCCGCTCTTTACCTAGAACGATTAAACTTCCTAACGACATCTGTGATGAAGGTGGAGAAAACTATATATTCCTCTCTGCAATTATTCACCAGCATGTAGAAGACCTGTTTCCAGGTATGATTATTAAAGGGTGCTATCAGTTTCGGCTAACCAGAAATAGCGATCTTGACCTTGAAGATGAAGTAGAAGACCTTGCCAAAGCTCTACAAGGTGAACTTTTATCCCGACGTTATGGTAAAGCCGTTCGACTGGAAGTGGTGAATAATTGCCCTCGCCCTCTCGTAGACTTCCTTCTGCAAGAATTTGGCCTCAGTGAAGGAGAGCTCTATCAAGTTGATGGACCTGTTAACCTAACTCGGCTAATGTCCTTATGTAATAGTGCTCATGATCCAAAGCTTATATTTCAACCCTTTACCCCAAGCTTTCCAAAAGCCTTTAAAAAAAGAAGTAAAAAGACAAAAAATGTGCTAGACATCATTGCACGTGAAGATGTGCTACTGCTGCACCCCTTTGAGTCTTTTACACCTGTAGTAGACATGCTACGTCAAGCAGCTAAAGACCCCAATGTGCTTGCTATTCGACAAACTCTGTACAGAACGGGAGCTCGTTCTGAAATGGTTGATGCACTGGTCGATGCAGCTCGAAACGGTAAAGAAGTCAGTGTCGTAGTAGAGCTCAGAGCTAGGTTTGATGAAGAAGAAAATTTAGCCCTGGCAAGACGCTTACAAGAAGCTGGCGCTGTGGTAGTTTATGGTGTGGTTGCTTATAAGACCCATGCTAAAATCATGCTAATTGTACGTCGAGAAGCTAGGAAAATTCAGCGCTATGCACATTTGGGCACCGGTAATTATCACACGGGTAATGCTCGACTTTATACAGACTATAGCTTACTGACCTGTGATAAAGATATCACTAATGATGTCAGCAAATTGTTTCAACAGCTAACCGGCATGGGTCGAGCCGTTAGGGTTCGTAAACTATTTCATGCGCCCTTTACTCTAAAAAAAGGCTTAATGGATCTGATTAATCAGGAATCAAGCTACGCAAAGGCAGGTCAGACTGCTCATATTATCATTAAAATGAATGCACTGACTGAAGCTCATCTGATTAAAGCACTCTATAAATCATCACAGTCAGGTGTAAAAATTGACCTTATTATTAGAGGCACTTGTTGTTTAAAGCCCGGCATTAAAGGTCTGTCTGAGAATATAAACGTTCGCTCAATTGTTGGTCGACTACTAGAACATACCCGTGTATTCTATTTTGCCAACAACGGAGCACCCTTAGTTTACTGCTCAAGTGCTGATGGCATGGTACGTAATCTTGATATGCGAGTAGAAGCCTGTTTCCCTATTGAACAGCCAAAATTAGTACGCCGAGTTAAAAAAGAATTAGATTTATATCTTGCTGACAACGTCAGTAGTTGGCAACTAGAAAGTGATGGCACATATACACAGAACCGGCCAGTTCGAGGGCAACGCAGAAAAAATGCACAGGATAAACTACTGATGACTTTAGCTAATCTTGGTCAGTAATCATACTACTACAATTAACTACTAAGAATAGTATTTTTTTCTAGTACTAACTTCTTTAAGTTATTGTAGGTATCTATTGCCTCAATGGGTTCACCCGACCCAATCATCCCATCCATTTTTTCTCTAAACTTGATTTGTTCTCGGCGTGCAGCTGCTAATACCGTAATCATGCCTATCCCCACCGTTGCTAAAGCTGCTGGAAAAACCAAAGCCATCAAACCTGGAAACCCAGAGAGTGCAAGAATACCTAACGAAACGGTTAATGTTCCACTAACACCAGACCGCAGGGTATCTCTAAACGCGCTACCGGCAACTTTATTTCTCACAAACTTATAGAAAGCCAAGCTATATATGTTATTAAATTTAGTTTCGGATAACGTCTCAAAGAGTTTTTTGTTAATACCCACATAAGAGCAAAATCTTTCTTTCAAACAACGTTTTATACATTCATTCTGAAGTTTTTTTTTGGTATTTCTACACTCAATAGTATCAATACGCTCTAAAAAAACCTTATTGGACACCGGTCTGTCAAACCCAACAATAGGAAGAATAGCTTGTTTATTTTCTAAAACAAAACGATCAAATGCACTTGGTTTTATATATGGAAATGTTCTTCCCATAATACTGGGTATTAACGATCCCATCATCGCATTATCTAAATGCTCCAATTTTTTTTGCCTATCTTTGTAGTTCTTTATGCCTGTAAAAGCAACTGATAAAATGCTAGTAACGCTTGTTATAGCCGATGCAACATGCCCCAGTACCGATATAAAACGACTGGCTATCTTAATAAACCCAGAAGCATGCTGGAGAGAAAACAATGTATTATCAGCCAGCTCACTATAGTTGATAGTATCATCGGCATAAGATGACGACTTTAACTTTTCCCTTCTAGCTATTAACTGTTTATTAAGCGCATTTATTTTTTCATCAAATGACTTCTTAATTATTTCAAACGATTGCTCTTTATCTATTTTAAGAAACAAAAGGTTTAGCTTCTTTTTAACCCTATTTTTATTAATCCTTCTAAATATCCCAATCACAAGCAAACCAATGCCAGCCGCTACAGGGAGTAGCGGAAGTAATGGGGGGAAAAGCAATGTTACAGTACCAATAAAACCAACAAGTGTAAATGTTCCTGTAAGCCCGGCTGTCATTGTTTTATTCTTTGCCTTATTGACCAATGTTTTCTTTATATACTTTTTTAATTCACCTTGGGTAATAGGTCTATTTGATATTAATTGACCTTTTCTTTCTTCAAGAATTTGTTCAAGAGTGGTAGCGTCCAGCAGATCAAGCGCGCTCTTATTTGTTTTACTTAAGCTTTCCTCAGAATCATAAATTTGTTCAAATGCTGAAACTGTTCCAATCACCTTATTTACAGCTTGCCCAGCAGCAATAGATTTCCCATAAAAATCAATATCCGGCTTTGCTTGATCACTGTGCCTGACATTGTTTACAGCGTGTTGTGCTCTAGCATTATTTAATCCAGCCAACGATTGGCCTATGGTGCCGACTATCTTTAAATCATCTGAAGCACTAGGTGGTATATTCGGTAAGTCCAAGTCTTTCTTGCAATCGTTGCGAAGTGCTTTACTTTCACTCTTTTTTTTATCTAAAGGTAAGCGGCTGTTATCAACATCTTTGTAACGTACTTTATCTGTACTGTTTAGTGCAGACTTTCTATCTTTTGTTTTTTCTTTAAATAGTGGGCTTGCAATGTTTTTTTGTCTTAGTTTTGTTAGGCGCGCTCCCCTTGATTTATTTAGCTTATTCAACTGGTTAACTATTTTTTTTGCAAGAGAAACTCGGTGCCTTCCAGAGCGTCTATTTAATTTTTCAGCTAATTTAGATGAAGTAGGGCTATCATACTGGCTATGACTTTTTCTATAACCGGAACCAAACCTAGGCATTCTATCCATGAATTCCCTGCGCCCATTTCTTTCATAAAAAGACTTCCTCTAGTCTAATGCTTGATACAAGGTTATTCCAGCATTAACCTATATTGGCTCAGTAGGTTTGGTTTGTAACATGCCAAAGCTAAAGCTTTTTATGCTTAAGGCAGGGCATTTTGGATCTAAATTTTTCTATCAGAATTAAATCAAGACGAGCAGATACGATTGTTGGCGTATTACTATTGGCTTCTGCCAAAATATCTCCCCAGGGTGAAATAATCATGCTATGCCCCCAAGTCTCTTTTCCCTTAGGGTGCCGTCCCCCTTGGTTAGCTGCAAGCACAAAAGATTGATTTTCTATAGCCCTGGCTTTTAATAAGCTTTCCCAATGTGCTTGACCTGTAATATGAGTAAAAGCAGAAGGCACACAAAAAATAGTCGCTCCATCAGATACCAGTTCACGATAGAGCTCTGGAAAACGGAGATCGTAACAAATACTCAGCCCAAGACAAGCTGGTGAAAAGTCACTCATTGGCACAGTAACCAGCTGATTTCCTGCGAGATAATCATCTGATTCTCGATAACAGCCAGTATTGTCACTGACATCAACATCGAATAGGTGAATTTTATCATACCGAGCCACTTCATGCCCTTGGGGATCATAAACAAAGCATGATCCCCTTGGCTTCTCTTTTTCATAGTCTCTATAGGGAATACTGCCACCAACAAGCCAACATTGATGCGTTTGAGCTTGTTTTTGCATCCAATGCCTCAGATATAGGCTATTTTTTTCTACCTCTGTAAGATCGCCTTCCATGGAGGCAAAGCATTCAGGAAATAAGAGTAAAGAGGGTGGTTCTTTTAACTCTTGGTCTATGAGTTTTTCTATTTGTTGAATATTATCTTCAATAAAAGGACCCGAGCATGTTTGAATGATGGCAACTGTTAATGCGCTCATGGGCTAAACCCCCAAAAACTGATACTCGGATTATCATATAAACAGGACAGGAAAAGCTACCTATGTGCTTAATGATTTTTTCATGGCAACCAGAGCAAACCTACCGATTGATTATTGCCGCAAATAGAGATGAAGATTATAACCGACCAACAATGGCAGTTCATCAGTGGCAAGACATTCCAGATATTACCGGCGGTAGAGACTTACAATGCCAAGGTTCATGGCTAGCTGTTAGTCGTCATGGTAGGTTTGCCGCAGTCACTAATTTTCGAGAAACCCCCGCTCCAGAAAAATTGCAATCAAGAGGCAAGCTAGTCGCTGATTTTTTGTCCACCTCAAGCACAGCAACCAATTATCTTGATAAGGTACATTCACAACATAAGCACTATGCAGGTTTTAACCTGATATTAGGCGATCAGGAAAATATCTTTTATTATTCAAACAGACAACAGGAGATACGCATGCTATCTCCCGGTGTTTATGGCCTGAGCAATCACCTACTAGATACACCTTGGCCAAAACTAAAGAAGGCTAAAAGCGGTTTATGCCGTTTATTGGACGTCTATGATAACAACCCACCAGCTACCAAGTTATTAGGTATTATGCAAGATGAAACCAAACCTATTGACTCAGAGCTTCCCGATACAGGTGTTGGCTTAGCAAAAGAACGTTTTCTTTCAAGCTGTTTCATTAAAGGGCAGCACTATGGAACTCGCAATACCAATATTTTGAAGTGGTCATCAGAAGGCAAGCTTATCTGGCATGAATACCTTTTTGACTCACATGGTAATGAAAAAAATGTTCATGATTTAATAGTGACAAATACAGTATAAGTCGTCTACCCTTCATCAGTAACACAAGAGGGTGCATTATGTATCAGCAAGTAAAAAAGAGTATTCTATTCTTTGGCACTAGCCTGTTGCTAGCTACTACCGTTCATGCTGACCAATCAGCTATTTCCTATACAACACCAACTTCAGATCCTGTAATTGCTGTACAAAAAAAACACGTGCCTATGGTTAACACATCGTGGAGCCAGATTGCCGTAGCAAGATTTTACCCTGCCCAAGCAAAAATAACGTTTATTTTAGATTCACCAGCGCCATATAAAGTGATTAAATTTAAGATGGATAAATCACTGCAGCTTGAATCTGCACAAGTATATGATCAAAATAACAACTATTTTAAGCTTGCGTATCAAGCACCAAGCGCCTCAGAGGAAAGTGTAGAAAAAGATATCCCCCCTTCATTTGGCTCAATTACTAAAGTCGTAGTAACCTATAAAAACCCGGAAAATAGTCAAGGAACTATCCATTTACTTGGACGCAACAGCGTCAATCACTATAGCTCAACCTAGCAACGCAATTAACCTTATATCCTCGCTCTTCTTAAGCGAGGGCTTTGTTAAAAAAGAACCCCATTGTAAAATAGAGTTAAAATACGACTATATTCTCGGAATGCCTCTTTGGCAGTACCATTCCACTTTATATTGTATTCCCCGTTGATTTTATTAGGCTAAGCAAAGAAAAATCCGGATTGTAATGGCTCCAAAACAAAGCACTGATAATCATTAGCCCCGCTAATAAAGGCGGCATACTCTTTTCCTCTCGAAGAAAATACCAAATCATTATCAACAATGAAGAAGACAGTCCTCCAACAGCTACCCATTCCCCTAGGGCTGAGGTAGTCTGCAACCCCAAAGCCAAGCAAGCAAGACAGTTAAACATTAACCAAAATGGAGATAAACGTCCAAGGCTACCAAAAAATGGCATTTTTATTAATGCACCACCTATCCACGCTTTTGGAAAAATATCTGCTAGCATATGAATAGCCATACCCATGGCTAACCCTGAGACAATCGCTGGGTAGCCCACCAGTGTCATCAGCCAAGGCAGTAGCACTGAATGCGTGATAGCTGAACGGTGTTTTAGTCCCGGAGTAAAAAGATCAATATCAGGAAAACGAACACCTAATATCAGAGCAAGAAAGAAGCTCACCAAAGGCAGAAGGATCTGCTCATAAGTAGGGAAAAAAGGTAGTGGGTAGTAATTTAACAAGCCAATCAGCGCGGCTAGACCCAAGCATTGAAACCAGTATTTCATTAAAAAGTTAGCTAAAGATAAGTTAGATAATACAGTGCATTAAAAATAAACACCCAGCTGTGCTATCTTTTTGTCACTGCCGCTTCCTTATATGACAGATATCAAGCCAGAAGACCCCTGCTTTCTATTGTAGTACCCTTGCGTGCATTTAAAATACCACCTGACGTATATTTTATGCATAACTGCCAACATCCTTGTTGAAAACAATATTTTATTGAACTGGAGCAGTTTATGCCAATCATCTTTTATGAACCACTACTAAGATCAAATAATATTAATGCAAGGCTTACCCATAGATCGTTATTTAAAGTAGTTAGCTATTATAATTTATATTGTTATTGATATGGATTTTACTTGGTAGCCTAGACGTCCTTCAACAAACATTGAATAAATTCAGGTATAACTATCTGCTGTCTACTTAAATCATTAGCTAAACTCTTTTTAAAAAGATAATTATTTAGTTCATTCATTTCACTATCAGAACAATTCAGTGCCCGTTGCATTGCATCTAAATCTTCTGATGTTTGCATATTTGCTTTGATGTAATCTTCAGAGGATTGCAATTGAATTAGCTCCCTTGCCAACTCAGCACGACCGCTATTCTCCACATAATAGTCATTATCTAGCTTTGCCTTTATCTGATCATATGTGACGGGCGACGAGGTCAGTTGTGATGGCGTTACAGGAGCATCTGCTAGTATTTCACTCTGAGCATCGAAAAATTCGTCGTCTTCACTTTCAGTTATGGGCGTTCTGCTTTTCAATGCGTTAGTGCTTTGTATTATCACTTCAGCTGTATTATAGGGCGCTTCGGCACCTACATCATCAATACTAATTTTTTTCAGGGCGTCCTGTATGATTACGTCACTTGTATTGTAGAACGCTTCGGTATCCTCATCATCAATACTCATGTCTTTCAGAATATTATCTACTTCCGTTTCAAAAGCAGCGTGATCATAATCATTCCTTGCTTTATCCGCGAGTGTCAGAGGGCTAACCAGCTCACCAATGATGGCCTTAATATAATCTTCGGCTCGATGCGCTATTCGTTTGCAATGGCTTTCCCTAAAGTGTTCTTTTGCGGTAACTTCAAAATTTTCCAGCTCATAGTGATCAGTTATCATGAGTGCTTTTCGTACCTTATTCCCCAAAAAAGCTTCTTTGCACCGTTGAGTCAATTTAGCAGTAATTTCAGATGACTCTGTTATATCCGGTATTTCACCGCATTCGAGGTGAATATATTCTCTGAGTTCGTCTCTTAACATCCGTACAAAATGAGCTGTCTCCTCAGTAGGAAGAACAGAAACAATATTAAGCTCTTTAAGTCTATGTTCTAGAGCATTTTTGTGGTCGATGCTATGACTGGTTCTTAGAAAGCCTTCCATGTGACTAAGCGCTTTTAGTTTCTGGCTAATTTCGTTAGCCTTTTTACTGATGTCTACTTTTTTTATCCAATCTAAAAATTCAATCTCACACTGATGTTCAAATTCCTGAATATCTTCGTCACTAGCAGTATTTTCCTTTAAAATTAGCTGGCAATATTGTTGCCAATATCGCTGATAGTAATGTCTTAAAAGCTCTTGCTGCTCGAGAAACTGAAATGCTTCTGACTTGATTAAGTGCCCTGAAAGCAACGTCTGGGCTTGCTGCATGCATAGCCTTTTTACTTTCTTAGCAAGAGGGCTATTATCATTAAATAACTGTTCCTGTAATGTATTAAAAACAGCATAGGGAATAGGAGAAGAATATTTACTCTTTGCTATCAATAACAAGGGAAGCACTCCCATAGTGCTTGCAAGCGCTCCAAGAGTCGCGGCAAAGACACCAATAGACATGCCAAAAACCAGAAACACAGATGCACCTGCACAGGCTGCAGCGGCGACACCTCCTAGAACAACAATAGCTAAAGGTGCTGCTTGCTGGGCAAAGGCTTTCCATCCATCAGTTTTCCCCTCTATTGCCTCGTAGAATGCTTTTTTAGCCACCTTAAACTGAAAATTTAATGCCTGTATAGGTGTAAAAATATGAAATAGTACAACCTTCCCTGTGCTGAATAACCTTCTCAGGCTACTATTATCACTGGTCATATTGGGTGCCTGCGATGCAATATAACCTGTCGTTCTTGCCAACGCATTGGGGTTTATAGCCTGCATGCTTCTAGCTCCATAAAAAAGATCCAGCGTTTGGGATGAAATGCTATCAACAAAAGCTTTTGAGGCTGCGGGGGATAGAGCAGATGCCGAGCTTGACAGAAAACTTACACCATACCCCATGGATGCTAAAGTTATACCTACCACTGGCCCCAAAAGCGCCACCGCTCCCAAATAAGTAGAAGCAACCTTACCCCCAGTTACAGCAGCATTTTTAATTAGGGTCATCTTATGTTGTAGATTCATGAAGCGAATAGCTGAATCATGAGCAAACTGAATCCCCCTAATCAACTCCTTTTCCTCATCTGTTAATTCTTCAGGCTCTCCTCTAACTGCTCCTTGAGCGCCTCTCATAAACTCATTGGCAAGTTGCTGTACCTGCAAATTAAGCTGGGTTGCAGAAGCTGTAATCTCTGAAAAGCCAATATTATTGGCAATAATAGGGAGCATGCATACAAGCTCACCAACAGTTTTCCGAAATAATACTGGGTTTCTTTTAGCTACTTTTCTAAGTGTATCTAAATTACCTAGCGCTTGATCAATACCGTTTTTTAGTATTTCGTTAACACTTTTTTCCTCTGCTGAAAAAAGAGCTATGCTCCGGTAATACTGTCTATTAGTTGCTTTGGCATGAACTTGATTTAAAAGATTGGCTATTTTTTCCGCGTAGGTACATCGAGAAGTGCCTGTTCTCCTAACAAATTCTGCTTCATAATCATAACCGAGTGCTTTGAGTTGTTCGCGCCATTCAATATCATCCAGCATATGATCCAAGCTTAAATAATCTCCTGCCATGTTGGTAGCCTGAACCACGCCTTGTATTAACTCGGCTGGACCTTGCGGGGGTAGGGTAGGCGCTGTTTTTTTTTGTATTTTGTCAATATGCTTTAAATATTCTTTACACGTACTGATACTGCTTTCAGGGATCAGCGTATTATCATGCTTTTTTTCAAGACGCCGCAATGCTTCTGAATAGACGTAATATTTTTGTTTTACCAGAAGGTGAAACCGTTGCTGTTGAAGTTGTTTCAGATTTTTATAAAGAGGCGCTTCGTGGAATTTTCTTAGTGCGGGTATATAGTTATCAATAACATGTTGGATAATATCCGAACCCTGTGTTTTATGCTTTTTATCTGAGTAAGGAGAGATGATCCATGAAAGCCAATCGCTAGAAAATGACTTATTTTTTTTCCGGGTTGCTAGATTAATAAACGTCTCTCGTGATGGGCACGCTAATAGGTATGTTCGCTCTTTAACGGGTGTGAACTGCTCGCTATGTATTAGCCTCCAGGCCAGTTCTCGTTCAATGGCTTGTTTTTGTATAAAAAGTTGTTCCTGTATATCCGGTATGACTTCATTGTTCAGTAGCTGCCAGCTATCAAAGGCACTTAATGCTTTGCATAATTCAGCAGTACTGACTTTCGTCACATCTTGGTGAACCTTGCCAATATGTTGACTCAATGAAATACAATAATGCTCATTTATAGCTTCGTGCAGACGCTCCCTGATCTCAGTATTTCCATTGGCATTAATACAGGCAAAGAGTTGCTGTGCAATATCAGGTGCATCTATTTTTAGCGATACCAAAGATTTTAAGGTTGCTGCTTGTTGTGGCTGGTGACCAACTGCCAGACTATTATTCAATTCGGAGCGGAGCATACCCAAAACCAGATTCGGCTCAAGCATTATTAGTTGCTTTAGTAGAGCCTCTTCTATGAGCTTTTTTTGCACACCGCGCAATATAGTTTTATTTTCAGGCTTTTCTAGTCGCTCATAAAATAATTCTTTCTTCTTTTCACTATCAAGAGGCTCAATTAATATAACTCTATCTCGCTCTAAAATAGGGGGTTCAATCAAACTCATCGCTAACTCTTGCACTTTTTCTGGAGAGTGTTTCAGTGCGTTGGCCAGCTGAGCATTGATATCCAAGACCCCGTTTGGTACTGTAACTGGCCACTCTCGTTCAATATCGTCAGTTGATGGATCATTTATCAACACATCTCGGCTGGAGTCGGAAATGGCCTGATGATCAAAGGTATCTGCTTCTGGTATATATAACCCTTCAATAGCTTTTGGAGTGGCTTCCGTATAGGTATTATTTATTTTCTCTTGAATAAGATTATCACTTGCACGATCTAAAAAGCCTCTATATTTGGTTACTTCTAAAAAATTAATTTCTTTTTCTCCCGGCTTGGTCAAAAAGGCCATATCAAGCAGCAGCGCAAAAGGTCGCTTATCAAACTTATTTTCATATTGATATAGTTCATTAAGAAATGTCTGAAGGTGAATGGGATCAGCTTGTGATCTTTTCACCTTCACTAGACATTGCTCCAAACTTTCCAGTGCTGATAGGGCTTGCTTTCGCCGACGAGTAATCCAAGTACTAAAGGTATTTTTGACATCCTCTCGAAGATTTTTCAGCCGCATTTCTAAAACATCTTCTGCTAAGTCTGGGTTATCATTAAATAATTTACCCATTAGGCCATTTTTATCGAGATTCATATAAGCTAAGCGAGAAATACCCAAGCTGTTACACTCTTGTTGCCACTGCTTGAATTGTTTTTTCATTTTAGCAGTTGTTTTAATAGCCTCTTTTTTAATTAATTCCTCCGCTTGTTGTAGCTCGCCTGTTAGATATACATTCATCTGATATAGCCAATCTATTTTACTTTTACCTCTAGGTAAATATAAATAAGCACTAAATATATCTGCCAGCGATAGCAAACCTTGTTCATTATCAAAATTTTCAAGTTGCTTTAACCATTTTTCTGGTTCTTTTTCAAAATCTTCCAAAGAATCCCATAATGATTTTATTTGATTTAAGCATGATTCCTTAACTTCCTTTAAACTTCCGTTATCCGCTTTTCCTATTGAAGCTCCTTTATTTTTTTTCAGAAAATCAAAAGTGGAGGTTGAGCAAAGTTGTCTTTTTAGTTCATAAAGTCTAGCCATGCAGAGCCGTTTAATATCCTGCGACATAGACTCGTCTCGTACCAGCTCATATATGACCGATCTATGAACTATTTCAGGATATTTTTCAAGGAACTGCTCAGGCTTTAACAGCTCTTTCCTAAGCTCACCTAGCTTAACTTGTACACGACTTAAAGCTGCATGAGTCACAGAAAATGGCGGGCGATAAAAACCTTGTATGTCATTGCTATCCGTAATTTTTCTATGGCTGATAGCTCTACCGTGACTAATAGTCGATGTAGCAGCTTCCTGCTGTACGCTAACGCTATCATGGCTAGAGGCTGGCTCATTAGAGGATGTCGAGGTTCGTCTGAAAAATTCAGTTATTTTCACAGTTGCCTACTCATATTATTATTTCAAATTACGCTACTAACAATTCTCTGACCTGCTTCAACTACGCTTTCAGGCTAGTCTTTCAAAAATACATTGTGCATTAACTAAAAAAATTGCTATTTTAAGGCTAGTTATTAGTCATAAAGGTACATATTATATTTTTTACCTGATTTTTTATTCTCTCACATAACAGTTACACTTTATTACAGGCTCAACTTTTCACCATCGGCAGTATTTTTGATACCTACAATCATTACCAAGCCTTTATTGGATAGCCATTTGATTGACTCTAAATTAATTCCAGAAAAAATATCAGTACAATAGAGTTATGTCAGCAATAAGAAAAAATCGTATCATAGTCCACATATTCATTTGCAAAGTTTCATCAACCTTTTAGAAGTTACTAAACTTACTGAAGCCATACCATTTCAGTTAAAAGATTAAACCGAAAGACTATAGGCTTCTCCAAGTTTGAATAGATTAACTATCAGGCGGTTGGATAATTTATTTCAAGAAATCATTATCAACTGGTGTGAGGTATAGCCAAAAACCTCATCAGAATGTGTCTGGTTTTAGCTGAACAGTACAAAGATATTTTTAGAACCAAAAAATTATTCGGTTACTGCCTTATAATAACAGCTATTTCCATATTAATTAAAAAGACTGAAAGGTATAAATTATTTTTGCATAAATAATTATATCTTATTGCTCAAATTTTTTAATAGCGTCTACACTTCTCTATCAAGCACAGCCAAGTAGCATTCCCTATAATAATCTGCCTTCATGCCTCAGTTCAGTGCGGATGTGGGAATGCAAAAAAATCATTTCAAAGTCAATAAAGGAGTAAGAATATCTGCGGTTATATGTATTTGTATTCCGTAGTTGTTCGATTAAAGCATTGTTCAAGTCATTTTTTTTATTGCTATCTTTAGCATTATCTTTTATTTGTGATTTTTCTCAAGCCGGTGGCGGAGAAAAAAATTGTGAAGACAAAGCATTGTCTCTTCAACTAATAGTCGATTCTTTGCCTGAATATGTAATACTAAAAAATTATTCAGTTATAAATCGCATTTATTATGCTAATAATGACTTTGAACATGATGAATCTAGCTCACAATTTAAGCTGACTTTATGTAAAAAAAAACTAAATGTGCCAGATGTACACCCCCCCCACCAAGCACTTAATACTTTAGCTTGTCACTCGGATAGTCTGCTGCCACAAGAGCCAATAGAGTTTGAATTTAATTCTGAAGTCAGCACCTCATTTAATTTTAATAACATAGTTATTTCCTGGATTTTATCAGGCCAAAATCCCTCTCAATCTTTTAGAATAACCCACCAAATTGACGATTCTTACAGAGCATCCAGTCTTGATGAATCAGACCCAACAACCATCATTATTTCTAATAATGGCGAACTGAAGTATTTTAGTGCCACACACAACTCACCAGAGTTTCAGGAAAGTCGTTGTCATTATGATTGTCAACCAAGTGCTGATGAACAAGGGGATATAACTATCACTTGTGAACTAAGTCATGATGAATTAGAACCCATTAATTTGGAACAGTATACGACTCTGGGTACAGTTACTAAACTTACTCAAGATATGAGTGCCGAAGCATTACTGCAAATCCCGCCCTTACTCAAGAAACCACAGGAGAGCTTTATCTGGTTAAACCAGCAGAGCAATCGGTTGCTTAATTACTTCAACACCGATCGGGTGTTTCATCAATGCCTATCACCCCAGCAACGAAACGTGTCTAGCAATTGCGAAAGCATTACTCAACAACTACAAAATGAAGCTAACCATTTCTGTGAAGAAGCTAACGCGTTGCTATCAGGGTATGAACAGTTTTTGGCGTTTGCCGGTAACACGGATAACGCTTTGATAAGCGACTATCGCAATGAATTAACTGTGCTTAAAAGAAAACTCATCGAGTTGACCAATGCTGTCAAAAAGCAAACTGCTAACATGAGCTTTGTACTTCAGCACACTACCGGGGCGTTGGAACCCAATCACTATGAGGAATGGCTAGCACAGTGCCAGCATTTAAAATCCATCTTACAACACCTTATCAAACCGCAAGTAGCTTCAGAAATCAACAGCCTGCATGACCTTATTTTTTTCACTCACAAACGTTTTTTTGGTGGCCTACCGGTAATAGCAGAGCAATCCGGACAAGGGAGAGTGAACGGTTTCGAGTACAGAGATGTGCGCAGTTTCGGTTTCAGAAGTATCAATGGGAAGTGGACTCAGTTTGTCAAAGATGGTGAAGACACTCTGGTAAACGCTGATATCGTGTCTGCACTGAAAACATTGGATAGTGAGGTCACTATTTTCGACATACCCACAGTTTTTCACCTTAATGCCCGTATAGATAATTACATATGTGAAGCCGCCATGATTGAGCAGGATAAAACCGACAATAGCCGAAGAATAAAGCTATCTTTTTCCGATGAGTTGATAGCCAAGCATACAGTGGCGAAAACATGCAGGCGCTATTTCTTCCTAGTTAGTGCGCTAAGGGCCTGTGACATGGATCCAACATGCATGACACTAAAGTTGAACCAAGAAGAAGGAAAGCTAAGTCTAGATTATACACCGATTGCATCACGAGAAGAGATGCAGCGGCTTTATGAGCTGTGTTTGTTGATGCTAGCTATTATAAATAACTTAGATTGGAGAACACATGACAATAAAGCGTGGGATTTTGCGTCCTTAGAAACCAAGCTGAAGCAGAGCGAATGGGATATCGATAGCTTTATGAAACTGCTCTTCAGCATTAATTATAAGCACGAAACTTTTTATACCCGCCTCAATCAGGCATACAAGAGATTAAATGAACTGGAAGATAGCATGACCGATTGGCGGCCTGTTAAAACAGACCTATTAATTAATGCTTATAAAATGTTCTCAGAAAAAGATCAACAACGCGAACTCAAGGCTTTTATCAACGTAATGGTCATTAAGCGACCTAAGACAATACTTCCTTTACTGAGGCCCTATCCTGAGCTGATGGCATTGCTGGATCAAGACAACATCCCCATAAAATATGTAGTAGGTAAAACAGACAACCCACAGCATGTAACCAATGCCCTGTGCCTTGGCGAAGCCAACGTATTCGATCACGTCAGTGAAAAACTAATAGATAACCGTGAATTTATCTTGGAACAGATCAAACAGCATCCACAAGCAATGAAGACCAATATTAATGGCTGGTCAAGGTGGCACAAAGATAAGGATTTAATGGGAGAGGCGTTCTTGCACCGTGCCTGCGACTGGAAACATCTTGATGAGAACTGGAAAAATGATAAGCAGTTTATATTGCACCTGATCTCTCCTGAGAGAATCTATCCTGAGGATGTCAGTGATCAGCTATTAAAAGACAGGGACGTTATATTAGCATTTCTCTCGCAGAAGATACCTGTAAGTGATGTAAGTGATATAAATCTTAAATCATTTTCTGATGATCAAGAAATTATGCTAAAAGCGGTTTCCGCTTATTTCATGGACTGCCAGTATGCCAGCGATAGGTTAAAAAATGATCAAAAATTTATCAATGAAGCGGTCAAAATTAACGGTTATACCCTCGCGTATTTTAGTGATACTGTGAGAGATGATATAGACGTAGTGAAGACTGCCTGCAATTCAGATGCTTGTGCTCTTCAGTATGCTAGCGATAGATTGAGAGAAGATAAATCCATAGTCTTAGCGGCAGTTAGTAAACGCGGCATTGCATTAAAATACGCTAGTGATAAGTTAAAAAATGATCCCGATGTATTTATAGCCGCCATCAATCAAGATTATCGAGCATATAACTATGCAGGTAGTGCATGGAAACAGAATCGGGAGGCGGTATTGGCAGCGGTGAAAGGAAGCCGTCATCCTTATATTTTGCGCGATATTTTGCGCGACATTGGTAAAAACATTAAGGATGATGCTGAAATAATTTCAGAGGCGATTAAGGTCTCCCCTAATTTTTATTATGCCAGTGATCGACTTAAAAACGATAAAAAGTTTGTTATGGAGGCCCTTTCGCGTTATAGCAGTGCTATATTCTCGTATGTTAGCAACCCCCTTAAAGAGGATCATGAGGTAGTGCTCGCTGCATTAAGAAGGTATGATGAGATTAATGATATATTCTTCCCACTGAGATTTGCACACTCAAACTTACTTAGCGATGAGAATTTTATCACTGAAGCTGTAAAACTGACACCAAAAGCTTTAGACTATGCCAGCGATGAATTGCGCAACAATAGCTCCTTTGTAAAAAAATTACTCCATATTGATAATCGGGTTTTAAGCTATGCAAGCGATACGTTAAAAACTGATCAAGCATTAATGGACTATCGCGATCAGGTCAGCATCTTAAATACGGCGATACCATCACAGTAATATCCATTATCTTTTCTAACTAGGCTATTGCGCTGGCGACCTGAATACCAATACGGCGCTGGAACTCCTCGCAATAGCCTTGCTATGACTCCTCATTCTGTCTTGTTATGGAATTTGGCTGCCCATACTTATTACAGTGGTTAGCTATCAAGTAGTTAGCTAATTTATTTCAAAAAATCATTATCAACTGGTATGAGGTATGCCAAAAAGTCTCATTAAAATGTGTCTGGTTGTAGTTGAATAGTGTAAAGGTATTTTTAGAACCAAAAATTTAATAGGCCACTGCCTTATAATAGCTATTTCCGCATTAATTAAAAAGACTGAAGGGTATAAATTATTTTTCCACAAATAATCATATAACTTATTGATAAAATTTTTAACTAGCGTCTACACTGCTCTATCAAGTACAGCCAAGTAGCACTCCACATAATAATCTGGTCTCAGATCAGTTAGGCTGTGGGAATGCAAAAAAAAATTTAAATGCAATAAAGGAGTAAGAATA
>JAQYUY010000117.1 GCA_028728195.1 Endozoicomonas sp. (ex Botrylloides leachii)
GGCAACAAGATCCTCTAAATTCACGAGTTCTGACTGGCTGATCATATGCATTCCTAAGCAAGTTTACTTTGAAAGTATTTTATCAAAAAAACAGCTTCCTTTTAAGTTATGCAACAGCCCCGATTTGGGCTCACACAGCAAAAACCCTATGTATTTGGGTAGGTCACACTTAGCTGTTGTTGGCCGTATTATTTTTCTATGCACGACGACATCCGTTGTTTTTCTGTTGATCTAGCAATTTTTTTGGATGTCTGTCAATGCGTAAGTTCTATTATATTACAAATGTCTTTATTTTCTCTAATTGAGAACGCCCCCTAGCTTGTTATCGCTTATTTTAAGCTATATTGCTATTTGAGTTATTTTCTATCGGTTATGAGAATTTATAATTAATATATAGCCTAATAAGTGAAATATAGCTCTGTCTTTATTAAGGAAAATAACAGATTTTATTTTCTATACAGTCATAGCGGTTAACTTTAATGAATATTCGGTACTTTAGTTTGTTTTTTATTTTTATTATTGTGAGTTTTATTTCAGAGGCTTTTGCTGAGTTAAATATATGCCAGCGCTATAAACAAATAGTAGAAACAGAAAATCATGCTTGTTTATCTGATTGTAAAGTTCTTCATGAACAAGTTCTCAAAATAGGGGGCATAGATGGTATAACAAATAAACAGCTTTTAGATGACGATCACGAATATAAATATATCGGATTTCAAATTAATGGATTTAATGGCATAACGCTAACAGAGAAACAGTTTGGCGCAAATCGGTTTCTTTTTTTTGAGGAATCAGATCTTAAAAAAGATAGTTTTTTAGATAAAAGCTTGGAGCGTGTTAAGCAGTACGGTTTTTCTTTTTGGGGTGAGCAAGCATCATCACACTACCAACACAATGATCTAGCAAAAAGTAAAAACAATCCGTTTAGTGATTGTGCAGATCTTATGGATAAACTCTCATCACAATTTTGTATGCCAACACAAAAAGAGGTTAGAAATAACGCTATATTTGATGGTATAAATATTGGTTACTGTCATCATTTACGTGCATATTTTATGGATACCTGTTTTTTAGTTAGGCCTATGATAGGACCTGATGGTGAGGAACAGGCTAGCAGTCACATTGTTGATTATAAAAAAGATGATTTTAAGCCGCTGTTAAAGTTTGCATACTTATCTAAGGGTTTAAGTAAAGGGCGCTGTTTTGTATCCAAGATACGTGTAAACTTTCATTTTTCCTCTACTAGTAAGCGTCTGAGGTTTCATCAGGATCTCTTTAAAAAAAATAATTTATTAGTAGACCACCTTCAAACTATGGTTTTACATAGTCAGTGCAGTAATAAGGCAACGATGAGCTTAGCTCTGACATCCTCTGAAAATAGGTATTATGCAGACAGTGACTGGCCGGCTACTTCACCTCTTGCTTCATATAACTCAGCAGCTCGTGCTTTGATTGATTCTAAAAACCATGTTGTCGTAACACCCAGTAAAGAGCATACGACTCCACTGGTAGTTTGCGATATTCTTGATAAACCGTTGAGCGGATATATGATCGATCAGAATACTGTGTACAATGGTATAGAGGAAGAAAAAGAACCACTGACTAAGGAAAGTAAAAAAACAGACACCATGATTATGGTTCACGGTGGAAGTCCATTGGAATTTGACAATACTGATAACTGTGAACAGTTTCTTGATCAGAAAAAAATATTTCAAATTCCTGCTGAAGATATCAATAGTATTCCTCGATCTATTCTGGTGGTCAGAAACTATCTATATCATAATGACCCTATTTTAAGGAAAGAGGCAGCACAAATGTAAGATACAGGACTCACCCTTCTATACCAAGCGTACCCCCCCCAAGGGGTTCTCGTACAGACATTAGCAATCATATACAAAGTACTTGCCAAAAGAGCGACATGTTATAGGTAAGTACTTTACTCAGCGGATAGAGCGGCAGAACCTCAATTTTAGAACACGTTTGAAGCGGCTGCTTCGTCAGTCTATCTGCTTTTCAAGATCAGAAAAAGTTCATAACAAAGTAATCGGCGAGTTTATATACCGAGAGCACTATCAACTCTTCTGAGCCTTCACCAATGAAATCAACTTTTCTTTATTAGAAATACAATCAATCCTCTAGGATCCGCTGATGAATAGGGAAACTACCCGTCAGGCTGTATTTCAATGCATAGAAGGCTACTACAATAGGAAACAGCAACATGGCGCTTTGGACTATGCCAGTCACAGAATAGTGAGAGGCGCAAAAAATTGCACACAGGCGTGACCATTTTTAGTGCATCGGATCATCACATTATTAGAAATAGGCCTTTCATTAGCGAGTAAGGATGACGATAATTTTCAGATAATAAACCCTGAATCTTCAAATAACTTGAGTATAGAAGATTCAATCTGTATAACCTTTGATAGATGGTAAAAAGAAAAAGGCAAAATTTATGACAAAAGCACCACTAAAAATAGCGGTTATTGGTTCAGGTATTAGTGGTTTGTCGTGTGCTTGGCTTTTGTCAGAAAAGCATCATGTTACTTTGTTTGAAAAAGAACCTCGGTTTGGTGGCCATAGCCACACTGTGACCGTTCAAGGGAAAAAAGGTGATATCTCTGTGGATACAGGGTTTATTGTTTATAATGAGCCAGCTTATCCAAATTTAGTCCAACTGTTTAATTACTTGAAAGTGCCAACACAAGGTACGGACATGTCGTTTGGCGTTTCTTTGCATCAGGGTGCAGTAGAGTATTCGGGTACGTCAATTAACACGTTATTTGCTCAACGAAAAAATATACTGTCTGTAAGTTTCTGGAAAATGCTTTGGGATATCAGTCGTTTTTACCGTTTAAGTTCGTCTTGGCTGCAATTACTTGGTTGCGATATCACCTTAGGTCAGCTACTGCATAATAATGGGTTTGGTCAGCGATTTATTTATGAACATATTATGCCTATGGGTGCTGCTATCTGGTCATCCCCAGTAGATAAAATGCTAGACTACCCAGCATTGACGTTTCTGCGTTTTTGCCAAAATCATGGCCTACTACAGATAGCTAATAGACCTCAATGGCGAACAGTCGTAGGAGGAAGTAAAGAATATGTTAAAAAAATCATCTTATCACTAGGGAATGCAGCGCTAAGCCATCGTAATATAGTTAGAATCAAACGCTCAGACAAGGTAGTTATAGTTTGTGATCTTCAAGGTGATGAATGGACATTTGATCAGATTGTGATGGCAACCCATGCTAACACGGCGCTATCATTGCTTGATAAGCCTAGTGATGATGAACAAAGTATACTGGGGGCTTTTCCCTATCAGCGTAATAAAGCCGTACTCCATAGCGATGAACGCGTAATGCCGTTTAACAGACGAGCCTGGTCTAGTTGGAATTACCATGGAGGTCAGCATAATAGCAGCCCATCAGTGACTTATTGGATGAATCGACTTCAGGCTATTGATGACCTACCTCTTTTTGTGAGTTTGAACCCAGCGTTAGAGTTTGATGCGTCAAAAGTGCATGGCTGCTATCTGTATGATCACCCGATTTTCAACCAGAATACCCATAATGCTCAAACTGCTATTTGGTCAATACAGGGTGATCGGCGAACGTGGTATTGTGGTGCGCACCTTGGCTATGGATTTCATGAAGATGGTTTGCAGTCAGGACTTGCCGTTGCAGAACAGTTAGGACAGGTAAAGCGTCCTTGGCAGGTAAAAAATCAAAATTATCGATTAGCTCTATCTGCCCACCAGAAAAAGGCTCCCACTGAGTACGTGCAATGAAAAATTCTTGCATGTATTCAGTCAATGTTTATCATCATCGACTAAGGCCAAAAGCTCATCGTTTTGTTTATAAGGTTTCATCATGGTTAATTGATCTTGATGAGCTAGATGAGTTGGATCAATCGTTACGGTATTTTTCAAGAAATAAGCCCAACTGGTTATCATTTTATGATAAAGATTATGGCGATGGTTCAATAACTCCACTTAAGCAGCAAGTATGTCAACAGTTGCTGGCTCATAACATAGAACTGCCTGATAGAGTTTCTCTGCTCTGCTTTCCTCGCATGTTGGGTTATAGTTTTAACCCATTAAGTGTTTATTTTTGTTATAACCGAAATAATGTACTTCTTGCAGTGCTTTATGAAGTAAGTAATACATTTGATGAACGACATACATACATTATTCCTTGCTATTATCGATTAGAAGATTTATACACAATAAGACAGAGAGCTAATAAAAAAATGCATGTGTCGCCTTTTATGGCGATGGATTATTGTTACGGTTTTCGAGTAAAACCGCCTAAAAAATCTTTATCTATAGCCATTAATATGAAGGATGCTGATGGAATTGTGTTTTTTGCTTCAATGACAGGTGAACGTCTTGAAATCAGCAATAAGGGTGTTTTAAAGCAGTTTATTAAAATGCCATTGATGACATTTAAAGTCATGTTTGGCATTTTATGGGAGGCGGCACGCTTATACTTTAAAGGCTTAAAGGTTTATCGATATCAACCAAAAGCTGAGCGTGTTAGTTCTAGCCTTGGGGATAAAATGACCCGCTAACAGGACTTGAAATGGAAGTTTTTAATAACAACAATGTAACAAGTTATCGTCGATTCTATAAGCCGACTGTTATGTATCGCTGGCTTTTTAAGCGATTTGATAGGTTACCTATCAGTGCCATTGAGGTTGCTGGGCCTGATGGGATAGCTAGAAAAATAGGCAAACCGGTAAACAATAACCCTATACCAAGAATAACAATCTATCGGCAGCGTGCAATTTTTAAGGTCTTGAAAGATGGCATGCTCGGCTGGGCTGAGGCTTATATAAACAATGACTGGGATACGCCTGATTTATTTGCTTTAACTAATTGGGCGATGGCAAATGAACAAGCATTGGAGAGCGGCTTTCAGGGTACCTTTTTTAGCAAAATGTTGAACCGGCTATTTCACTTACTGAGACCAAATAGTCGATCAGGCAGTAAAAAGAATATTGCTGCTCATTATGATTTAGGTAATAGCTTTTACCAGCAGTGGCTTGATCGCAGCATGACTTATTCTAGTGCAATTTATGAAAAAGAAGATGATTCATTAGAGCAGGCTCAAAGTCATAAATACCAGCGTATTATTAAATTATTAAAGCTTCAAGAGCAACAAAGTGTGCTGGAAATTGGCTGTGGTTGGGGTGGTTTTGCAGAAGCTGCGCTTAAAAAAACGCCACTAGCCCACTATAAGGGAATTACTTTGTCCCTTGAGCAGTTAGCTTACGTTAAAAACAAGCTTAAAAAGGTAAACCTCAACGGTACCGTTTGTCTGGAAGATTATCGTGATGTATCTGGGCAATATGACAGAATTGTTTCTATTGAGATGATTGAAGCGGTTGGGGAAGCTCGCTGGGGGACGTATTTTCAAACTATAGCTAACCGACTCCAATCCAGTGGTATGGCTGTTATTCAGGCAATTACAATAGAAGATGAGCGCTTTGAAGACTATCGTCAAGGTGTTGATTTTATCCAAAAACATATTTTTCCTGGCGGCATGCTCCCATCTGATAGCAAAATTCGATCGCATGTAAAGCATGCAGGGCTAAAAATAGAATATATGACATCGTTTGCTGATGATTATGCCCGTACTCTAGAAGCATGGTATAACCGGTTTAACGATCGCTGGGCTGAGATTAGCAAGCTTGGTTTTGATAATCATTTCAGGCGTATGTGGAACTATTATTTTGCATACTGTCAGGCAGGATTTAAATCAGGCAGTATAGATGTTAGCTTATATGTGCTGACAAAAGATAATCCACTTTGAGAGCTATGCACAGTAAGGGGTTCATGGATGATATAAAATCAGTGTCTTATATTATATTTACGCATTGTCTGAATCTGACTTCAGGTGGAATAAGATTTTTTTGTGATGAAGACTTCGTTGACAAGCATATTCAGACTATTGATATATTGAATAGGATTTATCTGTTAACAAATAAAAGATGCTTTTAAAACTAGTTACATTAATGTTTCTAGCTGAGCTACGTAAAAGTGTAACTTTCACGTCAGTGCATAAAAAATTAGGATAAAGAACAAAAAAAAATGTATATTTATGATCAATTGATAGCTTGATTTGGCCTTTTTGGTTTTACAAATAATATATTTTTACTATTAATGCGTAACTTCTATTGAAGAATAAAACTTATAAGGAGATAGCAAGATATGTCATAGATATGGCTAGTGCTACGCGTAAAGGGAAGGTAATGCCTTTAATCCGCATCTGAAGTTGTTATGCTGTTTATTGTCAAGAGGTATTAATGCACAGTTTATTTGTGCTGAAAAATATTCATCTACTTAGAAAACTCACGCATAAGAAGGAGTACATTATATGATATCAAAACGCTACCTATGGTTATTATTTTTCAGCGTACTAAGTCTTACAGGGTGCAGCAGCATGAAAGTGAATGATTTTAAAAATAATAAACCCGAGTTTAAAATAGAAGATTATTTTCAAGGAAAAACCCAAGGCTGGGGCATTTTTGAAGATCGTTTTGGTAATCTAAAGCGATCTTTTAAAGTGACTATGCATGGCTCAATTGTTAATAATCAACTTATCCTTGATGAAGATTTTATCTACGATGACGGCTCTGTTGACAAGCGTATTTGGACTATCGATATATTGAAGAATAATGCTTACAAGGGAACGGCAGATGATGTTATAGGTGTTGCCAAGGGCAAGCGGGCAGGTAATGCATTTAATTGGCAATATGAGATGAACCTCCCAGTAGATGGGCGTAAGTGGCGGGTGAAATTTGATGATTGGCTTTTTTTACAAGACGATAATATCGTTATTAATAGAGCAACGATGAGTAAATGGGGAGTCAAGCTGGGTACGTTAACCTTTGTGTTCAGCAAGCAGGAACCCTATAAATGATGCGCTACCTCACTGCATATTTGTGCTTGACGTTACTATCTAGTCAGGTACTTGCAAAAGACTGGGATCAGCTTTACGGCACAGAAATAACCTTCGATGTATATAGAAATGACCACTATGTAGGTAGCTCTGTCACTAAATTTGAACGACAACAAAAAGGTTGGTTGATTAAGAGTGTGATGAATCTAAAGGTGCCTATTTTATTTCTGCTGTCGTATAAATATTTTTATCAATCTAATGAATATTGGCGTAATGACTTACTTCAGCAGTTAGATGTTGAGGAAGACAGAAATGGAGAAATAAAAAAAATTAACGTGCGTACAAATGAAGAGTCCTCTTTATTAAAAGGACAAACACCATTAGGTAAGGTAGAAATTAAGCTCCCTATTTTAACTAGCAATCATTATAACAGTGATGTGATTAATAGTGATCGGCTACTAAATACGTTAACCGGAGCTGAAAACCAGTACACCTTAGTTTTCAAGGGAAAGGAAAAGATAGCAACCAATAAAGGTGTTATCGAAGCTAACCGGTATCGTTATAACGGTGATTTGAAGGACACAGAGGTTTGGTACTCTCAATCCGGTCATTGGGTCAAATTATGGTTTAAAGGTGATGATGGCTCAAATATTGAACTGCGCTGTGTTTATTGCATCAAGTGATTAAGCAGGAGGGATACCATGGGAGAACAATATAAGCTGTCAGATTGTAAGTTACCTTGGACAAACGTATGGGTTACGGGTGCGAGCCAAGGTATTGGACGATCACTTACTATGGCTTTGGCTGCTGCCGGCGTTAATGTAATAGCGAGTGCTCGTGGTATCGACAACTTGCAGCAGCTGGTTGCTGATAGTGCTGAGTTATCAGGTGATATTCATATCGTGCCTTTAGATGTCACTGATTATTCAGCTGTACTCATGGCTGTTGAAGCTATAGAGGCTAGCTGGGGGAAGCTAGATTTAGCGGTGCTTAACGCAGGTACTTATCTACCAATGAAAGCTATTGACTTTGATTGCTACCTTATTCAGAAGCAGATGGAGTTGAATGTGATGGGAGTGTGTCATTGCATTGAACCTTTAATGCAATTATTTAAACAGCAAGGTCAAGGCCATATTGCTATTAACGCATCTTTAGCTGGATATAGAGGCTTGCCGAATTCTGGCGGGTATGGAGCAAGTAAAGCAGCTTTGATTAACTTGGCAGAATCCATGCGGGTAGAGATCGATCAGCGCATTATAAAAATACAGGTGATCAATCCCGGCTTTGTAAAAACACCTTTAACCGATAAAAATACATTTCCTATGCCCTTCCTTATGGACAGTGATAAAGCGGCACATGTTCTTATCAAAGGGCTACAGTCTTCTCGGTTTGAAATTCGTTTTCCTTTTGGTTTTGGTTTGATTATGGGGGTGCTAAAGCACTTACCTCTTTCGCTATATAACAAAATAATAGGCAGATTATCCGTTTAATGAGCCCTCTACCTCTATCACATCAGCAGAAAAGAGCATAGAAAAGCAGAGGAGCCCTGAGTACTAATGCAGCTATGCTGAGAGGGATAGAATATATCAAGTTTTACTTGACTACTGTCTAGATAAGGTAGTTGGGTCAGTTAACGCATTTTAATATCCATACGGGCATCCGTTTTATATAAAAAGTCTACTCTAGCATTTGATTTTGCTTGATAATGGGTGATAGCATTCGCAAATACTCGAAAATGTTCGTTTGGTGAATTATGCAGCCTAATCGTGCTGAATCTGTTTTTGATCTTTATGTCATTGGTGGTGGCATTAATGGCGTCGGTATCGCTGTTGATGCTGCTGGTCGGGGCCTTAAAGTTGGGTTATGTGAAAAAGGGGATTTAGCTGGCGCAACATCATCAGCTAGCAGTAAGCTCATTCATGGCGGACTGCGTTATTTAGAACACTATGAGTTTAGATTGGTCAAGGAAGCGTTGGCTGAGCGAGAAGTTTTATTGAAAATGGCGCCGCATATTGCTTGGCCACTGCGTTTTTGTTTGCCACATCGCCCTCAATTAAGACCCGCATGGATGATCAGGGCAGGCTTATTTCTTTATGACAACCTTAGCACTAGAATTTCGTTACCTAGCTGCCGAGGTGTTCGCTTTGATAGCAAGTCTCCTTTGCAGCCTCTGTTCAAAAAAGGCTTTGAGTATTCTGATGCATGGGTAAATGATGCACGACTGGTGGTTTTAAATGCTATAAAGCTTAGAGAGTTGGGAGGTGAAGTCAAAACGCGCACTGAACTGATAGCGGCTAAACGACAAGGTGACCTTTGGCATATAACGGTTCAAGAATGCATCTCAGGCAAGAAATACACACTCAAAAGTAAGGTGCTCGTTAACGCTGCTGGACCATGGGTACAGAGCTTGATTGAAACACAGCTCGGATTGGTTTCACCACGAAAAATACGACTGATTAAAGGTAGCCATATCGTTGTGCCAAGGATTCATAATGAATCAAGAGCTTATATTTTACAAAATGATGATCATCGTATTGTTTTTGTTTTGCCCTATGAGCATGATTTTTCGCTTATTGGCACGACAGATATTGAGTACAAAGGTGATCCTTCAGAAGCTACTTGCTCCCGTTATGAAATGGATTATTTATGCAATGTGGTCAATCAACAGTTTAAAACGCAAATCACTAAATCTGATATTGTCTGGAGTTACTCCGGTGTTCGCCCGCTCTGTGAAGATGAGTCTAACTCTCCGCAAGCGATCACCAGAGATTACACAATTGAGTTAGACCATAACCAAGGTCAAGCACCTTTGCTGTGTATCTTCGGTGGCAAGCTAACGACCTATAGAAAGCTTGGAGAAGCGGTGGTTAATAAGCTGGTTCGTTATTTTCCGCAAGCAGGGAGTGTTTGGACGGCCAAGATGGTTCTTCCTGGTGGTGAAGACATGGTCTCACCACAACAATATGCTAATCAGCTTACACAAGAATACCCTTGGCTTTCATCCTTACAGGTCGAGCGGTTCAGTACTAGCTATGGTTCATTGGCGCATACTTTTCTCAAAGGCACTACCTCTCAGGAAGAGTTGGGCAAGCACTTTGGTAGTGGTTTAACCGAAGCAGAGATTGATTATCTGATAAAGCATGAATGGGCTGGCAGTGCAGAAGATATTCTCCGGCGTAGAACCAAACTCGTATTACGGCTCTCTGAGTCAGAGCAGCAACAGCTGGCGTCTTACATTACTGAGCGCCTTAGTCAGCAGGCAGCATAACGTTTTAATTCATTATAACCTCTCGCCTGATAAGGCGAGGAATGGTCAAATGGATTTGAGTTATGCTAATCATTGGTTTGATACCAATCATTTTTTCTAATTACGTTATTGCGCGGTTCTTTCGGGCACCAACATAGCATTGCAATTCCTTGCAATAGCTCTGCTATTATTCATCATTCCGTCTTCTCATGCTTATTACGGTAACTAGGAAACACAGTTGGTACTACTTACCACTTTCATCATGGCTGATCCCTTGAAAAATTATTGACTGCGTAGCAATTCAATAAAGTTATCTGAGATCATCGGTTTGCCATAGTAATACCCTTGACCTTCTTGGCAGCCTTGACTTATTAGAAAGATTTCTTGTTCTTTTTCTTCTATTCCCTCTGCCAGAACGGTAAGGTTAAACTTGGAGCCAATTTGTATAATAGCTTCTACAATCACGGTGTTGTCTGTATTGCTTGGAACCCCTTCAATAAAGGATTTATCAATTTTTAGCTTGTCAAAAGGGAATTGTTTAAGGTAGCTAAGAGATGAGTAGCCGGTACCAAAATCATCTAACGCAAGTGTCACGCCAATAGCTTTAATATTATTTAGATGCTCGGTTGCTACGGTGGTATTTTCCATTATAAATGTTTCTGTTATTTCAAGCTCTAATGCTTTCGCAGGGAGCTGATGTTGGCGCAGTAAGCTATCAATTTTTTTTGATAAGCTTTTATCTCTAAGTTGCAGAGCAGACAAATTAACAGCCATTTTAATATCGGTAAATCCTGCTTGATGCCAGCTCTTAAGTTGAAGACAGGCAGTTTCAAGCACCCAGTTTCCTATAGGAATAATATCTAGGTTACTTTCCGCCATAGGGATAAACGTATCAGGCGATACAAGACCATGCTCAGGGTGCTGCCAGCGTAACAAGGCTTCTGCACCTGTGATTTGACCACTGGCATAATCAATCTGTGGTTGGTATAACAAATGAAATTCATTATTTTGCAGTGCATTGTGGAGATTCATTTCTAATTTTTTCAGTTGCCGCGTTTCTTTATCCACCGCGGCAATATAAAATTGATAACGATTATGACTACGAGACTTAGCCATTATCATGGCAAACTCTGCTTGTTGAAGTAGCCTATCAACAGAATTCCCATCATCAGGGAAAAGTGATATGCCAATAGTGGCGCTCACTGTGATTTGTTGTCCGTTAATTTCAATTGGTTCACGTAGCATCTGCAAAACGGCTTCAGCTAAACTAGCTGCTTCATAAGGTTGCTCTATCTGAGACATTATTAAGGTAAATTGGTCTTCTCCTAGACGCCCTATATAGATGGTTTCACTAACTTTTTCTCTGATTCGATCAGAAAGACTGATCAGGGTATGCTCAGCAAGATTGAAACTGAATTGTGCATTGAGTGACTTGAAGTCATCAAGACCTAAACAGAGAATAGCAACTTGATCTTGTTGGTGTGAAGCAGTATCTAGTACTTCTGCAAGGTGTTTCTGCAATGACTTGCGATTGGGTAGTCTTGTAAGATAATCGTAGTGAGAAAGCGTCATAATCTGCCTTTCGGCTTTTTGTCGTAAATCAAGATTATGTGCCATGCTGCTGAGTAACTGATTGGCCGTTTTTACCCATAAACCTAATTCATTGCATGCATGTTCTTGAGGGGCGATAAGTTTTTTCTTACCTGGCTCTTCGAGATTAATGTGTGTCAGAGAAGTTATCAGTGTGTTCAGCGGTGTCGTGAGTAATGCTCTGTAAATACAATACAGCAATAAAGCCATTATAACCGCCCTCATAATGCCCAATAGCACCATTAGCATTGATCGCTGGATAAATGCTTTGCCGTCGTAAGCGGTATCAATGGCTACACTTAGAATGCCATATCTTTCTGTTGATGATGGGTTAATCAGCAAAGGCCAATGATATTCTCGGGTGGGGAGGAAAATAGCGTCAGATAATAATCGCAAAGGGGTTTGATAAAGCGGTTTTTCAATAGAAGCCAGTGTCGAACCATCTAGCAGATGAATAACTGCAAAACGTACTTCGTGTATTTTTTGCAGCCTCGACAAAGCCTCTTCGCCCATTTTGGTGTCACTATGGTACGCAGCCTCAGTGATAGAGGGGGTAACAATAGAAAGCATTTTTTTTGTCTGATTATCTAGTTGCTTATTAAATTGATGGGCGTCAAATATAAGCTGAATACTACTCAGGACAGTACCAACAATGATGGCAGCAAGCAGCACTTTTTTTAATAATGTATGTGCTAGGCTATGTTTTGTTTTAATTGTAACGCTATCAAAATTATCCATAAGTAAAATGCTAGTGCATATACTGAGTCAATGATAAATTGTTTATTCATCAATACGTATTAATAGATAAAAAATATTCATATTATAAATTAACTATAGGGAGTTATTTAGTAATCATGATATTAAATCACTATTATTTTTTCGGATAAGCTAATTATTTTTTATGCCGGTTATATAGTGGGATGGTATTATTATACTGGCAATAAAGGTAGCAAGGGCTACAGCTCTGGGTTAACTGAATTTATTATAATTTGCTTTATCTGCTCTGGTCTTTTTAGTTATGTTTATTATGGTCATATTAAACTATGACCATTAGCCGTGTATGCCATTTTACTGACGTATCTTAATTAATCGCTGAGTTGACTCAAACAGAGAGCTTTATTTTTATCAGTGGCAATTAGAAAGCTAGGTTGGAGGTGCTTCCCCTATATGAATCTTTGAACCTAAATAACGAGGTTCAGTATCAAGTAGATGGAGCTCAAATAAGGCAAGTACTCTGGCCAGAATTTCTCGTATCCAGTTGACGGTATCGCTGTTAGCTCCAGAGCCAGCATTAAAAGCAATGGCGTCAATATGGTGGTTGAAAGCAATATAAAGCGCTCTATTATTCAGATAGCCTTGAGATATAATGGTAAACTTATTGAGACCAAATACGCTTTTAGCTCTGATAATAGAGTCCAATGTTCTAAAACCCGCATAATCTCTGTATATATTTTTAGCAGGAACACCCATTTTTAATAAATCGTGTCTTATAGTTGTGGGTTCATCATAATATGGCGTGCTGTTATCTCCGCTAATCAAGATGTAATCAATTCGTTTGGCTTTAAACAACGCATAGGCGGCTTGTAGTCGCAGACGATAATGATCATTAATACCTCCGGTGCGAGAGTATTTACTAGTGCCGAGCAGTAGGCCTACTTTATTATATGGAGTAGTTGAAATATCTGAGTAAAGGTATTTTTCAGTGGTGGATGTTACCAAAATATTAGCCACCAAAATGAGCAGCAGTAGACCGGCTAACGCAGCAACCAAGATGCCTATCATTACTTTTATGCGGGGTAACATCAATCCCATCCAGCACTCCGTATCATGTAATGACCCTATTTTAGGTAAAGTACAATATCTATCAGAATAAAAGCGATAGTAGTGTTTTTCCAATAAAATGGTAAGAGGTGTAAATTAGAGCGCATATTGCTAACCGACAATTAGCTATCACATAATTTAGAGAAATTTTCTCTTGAGCGTTTATAAAGATATTATTTTTTAATAGGTTATTCCTCTATCAGGTAGTCAATGTAGACATGAGCTTTCGGTTGAAGGCTCGCTAGCAGCTAGATATTCGTTATAATCGCTGATGCAGCACATGGTATGATGCTCTGACGCTAGGATTAGGAGATGGAGCATGAAACTATTGGCCATTTTATTCGGGCTTGGCTTGATGTTAATAGTTTTAGTAAATATTGCTGAGCGTTATGGCAATCCAATGGGCTTTGATCAACAACGCCGACTATCCCGGTGGGTGATAGTGTTGGTGTTTGCATCCATTATTATACAAATTATCCATCATTTGATGAGAGGGTGAGTTAGTTGTTTGATCACTTCCTTATAGATTAAAGCTGAGGCTAACACAAAAGTCATATGATATGTGATAGATGAGGATAATTTCATGCTAGTTGAATCTCTCGTTGATGAGTTAGCTGAGAAGCTTATAGAAAGATCGTTAACATTGGTTACAGCTGAATCATGTACCGGAGGCTGGGTAGGTCAGTCATTAACAGGGCTTTCAGGCAGTTCTAGGTGGTTCGCAGGTGGCGTTATTTCTTATTCAGATTCGCTAAAACACAACCTGCTAGGTGTACGACTTGAAACATTGGTAACCTATGGTGCAGTTAGTAAGCCAGTAGCTTGCGCCATGGCAACAGGTGCTATCGAACACCTTGGTGGCGATGTGGCATTAGCTGTTACAGGCATTGCTGGGCCTTCTGGGGCTGTGGCAAGCAAGCCGGTAGGCACTGTCTGGATTGCTTTTGCTTCTATGGTAACCGTATCTGCTAAATATTTTCAGTTTTCCGGTAACCGTGAGGCTATTCGATATCAGTCAGTGGTTGCAGCACTTGAGGGAATGCTTGATTTTGTCAGAGAGCATGAGACGCTTTAGCAAATGGCTCGCAAAAAAATTATCAATAGTCTCTAAGGCTGGACAAATATACAGTATGTGTTTAAATATTAATCTCTGATTGATTAATCTGTGGTATAGGTGGGTTTTACATAATGGACGACAACAGAAAGAAAGCATTACAAGCTGCCCTTGGTCAAATTGAGCGTCAGTTTGGCAAAGGTACTGTGATGCGTATGGGTGACCAAAAGATAGAAGCCATTCCAGCTATCTCTACGGGTTCTTTGCAGCTTGATATTGCTTTGGGCATTGGCGGATTGCCTAAAGGGCGGATTGTAGAAGTATATGGGCCAGAATCATCAGGCAAAACAACCCTTACCCTTAGTGTTATTGCGCAAGCGCAAAAACAAGGGGCAACCTGTGCTTTTGTTGATGCTGAACACGCACTTGACCCTGAGTATGCCAAAAAGCTGGGTGCCAATGTTGATGATCTTTATGTATCGCAGCCTGATACCGGAGAGCAGGCCTTAGAAATTACCGATATGCTAGTGCGCTCTGGCGCAGTAGATGTAGTAGTGGTCGACTCTGTTGCCGCCTTAGTTCCTAAGGCAGAAATTGAAGGGGATATGGGCGATGCACATGTGGGATTACAGGCTCGTTTGATGTCTCAGGCATTGCGGAAAATTACTGGGTCCATTAAGCAGGCCAATTGTCTGGTGATTTTTATCAATCAGATCCGTATGAAGATTGGTGTTATGTTCGGCAATCCGGAAACGACTACCGGAGGTAATGCCTTGAAATTTTATTCGTCTGTTCGCCTTGATATCCGACGCACAGGAGCTGTGAAAAACGGTGACGAAGTGATTGGGAATGAAACTCGAGTAAAAGTAGTAAAAAATAAAGTGTCGCCGCCTTTTCGCCAAGCCGAGTTCCAAATTCTTTATGGCAAAGGTATTTACCGCATGGGTGAATTACTAGAGCTGGGTACTAAATTGAAGCTAATTGATAAATCTGGCGCTTGGTATGCCTATAAAGGCAATAAAATTGGTCAAGGTAAAGCTAATGCTGCTCAATACTTGCAAGATAATACTGAGGTGGCCGTTGAAATTGAACGGATGATCAGGGCGGAGCTTTTAAATGTAGTACCTGCATCTGAAGAGAAAAATAGTCAAGAAAAGAGTAAACAGCCTGTTTGATAGCCTATGGTTCTAATAAATAAAGAGTGTCCTACGTTAGGGTCACTCTTTATCATTATCGTGTAATACAGCTTTAATATGTATGGACAGCGATACTCTAGAAAAGGCCAAATAACCGGTGATAGCAGAGCTATTGCGAGAAGTGCTAACGTATCGCTGCTGTTTAGATGGTCTGCATAATAGCGTAGTTAGAAAAAGATGATTAGTATCACATGATCAAAAACAGCCTATATACCCAAGTGAATTCAAGATGCTCATTTTTCTTCCAAGCTTACTCCTTAAAATGAAGGGTTATAGCTGAATAAACGCGAGCATCTTGAAAGCGTTTGAGTATATTACAACTTATTTTTTTGGCATGGCCTTAACGGCATCATAGTTAACTAAGTTGTTATATCTTATCATATTGATAAGTTCATTTACGTAATCTATACCTCTGGTAGAGTAACCGCGTAATCCCTCAGCCAGTATTAGGCCGGTAATAGGCTGTTGTTTAGCCCGTTGTGCTGCTCTGATTTCTCTAAAGTGCTTGTATTGATGGTGAGTATTCAGGTTATACATATAGGCGCGAACTGAGTCGCTTGGAGAGCTGAACTTCCTAACTTCGTAGGTAGCCCCAGATGGACGCCCAGTCGGCACGATGCCACAGCCTTTGGTAAAACACCACTGACCAAATAAGTTATTGCCTTGTTGGGCAAATCGGGATGTCCCCCATGCAGACTCATTAGCTGCTTGAGCCAAAGCTAAAGATGCTGGAATAATATCCACTCTCGCTAATAAGCGAGAAAAAAATAAAGCATCTAGTTTTTCTGGCATATTGACTTGATAATGCTTAGCGAGTTTAGCAAGCCACTGCTTATTTTTAGTGGTAAGTTGAGCATCTTGTTCCAAAGTTTGAACAGCCTTTCTTAAGGTTAATAATGCTTCATTTTGGGCAGTCACCATCGAGAGCATGAAATCAAAGAAAGCCTGTTTTTTCCTCTTGGTATCTGTTATTTGACTAAAGTCAGGTATTTTAGTTTCTGGCTCGTGTGCACTATTGCTAGTAGCAGCACTAAATTTGATTTTAATGGTTGAAATATCATGAGAGCCTGAAGAGTTAACAGCACTTAACCAATAAGTTGGAAGTGTTAAAATAACCAGAATTGAAAGCATAATAAGGTCAATTTTTTTAAGCATTTAAATCACTTTCCGTATCAGATTTATTTTCTTTATATCATATATTGCTAGTTGTATTCTTTAGATACTGCTCATAATTTTCTTAGAAACTGGCCATAATTTTTTCTTTATAACTCAAGTTACGTAGCTGCGAGGCTCTCAGTTGTTTTAGCTATGCTAGTCAAACTAGCCATATAAATTTTGGCTATGAGCTGAAAGTGATTCGGGTTTACTTCAATGATAGTAATTCCAGTTGGAGGGCTGAGTAAATTTATAAAAAATATGTTTGCTCTGCGTTTGCTCAGCAATGCATTCTACTTCAGTGTGTTATGGAAGACCTCGACTTTCCACCGTTTTTTTTAGATCATCCTGATATCTTTGGCATCATAATCATGATCACTGCAAGCTCGGTAGAGAATACCTTCGCTTCCGTCTTTATTTTTAAAGACTTATCAGATGATGACAATAAGTAATCAGAGTAGAGTTCTATGAGATCATTTTCCATGCTGTTAATAATGACAGATTTCCAGCATAGTGCCTAACTTGAGTATATAAGCTGGTGCACTGTAGTTTTGTGGTATCCAGTGGGTATAATCCCATTGCCTATGACGATGCGATGGGGTTATTAATTGCTTTTCTCAATCCAGTTACCACTATGGGTAAATTTTTGGGCTTCTATTTATTGATGCATTGCAGGATCTTGATCTTGATCTTGAGTGGGTGTAGGAGCAGTATGGCCTTTAAATTCATCCATGCTGTTGTATATTCCTATTAACTTGCCACCAATAAAATCAAATACGCGTGTTGGTAGAATGCCTCTGAGAAACGGCAACAGATTGACCATTTTTGGGGCTCGAACATAGATTTTACCTTTCTTCATGCCTTCCCAGGTGAGATCAACTATTTTTTGTGGCTGAATAAGAGGAACAAAAAAAGGTGTTTTAACGCCTTGAAACATGCCGGTATTAATATAGCTTGGTGTTACCGTAGTTACTTTAATATCGTGACCAGCTCTTTCTAGCTCCAGCCGAAGCGATTCTGACCAGCCAATCACTGCCCACTTACTGGCAGCGTAGACTGACATTTTGGGATTGGCCACTAGTCCAGCAGCGGATGCAATATTAACAATACGAGCGCCACCATTACGTATCATGCCGTGCATAAAAGCATTGGTGACATGCATAGGACCTGCTGTATTAATCGCCAGTGTTTTATCAATGTCTGCTTCTGTGTGTTCAATAAAGGGTTTTCCAACAACGATGCCAGCATTGTTAAATAGTATATCGATTGTCCCAACATCATTAAAAACCTGTTTGGCTGCTTCATTAATGGCGCTAACGGATGATACATTAACGGTGTAAGTGAATACATTGGCGCCTTGTTTTTTACGTAGTTCTCTTGCTGTTTGCTCTAAAGAGGTGGAGTTAATATCCCAGAGAATGACATTTGCGCCTTCTTCGATCGCTTTTTTAGCAAAAAGGCGGCCAATGCCTTGAGCTCCGCCTGTAATCAGTACATTTTTTTCGTTTATATTCAAGATCATTAAGTGCTCTTTTTGTTCAGAGGCAGTAAGCTAACAACCTCTAGATTTTTTTATTATAAATGCAACAATGATACTGTAGCACTAATACACTGATATCCAATAGTTTATTGGTTTGGTTGTATTAAAATGCTAACTAATTAGCAGGCTAATTGCTGTTGAGGAGCAGGGTGAACGCAGAATAAAGTATGCCTTGTTTTACGTTTTGTTTGTCTTTTGGTATCCTGATTTCCCATCTTGTTTGTCTCTTTTTGTCTTAACGTGGATATTTCATAGATTATTTCATTGGTTGCCTCCAGCGGATACTAGCTATTTCTGGTTTCAGCGCGCTTATTGGAGGTAATAAGTTAATCAATGAGTTGAAATAATTGCTTGAGCAGCCAGAAATTAATCTAAAGTAGCGTCTCTATGAGCCGCATGATCAAGGTATTATGGTGCGTTTTCACGCTGTTGGCAGTGGGGGCGTCAAGAATTGGTTCAACAGTTAGTAGGTGCTAATGGCTCGTTATATATTCGTCACGGGTGGCGTTGTTTCTTCTTTAGGTAAAGGCATTGCCTCTGCTTCTCTTGGGGCTATTCTTGAGGCGCGTGGTTTGAATATCACTATGCTCAAGTTGGATCCCTATATTAATGTTGATCCAGGGACTATGAGCCCATTTCAGCACGGCGAGGTTTTTGTTACCGAAGACGGTGCAGAAACGGATCTAGATCTGGGGCATTACGAGCGCTTTATTCGCACTACTATGACCCAAAATAATAACTTTACTACGGGCCGTGTTTATCAGGATGTGCTTCGTAAAGAGCGTCGCGGTGACTATTTAGGGGGAACCGTGCAGGTTATCCCTCATATTACTGATGAAATTAAACGCCGTGTGGTTCAAGGTGCTGGCGATGCTGATATTGCTTTGGTTGAAATTGGTGGTACCGTCGGGGATATTGAATCTCAGCCATTTTTAGAAGCAATTCGTCAATTAAAAGTTGAGCTAGGTCATCAACGTGCGATGTTGATGCACTTGACGTTGGTTCCCTACATTCAAACAGCAGGTGAAACTAAAACTAAGCCAACGCAGCATTCTGTCAAGGAGTTGCGCTCTATTGGTTTGCAGCCTGATATTCTGATATGTCGCAGCGAGAAACATATTGATGCATCAGCGCGTCGTAAAATCTCATTGTTCACTAACGTTGAAGAGCGAGCGGTTATTTCGCTACAGGATGCGGATACAATTTACCGTATTCCGCGGATGCTGACAGACCAGTCATTAGATCAAATTGTTGTTGAACGTTTGGGGCTGTCTTGTCCAGAGGCGGACTTGACTGAGTGGAATGATGTGCTCAGGCGTGAGCTGAATCCACAGCATGAAATAACCATTGCCATGGTAGGTAAATACATGGAGTTACTTGATGCCTATAAATCGCTAATTGAAGCTGTTCATCATGCGGGACTGAAAAATCGAGTGAAAGTGAATATTCGCTATGTTGATGCTGAAACCATCGAGCAACAAGGCCTGAGCTCTTTAGAAGATGTCAGCGCTATTCTTGTCCCAGGAGGTTTTGGAAACCGAGGTATAGAAGGTAAAATTGAAGCGGTACGTTATGCCCGTGAAAATAAAGTGCCATTTTTAGGTATATGTTTAGGTATGCAGGTGGCGGTTATTGAATATGCTCGTAATAAGGCGGGCCTTCTAGAAGCTAACAGTACGGAGTTTGATAGTCAGGCTCAGCATCCGGTAATTGGCTTAATTACCGAGTGGATAGATGTAAGTGGCCACACTGAAGTTCGAGATGAAACATCAGATCTTGGTGGTACTATGCGTTTGGGTGCTCAGGATTGTTATTTGACAGCGGGCTCAAATGCCTACAAAGCATATGGCAAACTCGTTATTTCAGAACGCCATCGCCATCGTTATGAGGTGAATAATAATTATTTAGAACAGTTAAAAGCAGCAGGTTTAATTATTTCTGGGCGTTCAGCAGACAACGCTCTGGTAGAGATTATTGAGGTTGCTGACCACCCATGGTTTGTTGCCTGTCAGTTTCATCCGGAATTTACCTCAACACCTCGCGATGGACATGGTTTATTTACTGCTTTTATTAATGCAGCTATTACGCAGAGGGAAAAAAAAACGGGCAATATCGAATAGGCTGTTGGCTGGAGTAGTTTGTAATACAACTTAGAAGTGGTTAATGGTTTTTGCCAATAGCCTCTTTATTCTTTCAGAAAGAGAATTCACATGACGCAGAATAGAGCAGTTCCTATCGGTGATATTTTAGTGGCAAATAACCGGCCTTTTGTGCTTTTTGGTGGTATGAATGTGCTGGAGTCAAGAGATATGGCAATGACCATTGCTGAAGAGTACGTCAAAGTAACAGAAGAGTTAAAGATTCCCTATGTATTCAAAGCATCCTTTGATAAAGCCAATCGCTCTTCTATTCATTCTTATCGTGGACCAGGTCTGGAAAAAGGGCTAAGCATTTTAAGGGAACTGAAAGAACAGTTTCATGTACCTATTATTACCGATGTTCATGAACCAGAGCAGTGTCAGGCGGTGGCAGATGTTGTCGATGTTATTCAGTTGCCTGCTTTTCTTGCACGACAAACAGACTTAGTGGAAGCAATGGCAAAAACAGGTGCTGTGATTAATGTAAAAAAACCCCAGTTTCTCAGTCCTTCACAAATGGTTAATATTGTTGATAAATTTAGAGAGTGCGGTAATAAAAACATTATTTTATGTGAGCGTGGCAGTTGTATGGGGTACGACAATTTGGTTGTTGATATGCTGGGCTTTCAGACGATGAAAAAAGTCAGTGATGGCCTGCCGGTAATTTTTGATGTGACACATGCTCTGCAATGCCGTGACCCTATGGGCTTAGCATCCGGTGGTCGTCGTCATCAAGTGGCTGAGCTAGCACGTGCTGGTATGGCTGTCGGGCTGGCAGGGTTATTTTTAGAATCTCATCCCGATCCAGATCATGCTCGCTGTGATGGCCCCTCAGCTCTTCGGCTCTCTACTTTGGCGCCATTTCTTAAGCAGATAAAAGCATTAGATAATTTGGTTAAATCATGGGAACCGCTGGATACCCATTAGTCTAGCGTTTTTCAAGAAACTGCGTTTATTTGAGCTTGCTTTTTCTAGACATCAGCCATGCCCAGTTTAGTTAGCTGTACGCTGGGTAATAAAATACTTCGTAACGATTTATACTTTTTTAAGTGACAATTGATTGTCGCTATATCATAAGAAAAATAATTTTATGAATAAAATTAATGGTCTTTTTCTTTTATTTTTTATTGCTGTTTTCTCACTAAAAAATAAAAATAAACAAATTTTTCATAAGAATAGATAGCTATCTTTAGCTATCATTTTAAATAGGTATAGCTGCGAAACCTGTATTTATAAACTTGATATAGAGTAATGATTAGTGATCTTAAAGCGCTAATTTAAGCACTATTAGATTAGTATGTAGATAATAACAACTGTAAATTTTAAGTGATGTAATAATGATGGGCCATATATTATGGCAATGCAGAATAATCAGTAATATTTGGCCTATTACTAGGCATTTTAGCAAGGATATTTTTACGCTACTAGCTTAATAGTCTAATAAAAAGATACGGATAGTATAATTTATAAGAAGCGAGGATGCCTGTGAACTCATCTAATAATCCAGCTATAGGACTGCTTAAGTCTTCCAGTAAGTCTATTGAAGTGATAAACAGCAAGGGTGAAATCAGGGTAGTTAGTGTTGGTGATATTATTTATCTTGACGATGAGATTTTAAATTATACCGAGACGGATATTATTATTAGATTAATTGACGGGCAATTGTTAATTGTTGCTCCTAGCGAAAAAAAAATTATCGGTAAAAATCTTCTTGATCAAGATGTGGATGATTCTCTTGTAGAAGAAGATGATGATAGTAATAGCAGCACAGATATTGACAATGCATCCTTGTTAAACAATGACTCTGAAATAGATGAAGAGTCAAGCAGTTCAGACAGTATTAATGCTGAAAAACCAGAAGAAATAATTCAGAGTTCAAAGACTGATAAAATAGAATTAATCATAGAGCGTGACAAAAAAAACAGTGAGGGAGAGGAATACCAGAGTGTAGAAACTGATTCTGAAGAATCAGAAAGAATATCTAGCGTTAATTTAAGAAGTCTCGATCTTGTAACACCATCATTAACAACAGCTACAACTGCTATTAATGTAACAGATACTAATGATCGTCCCGTAGTGAGTCAGGGTGTATTTTCTGAAGCAAATGAAAATGCTAGCAATTACACCGTAAATCTTTTGGAACATGCTATTGATGTTGACGATGATAGCAGCTTGGCGGTATCTGATGGCAGTATTAGTTGGGTCAGTGGTGATGCTAGAGGCATTAGGATAGATGATAGCCAGCTGACGGTCCAGCCTGTCATATACAATAATCTTGCCTTAGGTGAACAAGAAACGATCGTTTATCAATATTCTATTGAAGACGGTGAAGGTGGCACTGTTGATCAAACGGCTTCTATTACAGTGACTGGTCGTAATGATTCACCTACAGTGTCTTCTATTATTGAGCGTTCAGTTTCTGAAGATAGTAATCAGATACAGATTGATTTGTTGGCGGGTGCTTCAGATATTGATAATTCTGATATCTTGAGTGTTCAAGAAAACAGTCTGACACTTGTATCCGGAAATGATGCTGGTGTTGTTATTATTGATAGTACATTAACTATTGATCTTCAATCGTATCAGTACTTAAAGTCTGAGGAAACTAACCGTATTGAATACAGCTATACCATTGAAGATAGCAATGGAGGCTTTGTTCCACAGACTGCCATATTGACAATTACAGGCAGTAATGATGGGCCTCAATTGATATCTTCAATTGTTGAGGAGGTACAGGAAAGTGATAGTGAGTTTACTATCAACCTGCTTTCTGGAATAACCGATATTGATGATGCGGAAACTTTACAAGTTATCAATGTCTCCCTAATTAGCGGTGACGATAGGGGTGCTCAGATTGTAGGAAGCCAACTGACTGTTAACCCCCAAAGCTATAGATCATTAACAGAAGGTGAGTCTGAGTCTTTAGTTTATGAATTCGATGTAGAAGATAGTTCTGGTGAAACGGTACGTCAGACTGCGACTATCACTGTGGTGGGTGGTAATAATGCCCCAGAAATTAGTGGGGAGATAACTGCGACAACCACAGACCAGCAAAGTATTTTTTCCATTAATCTTCTGGAGAATGCCTCAGACAGCGATGTTGATGATACCTTAGCGGTGCAGGAAGGGAGTCTTATTTTAAGTAGTGGTGATGATGCAGGGATTTCCCTGAATGGTAATACGCTTTTTGTTGACCCTTCTGCCTATAAGCGCCTTGCTGTAGGCGATCAAGAAGTTATTCGTTATAGCTATCAAGTTGTAGATAGCAGAGGTGCCGCATCAGCTCACTCAGTGGCAATCACTGTGTCAGGTAGTAACGATCAGCCAGTTGTTGAACGTGTTGATGTGGAAGGTAATGAAGAAGACAGTATAACAGGCAGCTTTGTAGTATCAGAGCAAGATAGTGGTGATGTTCATGCATTTACTATATTAAGCCAGCCTGACCGTGGAAGTGTTACTAATAATAATGATGGAACTTTCACCTTCATTCCAGGCCCTGCTTTTCAAGGATTAAATGAAGGTGAAATAGATCAGGTTACCTTTAGTTATATTGCTGTTGATAGTTCAGGAGAAAATAACAATACCAGTGATCCTGAGGTGGTAACAATTTCTATTATCGGCACAAATAATCAGCCGGTCGCAGAAATTGTTTCCATTGAAGCAATTGAAGAAGGTAGCTTAGTTACAGGTTATTTTAGCGCCACTGACAATGATGAGGGTAATACGCATACATTTGAAATTGTTACTCAGCCTGAATCAGGCACTGTTATTAATAATAATGATGGTAGCTTCAGTTTTTCTCCTAGCAATGGTTTTCAACATTTATCAGAGGGAGAGTCTGGTGAAGTAACATTTAGTTATCGAGCCATTGATAACTCAGGTGCGAGTAATGCGATCAGTGCAGTTCAAGTGGTAACGGTTAAAGTAACAGGTACCAATGACCAGCCTGAAGTAGAAGAATTTAGTATAAATGCAACAGATGGCAGTAATATCGTAACTGCAAGCTTCGAAGTGACAGATGCAGACAGTGCTGATAATCATACCTTTACTATTTTAAGCCAGCCTACCACAGGCGTCGTAACTAATAATGGTGATGGTACATTCAGTTTTGATCCACAAAATGGATTTGGTCACTTATCAGCTAATGAAACAGCAAGTGTCACATTTACTTATATTGCGAATGATAATTCCGGTACCGGCAATGCAGAAAGTGAAGTGAATACGGTAACGGTTATTATATCAGGAACTAATAATCAGCCAGTCGTTCAAGATCTCTCTTTCAATGGTACAGCTGATGGAAGTTTGATTGAAGGTGATTTTGTTGTTTCAGACGGTGATACGACTGACACTCACACTTTTACTATTGTCAGTGGCCCAGATAAGGGAACAGTGACCAATAATAATGATGGTAGCTTCAGTTTTAATCCAAATAATGATTTTAAGCACCTTGGTGAAGGTGAGGTAGAACAAATTGCTTTTAGCTATCAAGCAGTAGATGATTCTGGTGAGGCTAATAATACCAGTGAGCTTAAAACAGTTACGATGACTATAACCGGAACTAATAACCAGCCGGTAGCAGAGGTTGTTAGTATCGAGGCAATGGAGAGAGGTGTCTCGGTGACTGGGAATTTTTCAGTCATAGACAGCGATATTACAGATAACCATACATTCAGTATTACTAGCCAACTAGCTGAAGGCTCAGTCATTAATAATAACGACGGTACCTTCACTTTTTTCCCCGGTAATAATTTTCAGGATCTGAGTCAGGGTGAAATCCGTACTATCACGTTTGAGTATGTAGCGATTGACAACTCGGGGACTGATACAGCAACCAGTGAACCACAAACCGTTACTGTTAACATTACGGGTACCAACAACAAGCCTGTAGTTGAAGTAGTTAGCATCAATTCAGATGATGCTTCGATCGCTTTAGGTTCTTTTGTTGTCAATGATACTGATAGTAATGATAGTCACACATTTTCTATTGTTAGCCCTCCCGCCTTAGGTACTGTAACTAACAATAATGATGGAACATTTAGTTTTAATCCAAATGATGATTTTCGTGATCTAAAAGAAGGTGAAATTAGTCAGGTAACGTTTACTTACATAGCTGATGATGGTTCGGGTACGGCAAATGCACGGAGTGATGAGACTACGGTTACTATTAGGGTTATCGGTGGCAATGACAGGCCTATAGCTGAAATCGTTAGTATTGAAGCTAGTGAAGGGGGTAATGTAATTACCGGTCAATTTTCTGTAACGGATGGCGATGAAGGCGATAGTCATTCTTTCAATATAATTAGTCAGCCATCGGAAGGTACTGTCACCAATAATAATGATGGAACGTTTAGTTTCTCTCCAGGTAATGCATTTCAAAATTTAGCAGAAGGAGAAGTCAGGGAGGTTACCTTTGAATATGTCGCGGTTGATGATTCTGGAACTGCAACTAATACCAGTGAGGTGCAAATTGTTACTATTGCTGTGGCTGGTACCAATGATACACCGCAGGCAGAAGTAGTTAATATTGCAGCTCTTGATGGTGGTGTTGCGGTAACCGGTAGCTTTGTTGTAACCGATGTGGACAGTAATGATACGCATACCTTTACGATCACGAGTCCACCTGATGCTGGTGTGGTGGTTAATAATGGGGATGGGACCTTTAGTTTTAATGTGAGTTCTGATTTTAAAGATTTGACTGTAGGTGAAACACGGCAAGTGAGCTTTTCATACACAGCCACTGACTCATCAGGAACAGGCAGTGCTGTGAGTAATGAAAGCACGGTAGTTATCACTGTAACGGGTAGTAATGACCGACCTGTAGCTGAAGTAGTTGCTATTCAAGCTATGGAAGAAGGGGGTGATGTTACTGGTCGTTTTTTAGCGTCTGATGCAGATAATAGTGATTCACATACATTTATGATTGTCAGTCAGCCAGAAAGTGGTGTTGTTACTAATAATAACGATGGAACATTCCGGTTTAATCCAAACAATGATTTTCAATACTTGAGCGAAGGTGAAACTAAAGAGGTAACTTTTGGATACGTTGCAATTGATAATTCGGGTGAAGATAACGCCACCAGTGAACCTGTTTTAATAACTGTTACAGTAACGGGTACCAATGATAAGCCGCGGGCTGAGATTGTTGAGATTGGCACGTCTGAAAGTGACGTAGTTACAGGGCGTTTTGAGGTAACCGACTCAGATAGTGGGGATAGTCATACTTTTATAATTCAAAGTGAGCCTAATGTTGGCACTTTGACTAATAATAATGATGGAACCTTTAGTTTTGACCCTGATGGAGATTTTAGGCACTTATCTGAAGGTGAAGTTGATCAAGTGTCGTTTACTTATGTGGTTGTAGATAACTCTGGTGCCGAAAATAACACCAGTGATCCGCAAACAGTGACTATGACCATCACAGGAACTAATGATCGCCCTGTTGCAGAAATAGTTGAAGGGGCGACAACAAAAGACAACACGCTAGTAGGTGAGTTCAGAGTATTAGATGGTGATGATAGTGACAGTCATACGTTTAATATTATCACTCAGCCTAATAAAGGAACTGTGATTAATAATAATGATGGAACCTTTAGTTTTGAGCCTGGTGATGGGTTTAATCATCTTCAAAGTCGAGAGCAGGAAGAAGTCACATTCACTTATGAAGCTGTTGATAATTCCGGTGCGAGCAATGCAACAAGTGCACCACAAACCATAACGATTATTGTCACGGGAACTAATTACCAACCAGAAGCAGAAGTGGTTAGTGTAGACATTAATGAAGATGATAATTCAGTGCAAGGATATTTTGGTGTCACTGATGGTGATGACATTGATAGCCATACCTTTGAGATAAGGTCACAGCCTGAAGAAGGTTCTGTTGTTAATAATGGTGATGGCAGCTTTACCTTTACACCAAATCGAACATTTCAAAACCTTAAAAGTGGAGAAACACGCGAGGTTACATTTACCTATGTAGCCATTGATGATTCAGGTGCAGCTAATGCCATCAGTGAAGTGCAAACGGGAACTATTGTTGTTCATGGCGCTGATGAGCAAGCGGAAACAGTCTATTTATCAGATATGACAGCGACTGATGTCACTGGTGTGACTGAGTTAGGTAGTGATGGGTTGCAGTTTAAAAATGACGTTCAAAGCTACGGGGGAAGGCTCAGCGTTGAGGGTGTCTATTATGAGAAAGGGGTCTACCAGTTTCCATCTAATAATAACGTTAGCCAAGCAATTTATGATATTCCAGAAGGCGCTACAAGTTTTTCAGCAACATTAGGTTTAATGAGTAATGGTACTGCTCGTTTTAGTGTATTGCTGGATGGCATAGTGGCTTACCAGAGTGGCACTGTATCCTTATCGAATGACAATATTCCAATTAATGTTCCTATAAATGGTGAGTCTGAAATAACCCTTCAAGTGGATGCTTTAGGTAGTAACAGCGGTGACCAAGCAGTTTGGGCTGATGCCAAGCTAGAGGTAGTTCCTGAAACTAATGAGGCCCCTAGCGATATCAAGTTGGTTGCAGATGCAACAGATGAGTTTTCCCTTCACCAAAATACCTCTGGCGCTCAAGTAGATCCCGTTGTAACTGCGTTAGATACGGGTGGGTTCATGACGGTATGGACTCAGCAAACATCCGATAGCTTATCAGGCGGTGATGGCAATGGTTATTCGGTTAAAGCCCGTATTTTTGATGAACAGGGTAATCCGTCAGGTGATGAATTTTTTATCACAACTGGCACATTATCTGATCAGAATCAAGCGTCCGTGACAACACTGGATAATGGTGACGTGCTTGTTTCCTGGCGTTCAAGTCATAGTGGAAAAGGTCAGGTTTATGGTCGCCGATTTAATGCTGAAGGAGTCCCGCAAACCGTTGAAATGACTCTAGCTGATGAAGTGGGTACAGGAGCAGGTGAGCCTGATATTACGGCATTGGCTAATGGAGGCTACCTGTCAGTATGGACAGACTGGAGTTTAGATGGCAGTTCTCATGGTATCTATGCACAACGTTTTACTGATGATGGCGAAGGGTTAGGTCAGTTTAAGGTTAATACACATACCTCAGGCAGTCAGCTTGAGGCTGAGGCCGTTGGGCTTAATGATGGCGGTTATGTCATTGTTTGGTATGGCAAAGGAGAAGGTCAGACTTCTGCCGATGGGGTCTATTTACGTCATTATAATGCTCAGGGGCTGACTATCAATGAAACAGTTGTCAGCGATACGATAGAAGACTATCAGTTGCAGACGCAGGTTACGGCATTGGTTGATGGTGGTTATGTAGTTACTTGGGTTAGTAATCACAATGGTTCTTACAATACCTACGGCAAAGTGTATAACAAAAATGGCGAAGCAATTGGTGACGAGCTTCTTTTAGTCGAGAGTGATAAGGATCAAACGAATGATGCGGTTGTAGCTATAGACGACGGTGGATTTTTAATTGGCTGGTCTGAAGATTATGATACGTTTGCTCAACGATTTAATGCTGAAGGTGAAGCTGTTAATGAAGCATTTCGATTAAATGACCAAAAATGGGATAAACAAGATAGCGTACAGCTTGATGTGCTCAAGGATGGACGAGTTGTTGCTGTCTGGGAGTCTGATCTTCAGGACGGGAGTAGTCGAGGAGTTTATGGAAAAGTCATTACTCTAGATGGTTTGGCTAAAGACAATATTACCAACGGTGCATCGGTAGGAAAAGTATTCGTTAATGATTTAGATATTGGCGAAAATCATGAATTTGAATTGGATGATGATGCCGCTGGTCGTTTTGCTATTGATAAAGCAACCGGTGTGATTACGGTTATTGATGCTGAAAACATTGATTACACTGAAAATCCCAGTCATGACATATCAGTAACGGTAACTGATAACTTTGGCCACACAATCACTAAAATACTAACCATTGAGATAGCTCCTGCTAATCATGTACCACAAAACTTAAGTCTTGGTATGGTGGACAGTGGTGAGTTGACCTTTAACCAGTATCAAAGTTCTCCTTATGAGCCAGTAATAACCGCATTGGATGGCGGTGGGTTTATAACTACTTGGGTTTATGAAGTTGCTAGTGAAGACCAAGGTGGAGATGGGGATGATCATAGTATCAAAGCCCGGCGTTTTAATGCTGATGGAGAGCCCGAAGGCGATGAGTTTATTGTTAATCAGAGTACTTACAACCACCAAGTAAACCCTTCGGTCACTGAATTAGCAAATGGCGATGTATTAATGACATGGTCTTCCTTTCATTCGGGTTCCAATTATCGTGTCTATGGTCGACGTTTTGATCAAGATGGAAATGCGCTTGGTGATGAGTTTGCTTTATTTGAAAGTGCAGGTAATTATCAACTTGATGCTAATATTTCGGCTCTAGAAGGTGGTGGGTATATTGTCAGTTGGTATGATGATTATGCAGATGGCAATAATTCTGGGGTTTTTGCTCAGCGATTTAACGCTGAAGATGAGGGGTTTGGGCAATTTCAAGTCAATAGTTATACAACGGGTGCACAAGACAGTCCAGATACGGCAGGTCTTAGTGATGGGGGGTATGTTATTGTATGGGATGGCCGTGGTGAAAATGATACCGGTACAGACAGCATTTACCTTCGACACTATAGCAGTAACGGCAAGACCCTTCAGGAAGTTCAAGTTAATAATACCGCAGCAGGTACGCAGAGTGAAGCACAGGTAACCGCGCTAGCTGAAGGTGGTTTTATCGTTACATGGCAGTCTAATCATAACGGTACATACACCATTTATGGTCGCCATTATGGTGATGATGGTAAGCCATTAGGTGTTGAGTTTGAAGTTAGTCAAGGGACTGATGTTAATGAATATAAGTCTTCAGTTTTGGCACTGAATGATGGCGGTTTCATGGTTAGTTGGCATGCTACTAATCAGGATGGTGCGGGCGATGATGTTTATGCACGTCGCTATGATATTAATGGGCAGCCAGTCAACAATGTATTTAAATTAAATGACTTTATTCATGGGGATCAAAAAGATGCACAGTTAACACAATTAGATGATGGCCGTATAGCTTTTACTTGGCAAACTAAAGATGGGGCAGTAAGAGATACCTGGAGTATCAAAGGTAAGGTTTTAGCGCTTGAGGGTCAGGCAAATGAAAGCGCGGGCATCGGTACGCCAGTAGGGCAGGTTACTGTTGATGATGCTGATTTTGGTGATACACATCAATTTGAGTTATTAGATGATGGAGATGGGCGGTTTGCAATTGATGAAGACACGGGTGTTATTACCATTGCCGACCCTAATAAAATTGATTTTAGTGAAGCTGAACAGCATGATTTATCCGTTCAGGTAACGGATGAGGCGGGGCATTCATTAACTCAAACATTGACCATCAATGTTACTCAGAGTAACCGAGCGCCTGATAGCATCAGTTTAGAGCCGTTAGAGACAGACGCCTTCCAGTTGCACGAATTTTCCACTAGTGATCAAATTCATCCAAATATTTCATCACTTAACGACGGTGGATTTATAGCAGTCTGGAGTCATAGCAATGCAAGTACATCTCAAGGAGGAGATGGTGATAACTATTCAGTTAAAGCACGCTTGTTTGATGAGGAAGGCCAGCCTAGAGGTAATGAGTTTTTAGTTAACGAGTTTACAGCGGGTGCCCAGTATTTCCCTTCCGTCACTACGCTTGCAAATGGTGATACGCTTATCACTTGGATGTCTGGTCATGAAGATGGTTCAAATGGCCGCATCTATGGGCGACGATTTGATGCAGAAGGTAATGCGCTAGGGGGGGATTTTCAATTATATGAAACAGCTGGAGTATTGCAGTTAACGCCAGAAATTGCAGCACTAGATGATGGCGGTTATTTAGTCAGTTGGCGAGATGCTTCAGCTGATAATGGTGGCTATGGCATTTTTTCGCAGCGGTTTAGTGAAAATGATGAAGGTTTTGGTCAATTTCAAGTAAACGGCTATAGCCCAGGTACTCAAACAGATCCCGATAATGCCGGTTTAACAAATGGTGGTTATGTTATTGTTTGGGAAGGATCTGGATCTGATCAAACAAGCGACAGTGGCGTTTATTTGCGTCAGTTCAATGCCCAAGGGCATGTTGTTCAGGAAATTACAGTCAGCAATACACTACAGGAAGACCAGCAAGACCCAAGTGTTTCGGCCCTTGCTGATGGAGGCTACGTCGTGAGCTGGTCCTCCCAGCATGAAGGCAACCATGGTGTTTATGCCAGAGTATTCAATGCCAGTGGCGAGCCTCAGGGAGATGAATTTAAGGTAAGTCAAAATGACGATGGCTTTGCTTTAGCTGAAGATGTTATAGGGCTGGATGATGGGGGTTTTATCGCGACTTGGCGAACATCAGATGTTGAAGGAGCTAGCTCAGAGGTATTTGCTAGACGGTTTGATGCCAGTGGCAATCCTATTAATGAAGCCTACAAAATAAATGATTACATAGGTGATGATCAAGACACTGTGAGGCTGGATTTACTGAGCAATGGCAGCATTGCTGCTGTTTGGCAGTCTGATAATGAAGATGGAAGTGAAAAAGGTGTCTTCGGCAAGGTAATGTCACTTGGTGATAGTGTCAAAGACAATGCAAGTAGTGGTACCGCTGTTGGTCGAGTTGCTGTTGATGATCCTGACTTTGGCGACGAGCATCAATTTGCTTTGATTGATGATGCAGGCGGACGATTTGCTATCGATAGCAATACCGGTGTAATTACCGTTGTTAGTTCTGATTATATTGATTATTCCGATGCAACCGAGCACGAGGTGGAAGTGCGTGTTACCGATAGTGCCGGGCACACGTTAAATCAGACATTGATTGTTAACGTAATGCCTAGCAATCATGCACCTATGACCATGAGTTTAAGCCGAGCAGAAACAGAAGAATTTTCTGTTAACCAAGAGACGACGGATGATCAGAGAGAGCCTGTAGTCACTGCTTTGGCTAATGGTGGCTTTATGTCGGTTTGGACTAACCATAATAGCAGTGTCGCAACAGGGGGTGATGGTAGTAGCGAGTCAGTAAAAGCTCGACTATTTGATGCAAGCGGCCAGCCAACAGGTGATGAATTTCAGATAAATAATAGTACTACCAATGTGCAAGGGCAACCAGCTGTAGTGACTTTGGTCAATGGTGATACCTTAGTCGTTTGGCAGTCTAATCACTCGGGTACCTACCGTACTTATGGGCGGCGTTTTGATGAAGAAGGCAATGCCTTAACTGATGAGTTTACTGTTTATCAGACGATGGGTTCTGGGCACTCTCAACCTGAGATAACCACTCTAGCTGATGGTGGCTATTTGGTGACGTGGAGGGACTGGAGTCAAGATGGTAGTGGTAGTGGCATCTATGCGCAGCGTTTTGATAAAAACAACCAAGGAACAGGGCAATTCAAGGTTAATAGTTACACTACAAATGATCAATATACGCCTGATGCTATTGGGTTAAGCGACGGAGGATATGTCGTCGCATGGAATGGTCGAGGTGATGGACAAGAAAAGGGCGCCTTTTTGCGTCATTACGGCCCTAGCGGGAATACCATTACAGAAACAGTGATTAGCTCAAACATCTCTGGTACTCAGGACCGTGTGCAACTAGCGGCGCTTGATGAAGGTGGTTATATAGCTAGTTGGTCTTCTAATCATAACGGTACATATCAGGTTTACGCTAAAAGATTTGATGAAATAGGACAGCCGTTAGGTGATGACTTTTTAGTTACAGATAGTTCAGATTTTAATAGTTGGAATCAGGACATATTAGCTCTGAACGACGGCGGGTATATAATAAGTTGGTCTACCACTGATGCTGATGGTGCTTTAGGTGAGGTTCATGCTCAGCAATATGATGCTGATGGCAATGCTCAAGGTGAGCCATTCATGGTTAATGATTATATAGGTAATAATCAATACCATATTGAACTGAGCCAATTACAAGATGGACGCATTGTTTCGGTTTGGGGCTCCGATGGCAGTGATGAAGATGGTTATGGTATTTCTGGAAAACTGTTTTCTTTAGTAGGCACTGTTAAAGACAGTGCTGTCGAAGGCACAGAAGTGGGTAAGATAAACATTGATGACCCGGATTTATTAGATACCCACCGCTTTGAATTGATAGATGATGCTGATGGCCGTTTTAGTATTGATGAAAATACGGGTGTTATTCGTGTTGCTGATCCTGAGTTAATTAATTATAACGATGCGGTCAGTCATGAACTGTCTGTCAGAGTGACTGACAGTGTGGGGTATGAGTTGACAGAAACATTCACCCTTGACGTCAGTAAAAGCAGTGAAGCACCTACTAGCATGAGCTTGACCATGGATGAAGGAGAACCCTTTGTCTTGCATGCTTTTGAGGCTGGCGATCAATACTCGCCAGTTATTACATCACTTGATAACGGAAATTTATTAGCAGTCTGGAGAAATGCCAATACCTCATCAGCAACAGGTGGTGATGGTAGCAGCGGTTCAATCAATGCCCGAATATTGGATGCGCAGGGGCGACCACAAAGTCCTGAGTTTCGTGTAAATGAAACGATAACTAATAATCAAGATTACCCTAGCGTGACAACGCTAACTAACGGCGATGTGCTGATGACTTGGGCATCGAGTCATTCTGGTGCATATCGAATTTATGCTCGTCGCTATGATGATTCAGGTAATCCACTCAGCGGCGAATTTACCATCGCAGAAAGCTCTGGGGCTAATCAATATGAGCCTTCTATTTCTTCGTTAAGTGACGGGGGTTATCTGGTTAGTTGGCAAGATAGCTCGTTGGATGGTAGTTCCTCAGGTGTATTTGCTCAGCAGTTTAATGGAGATGATGAAGGGCTTGGACAGTTTCGTGTTAATACCTATACGGCAAATGATCAATATGGCCCTGATACAGATAATTTGCCAGATGGCGGTTATATTGTGGCATGGACAGGTCGCGGTGCTGACCAGTCAGGTAATAATGGTGTTTATTTTCGCCAATACAGTGCAGATGGTAGTACAGTTGTTGAAACTACAGCGAGTAATACGCTTGTAGGCGAGCAAACAAATGCACAGGTTACAGTGCTTTCTGATGGTAGCTATGTTATCAGCTGGTCATCTAACCATGATGGCAATAATGATGTTTATGCCCGTCGTTTTAGTATGCATGGTGAACCCCTAGGTGATGAATTCCGAGTCACTCCTGAATCTGCTTCAAATGAATACAACCGAGATATCGTTGCCTTAAGCGACGGTGGTTTTATGGTTAGTTGGGATAATGGTAGTAATGGCGATGGCGTATATGCCCAACGATTTAATGAGTATGGCGAAGCAAGAGGGCAAACCTTTCAGATTAATGACTATATGGGCGGTGGCCAAACGGCAGTACAACTCCAGTTAATGTCTGACGGTAGGGTTGCAGCTGCATGGCAGTCGGCAGGGCAAGATAGCAGTGGCACAGGGGTTTATGGTCGCTATATTGCTCTTGATGGGGTTATAAAAGATACCGTACTAGAAGGCGCATCAGTTGGTCGTATTCAGGTTAATGATCCGGATCAGGGAGATACGCACACATTTACTTTGACTGATGATGCTAATGGCCGATTTGTTATTAATGCTGAAACAGGTGTCATTACTGTTGCTGATCCTGACCAAATTAATTATCAGGATGCCCCAAGTCATAATGTCACTGTCAGTGTAACTGATAGCACCGGCAATGTACTAACTCAAACTTTTACCATTGATGTTGCTGCATCTCATTATGCACCGGTCGGCATTCGTTTAGAAGCGGTAGAAAGCGAAGAGTTTGATATCAATGCATTCGCCGAAGGTTTACAAAGTCAGCCAGAGCTAACGGCTTTAAAGGGAGGAGGGTTTATTAGTGTCTGGACTAATGCGAATCCAACCGTATCAACAGGGGGAGATGGTAGCAGTAACTCGATAAAAGCAAGGTTGTTTGATGATAATGGCGAGCCTGTTGGAGCGGAGTTTTTAGTCAATACTCAGACAAATAATCTGCAACAATACCCTGCTGCTACCACGCTGAATAACGGTGATGTCATGGTGACTTGGGCATCTTATCATGATGACAGCACTTATAGAGTCTACGGGCGTCGCTATGATGAAGATGGTAATGCCTTAACAGGGGAGATCCAGCTATTTGAAACTGGCTCTGGGTCACAAACTGAACTGGTTGTCGCCGCTCTAGCAGATGGTGGTTATATTGCTACTTGGCATGACTCTGCTCAGGATGGTAGTGGGCAAGGTATTTTTGCCCAAAGATTTACGGCTGATAATGAAGGTCTGGGACAGTATAGAGTTAATAGCTACACCTCAGGTAATCAAAGGGATCCATCGGTTACAGGGCTGAACAATGGCAGCTACGTTATTACATGGGAAGGCCCAGGCAGTGAGGATACCAGAGGTGTTTATTTTCGATTGCACAATGCTAATGGTGAAACTCTTGTCGAGACATTGGTAAATACCACAACATCAGGTACGCAATACTATCCACAAGTAACAGATTTGGTTGACGGCGGATATGTAATTACATGGTCATCCGATCATCAGGGTGTTAATAACCTTTACGCACGCCGCTTTAATAATAAGGGTGAGCCACAAGGCGATGAGTTTTTAGTCAATGCACTGCCTGGCGATGAATACAGCTCAGATGTTATTTCTTTGAATGATGGTGGGTTTTTGGTTTCTTGGCATGGAGATTTAGCAGGATCTGGACATGACTCCTATGCTAAGCGCTTTAATGCTGATGGTGAGGTAGTTGGTTCATCTTTTCGTCTTAATGATTCTTCAAGTGGGCATCAGTCAACGCCGCAACTACAGGAATTAGCCGATGGTCGGATTGTTGCCGCCTGGCAATCGGAAGGCTCAGATGGCAGCAGTTATGGCATTGTAGGTAAAATATTAACCTTAGATAGCGTCGTTAAAGAAGGGAGTGCCGCAGGAACAGCTGTTGGACAAATTAAGGTCGATGATCCTGATCAGAATGATCAACATAGCTATGAACTCATTGATGATGCCGGTGGCCGCTTTGCCATTGATGCTAACACCGGTCTGATTACAGTTGTTGATCCAAGTTTAATTGATCATAGCGATGCAGCGCAGCATGAAGTAACGGTTAAAGTAACAGATAGCACCGGAAATGAGCTAACAGAAACCATTACGCTAGATGTAACTATTGGAAATCGTGCACCGGAAAGCTTAAGTTTAGGTCGAGTAGAAAGCGATGCGTTTGCACTACATACCTATACAGCCAGCGATCAGCATACACCGGTTATTTCTCCGCTGGATAACGGCGGCTTTATTAGTGTTTGGCGTACAAATAATAGTTCATCATCAACTGGTGGTGATGGCAGTCATAATAGTATTAAGGCTCAACGCTTTGATACAGATGGTGAGAAAGTTGGTAGTGAATTTCTAGTTAATACAAATACTTCTAATGAGCAAACGCAACCGTCTGTCACCACGCTGACCGATGGCGACGTGCTCATAACTTGGAGCAGTACCCATAGTGGCTCTTATCGAATCTATGGTCGCCGTTTTGATCAGGATGGCAACGCTCAAACCAGTGATATGGTGCTGTTTGAAAGCAGTGGTACGCATCAATATGACCCTGATATCAGCGCATTAGAAGACGGTGGATTTATTGTGAGCTGGGAAGACGCCAGTCTTGATAGTAGCCGTCATGGCATCTATTCCCAGCGCTTTAGTGCCGAGAATGTGGGGTATGGTCAGGTTAAAGTTAATAGTTACACGGCAGAGAATCAATACAATTCATCAACGGCAGGCTTAGCTGACGGCGGTTATGTGATTGCCTGGCAAGGTGAGGGAGCCGATCAGACCGGTGATAATGGTATTTATTTACGCCGTTATGATGCCAATGGCGAAACCGTTGCAGAAGTCACAGTCAATGAAACACTTTCAGGAGACCAGAATAGGGCTCAGGTCACTGCCTTAGCCGATGGTGGCTATGTGGTCAGTTGGGACTCCCCGCAAGATGGTTCTTCTAATATCTATGCCCGCACCTACAATGCCGCCGGTGAAGCCACCA
>JAQYUY010000118.1 GCA_028728195.1 Endozoicomonas sp. (ex Botrylloides leachii)
GCGAGCACTTTCAAGGATCGGAAGAATAGGTTCAAACTGCTCACGAGTGATATCGCTGGGGTACTGTTGTCTCATCCGATGAATTATCAAGTAAAATCAAGATCATGAACAGCTTCTAAGACCCATACCCAAATAGGGGTATCTTTAATAAGTTGAGCAATGGACATATCATTCATCCTCTAGCAGCGGGTGGCGTTTCACACTGGCGGTCATGAAGAAGTACAAACCAAAGTTAGTAAAGCTTTGCTTGAGTTTATCGTAGCGAGAGACAACCTTTATAATTTGCATGCTGCTCTTCGCTATGCTGGTGAACCCTAATATAACTACCATCGATACATAGCGACTTCATCTCAAGATCTTGTGTAGCGAGCTGGAAAATTTTTAGTCACTTGCCCTATACAAACGAGCATTTAACTTTTTAATAATGGAATTCCATAAACCAAGGTCACTGTCTAGCACAGAAACCCTATGAAAAATAGATAATCGTTAGCTCAAGCCTAAATTACTATAATTTACTTCATATATTGTGACTAGCTAATTATTCCTTGTTGCATCTTTCAGTGTTTTTGTCAGTTTCTGGCAAATTTTTTCGCAGTAGTTTTCATCGGATACTAGGTCTCCTTCTTTAGCGGTTATTATGAAACGGTCTTCTACTTTTTCGCCAAATGTAGCAATTTTTGCCCTACGCACCTCTATGCCTAACTCTACAAAGGTTTTTCCGATTAAGGCAAGCAGCCCCGGACGATCAGCAGCTGTCAAGCTAAGTTCTGTAGTTTTGGGTTTAATCAAGGTACTTATTAATACTTCTGGCTCCCTAGTAAAATGACGAAGCTGTCTCGGTGTTCTTCGTCTAATAAGTTCAGGAAAACGATTGGGTGATGTAAGCATTTTTTCCAGATGGCGCTTTATCTGATGAATGCGATGATCATTTTTTCCAATTGCCGAGCCATCACGCTCCAGCACCGTAAACGTTTCAAGCCCATAGTTATGGGTTGATGTAAATATTTTAGCGTCTTGGATGAGTAAATGTAATTGATCTAGTGCAGCAACCATAGCTGCGAATAGATTGGGCTGGTTTGGAATATAGATAAATATTTTTGATCCGCCATGCTCCTCGTTATCATGGGTTTCTCGAACCATAATTAAGGGGTTTTGGCCTTGATGACTTATAATACCCTCTGCCTGCCAAGCCAGCTCTTTAGGTTCATGTCGAATAAAATAGCTGTCCTCCATTTTACTCCAGAGTATTTGAACCTTGCTAATAGCCGTAGTGCTTTTATTCAGTAGCGTTATAGTTTGTTGTTTGACACTAGCAACCTGATCTATTTTTGAGGGTAAGTTTTCTATCCCCTGCTTAAAAAACTGGCGAGTATAGCGATAAAGTTGTTGCAATAATGATGCTCGCCAGCCATTCCATAGCAAAGGGTTAGTAGCATTGATATCAGCGACGGTGAGCGCATAAAGGTAATCCAGCCGTTTTTGACTACCCACTTTTCGAGCAAATGCCTGAATGACTTCAGAGTCAGAGATATCTTGTCGCTGGGCTGTGGTAGATAAAGTTAAATGCTCTTTTACCAGCCAAACAACCAAGGATGTTTCTTCGTTATCCATCCCATGACGCCTACAAAACTTTTCAGCATAAACTGCTCCTAGCTGAGAATGATCACCATCTCTTCCTTTGCCAATATCATGGTACAAACCAGCAATGTAAAGTAAACGGGGTTTAGAAATTTTACGTATTACCCTTGAAGCAATTGGGTATTGCCTTTCATTTTCTTTGTAGGTAAAGCTACGTAAATATTTAATAAGCAACAATGTGTGGGCATCCACGGTATGAACGTGAAATAAATCGAACTGCATTTGCCCGATAATTCGGCTGAATTCAGGTAGATAGCGCCCTAATATGCCATAACGAACCATACGGCGTAGCGTTGCTGTAAGGTTATAAGGTGCACGCATAAGTTCTAAGAACAGCCGAGTACACCGCGGATCTGTTTGAAAATCACTATCAACATAATGACGGTGCTCTCTTAGTAAACGGATAGTTTCAGCACGAGCACCTAGAATTTCTTGGTGGCGTGTCATTAAAACAAACATTTCCAAAATCGCTGGAGGGTACTCCGCAAAAACTTGCTTATTCACTGTTTCTATATAGTTGTTGCGAATGCGAAAGCGCTCAGTAAGCTGTTTTATGTTATCTTTTTCATCGGCTTTTAGAATATCATCATCAAAATGCTGTAGCAGCAAGTCTTTCAGCTGAGCAATAGTCATTACGGTTCGAAAATAGCTCTGCATAAATTGCTCAACAGCTAATGAACCTTTATCATCTTTGTAGCCAAAGCGTTCAGCAAGATTTTCTTGATGATCAAATAGCAGGCGATCTTCACACCGTTGGCAATGCCTGTGCAGTGCCCAGCGTATTTTCCAAATAAATACACGACACCTAATAAGCAACTGATGCTCTTCAAGCGTGAGAAAACCTAGATCAACCAGCTCTGATGGGTCTATCGTCCCATAATGGCGGCGAACTACCCACCCTAACATATGAAGATCACGCAAACCACCGGGTGACGATTTTATATCTGGCTCTAGATTATACTCGGTATCATTGTATTTCCGATGCCGCTTTCGCTGTTCTTCAAATTTTGCTTGAAGATACAATTTGCTAGGCCACATATTATCTACGCTAATACTATTTTGTAACATGTCGTAGAGGCGGGAAGGCCCAGCAATAATACGCGACTCCATTAGATTTGTGATAATGGATAAATCATTTCTAGCTTGCTCGCAACATTCCTTCAGGGAGCGGACACTAGAACCTACTGTGAGACCAATATCCCATAATAACCTTAAAAAAGGTTCAACATGTTGCTGGTGAGCATGATAGTCACCGTGTTCAAGCAGAATTAAAAGATCAATATCAGACTCAGGGTGCAGCTCCCCCCGCCCATAACCACCTACCGCTAGTAATGCGATATCAGTGCAGTCAGACCGGTCGTAATATTCCCACGCCAAAGTAAGAACCTGATCTATTAACCATGCCCGAGCATTGACAAGCATATTGATATCGACGCCATTATCAAACCACTGGTTTAGTGTTACTACTGCTTCGCGAAGACATTTTTTATAGGCGGGGATGGGACTGTTGCGGGAAAGGGTAAGATCGGCTCGAAACTGCCCTCTGTCAAACAGAGCATGTTTAAGTTTTGGCGGAATTATCTGAAATAGTGTTGCCATAGTGCGCTGCTATTTGTTTAGTCAACAAATGTCTATAGGTGCTGTCGTTATAATCAAAGTCAGCGCTTTTGTAGAGGTGACTAGAATGCTTAAAACGGCCAAAATATAATCACAAAAGCGCTAGTTTTGTTCTTTTCATTAGCTCATAAAGAAGACCCTAGCTCAACTTATAATAGCCCCGCCCTATTATTTTCCTTTACTGTGATGACTTGCTTGGGTTTATTACATAGAAATGAAAAACTATTCATATCTATGTGAAAAATATCAGATAGGTGTACGACTATGTTCTTCATCTTTCCTTAACGTTAGTATTTCATAGCCATCGGCAGTGACTAGGATAGTATGCTCCCACTGAGCAGAAGGACGACGATCTTTAGTAACGGCTGTCCAATTGTCTGCCAACAGTTTAGTCCCCTTCTCACCAGCATTGATCATCGGCTCAATAGTAAAGATCATGCCCTCCTGTAGGATGCAATCATTACGATCGCTATAACCATCATAATGTAGTACTTGTGGGTCTTCATGGAAACCACGACCAATACCATGGCCGCAATACTCTTCAACAACGCTGTATCTATTATTTTTAGCATGATGTGCAATGACACGACCAACATCACTCAAACGAGCACCGGGCTTGACCTGCTCTATACCTTTATACATGCATTCTTGAGTAACTTTGATTAAGCGTTGGTTAAAAGACTGAACATGCCCAACTTCAAACATTTTGCTGGTGTCTCCATGATAGCCATCTTTAATCACAGTGACATCAATATTGACAATATCTCCTTCTTTCAATATTTTTTTCTCGCTAGGTATACCATGACAAACAACCTGATTAATGGAAGTACAGATAGACTTTGGAAATGCTTTGCGTCCAGGCATTGCGCCGTAGTTTAGTGGCGCAGGAATGCCTTTTTGTTCATTAACGATATAGTCATGACACAAGCGATCTAGCTCGCCTGTAGTTACACCTGGCTTTACATAGGGTTTAATCATTTCTAATACTTCAGCAGCCAGACGACCCACTGTACGCATTTTTTCAATAGCGTCTGGTTTTTTTATGATGATATTCATATCGGATAGTGTCTTTGCTTTCTCTGATAAGTAAAAAGTAAAGCCTTCGTCTTGAGCTTGTTAACAGGTGATGTCATTCTAGCCTATTTGATGGGATTGTCTCTATACAAACTTAACATACCGCGTGTTTATTTTTTATATTAAGGCGTATATAAGCCTAAACTTGAAAAGGCCTTGCAGCAAACGCTATATCGTTGGATAAATCAACTAACTATATTTTCTAACAGCCTTAATAAGCATGGAGAGCCAGACATCAAAACAAGGAGGCATTACGAGTAATAGCAGGGCCATTACAAATAGTTATAATGCAATGCTAATGTTCAGACCCTCAGTGCAATAACATAGTTAAAAAATGCAGTTGGTATTGTATAACTTACGCATTGACAGATATATTTATGACCATTGACATGATTGGTTTATCAGCCATCTCAATGGTCATGAGTATACAACCCTTAAATTACTACCTATAAAAAAAGAAATTACTTACTCAAACTCCTCTTTTCCAACCACTGGTTATTGGATAACGACGATCTCTTCCAAACCCTCGGGGAGTAATTCTGACACCTATAGCTGCCTGTCGACGCTTAAACTCGTTAATATCTACCAATCGTAGTACTTTGTACACAGCCTCTCGGTCAAAGCCCTCCGCTACAATATCTTCTGCACTACGATCTTTTTCAATATAATGCTCCAGAATAGCATCTAACTGATCATAGGGAGGCAAGCTATCTTGATCTACCTGTCCAAGTGCTAGCTCTGCAGAAGGTGGGCGATCAATAACACGCTGCGGAATCACATAACCTAATGTATTTCTATACCTTGCCAATTCAAATACCATTGTTTTCGGTACATCTTTAAGCGCATTAAACCCGCCTGCCATGTCACCGTATAAAGTAGCATAACCTACGGCCATTTCGCTTTTATTGCCTGTCGTTAACAACAAGTAACCCTGCTTATTAGATATAGCCATTAGCAAGACACCACGGCTGCGAGATTGTAGATTTTCCTCCGTTGTATCTTCTTCATACCCCTCAAAAATATGAGCCAAGGTATCTGTAAACGCATTAAATATAGGCTCAATAGCCAGCACTTTATAATCAACACCTAATAAAAGCGCCTCTTCTTCTGCATCAGCAAGACTAATTTTTGATGTATAACGATAAGGCATCATAACCGCCTGCACGCGTTCAGGTCCCAATGCATCAGTGGCAATAGCCAGTGTTAGCCCTGAATCAATCCCGCCAGATAAACCCAATACAACCCCTTTAAATCCATTTTTATTAACATAGTCGCGAACCCCTATCACCAGTGCCTGATAGATTCTCGAAAGTAGGTTTGGAGTTTCAATAATATCTCCTGAAATAAACGCCCCTGTGCTTGGCTTAAAGTCAACGGGAAATAAACCTTCTTTAAAGTAAGGAGCACCAGCAACTACGTTACCATCTGCGTTCATAGCAAAAGAGCCCCCATCAAATACCAACTCATCCTGTCCACCGATCAAATTGGTATACAAAACAGGCAAACCTGTTTCCAAGCAACGAGCTTTGATCACTTCTTTCCTAAGATGCAATTTATCTCGGTGAAAAGGTGATGCATTTAAACTAATGATCATCTGAGCCCCAGCAGCTTTAGCAGCCTGAGCAGGCCACGGGTACCACATGTCCTCACAAATGCTTAAAGCTATCTTAGTGCCCTTACAATCAAAAAGACCAAGACCTGAGCCCGGTGAAAAATAGCGCTTTTCATCAAAAACCTGATAATTGGGCAGGTGTTTTTTACTGTAACGTCTAATAACTTCACCTTCTCTGATCACAAACGCTTGATTCTCTAGCCCAACATTACCTGTTGTAGCCAAACCAACCACAAGGTCAATACCATGAATATTGCATAAGCGCTTTAACGCCTGTTCGCTGCGAACAATAAGACTAGGTCTGAGAAGTAAATCTTCGGGAGGATAACCACAAAGGGTAAGTTCTGGAAAAACGATTATATCGGCTTGAAGCGTGTCACGAGCACGTTTTGCTGCATCAATAATTTTCGATGTATTACCATCAATATCCCCAACTAGAAAGTCTAACTGAGCCATAACAATAGTGAGCGATGATGACATTGAGATCGCCTAAAATCAGATTAACGAATATGATCTGCATAGTCTATTCTAAGAAGGTGAAATTTAAAAATTACTGTCAAAACTATAGTCCATCGTTTCCTCAGGTGGCTGTAAAAACTCTCCCTGCACAAAATCAACACTATGATGCCATAATGAGGCCAATCCGTTCGGGTTTTGTACCTGAGGAACAATAACCTGCTTATGCTTCTCAGCCAATTTTACTAAGACTTCTTTAATATCATCACCTCTACCCTCCGTTGTCAGGTCTTTAGTAAAACTTGAATCCAACTTAATAAAATCGGCATCGGCTGTTTCAATAATATCCAATGGGCTCACACTGCAACCAAACTCACTGACAGAGGTCACAAAACCAGATTGCTTAGCTGCTTTGAAAAAAGCAGCTGCATCTTTGGCGTAACGGGTAATATTAACTTCGCTAACATCTAAAATAATAGAGGATGTAGGTAAGTCTGTTTCCTTAATGGCCTTATTAACCCATGGAATAAACTTTTCATCAATGAGAGCACTGCCTCCTAAATGAATAAATGCACGGATATCCTGACCGTCTTTTCGTTTGGCTAAAAGCGCTTTACTGACCTCCAAAAACTGCCAGCGATCTACCCGTTTCCAAAGTGGGTCATTATCAAGCTTTGATCGAAAGCTTGACGCTTGATGCTCACGCCCTCGAATATCCGTCATTGAAAATAGCACCTCGTAATAACAGCTTTCTGCCCCTTTTAGGCTAACAATAGGTTGATAATAGAGTTTTAGCGCATCTGCTTTCATGGCCTGCCTCAGCATAATGGCCAAATGCTTCTCTACAGATTTAACCGTTTTCACCTTCCTTGGCTTGTAATAAGATAATTGCCCACCGCCATTTTTCTCAGACTGGGCACATGCTTCTTTTGCTCGAACCATCAGCGTATCAGCATTTTTACCTGTATCTCCAAGAATGATTGCCCCCATACTCAGTGAAATATTTATACTTTTATCTTCAAGGGATAGTAATGATAGCTCTTTCAGCAATTTAGCTGTAATACCATTTACTTCCGTTTCACTTCCTGTATGAAGTAATAATAAAAAGACACCGCCTCCTAAAGAAGAGACAACGTGCTCGGTACTTAATGTAACTACGATTTGATCACCTACCATTCTTTCAAGCTTCTGACTCACCCGAATACCTTTGTCTTTATGGATATCGGATAACCCATCTATCGAGACATGTACAAGCGTTAGCTGCGCTTTTCCTGAAGCAACCTGTTGAACGCTAATTTCCAGTAATGTTAGTAGCTCACTTTTAGTCTTCAGCTCTATTGATACCGAGCCTAATGAGTCCTGCTCTTCCTCTACACTGTTTTTTTCAACCGCTTCTATTACTGAAGAATCTGCCGACTTTATTTGCATACTTAAACTAAAGGTACCATCATAAGACGTTGGTTTTATAATGGCTCTGATCGCAATAGGGTTGTCAGGCTCTAATGAAATAGAACACTGTAAAACACCCAGAGCCTGACCTGTTTCCTCCATGTTTTCTATAAAGGCAGCAGCGTGTTCATGATCAGTATCGGTCACGATATCTGCGAAGGTCATTCCCTCGAATACATAATCTTTTGGTTTACCAAGCAAATCGGCAAATGCCGGGTTTGCATACCGGATAACGCCATCATTAAGATAAATAATCGCATCAATTTCATCATCTAATAACATCCGCCGCTGCCGCTCAGATTCATTTAACGCAATGCTCATGCGTCGATAATTACGGCGTATATAGAGATTTTCTATTTCTTGATTCGCTTTCAACAACAGCATGTCCTGCTGCCCAGAAGGCACAACAGCTTTGACTTCCTTTCTAAGATAATTAACTTGCTCATAACCGTCTGCATCATCAATAATAATGATCGGTATATCTGCATTTTGATGTTCAAGGCTTTCCAGCAATATATCCAGTGTGAGCTGATCTGGTAGTTGCGAAATAATCAGTAAATCCCACTTTTTTTTTTCCAGAAATGCTTTTTCCAGTGCTTCAATATCTGTTATATGCTGTGCTCGGGTTGTTTGTCCTGAATCACGAAACACATTAACCAAATGGTCTGCTGCTTCCGTGTTAGCATCGACAATTAATAGTCGAGTTACATCCCGCACATACTGTTCCATAACCTGCCTCTTTGCTAATCATTCCAGTTACCGGTTCGACGACCTAGGGAGTCAAGGCTTAACCTACTGTCATTATCACGATCTTTTTGTACGCCCAGAGGTATCGCTGTTAACTTAACGCAAGGATCAGGTGTGCAATAACTGGCTGACACTTGATAATGCCCACCCTCTGTAGTGACTTCGCTGCTAGAATAGCCCAAACGCCTCATACTGGTTGTATATTCCATTTCTTTAGTGAAAAACCGCTCTTGCCTCTGCATGGCAGAGAGCAAGAAAGCCATCGCCTCAGTTCGTCTTGATTCCGTAATATATTTTGTATATGAGGGATAACCTATGCCAGCTAATATTCCAACAATGGCAACCACAGCTATTAATTCAACTAATGTAAAACCTTTCATCTTTATTCCATATTCCCTGTCACAAAAACTTAGAAAGAATACTATTGATAATCGACTCATTTATTTAAAATTAAATGACAATACGCACAGTAGAACTTATTTTATTAGCATTCATTGAATCTTTAATGATTGCATAGGGATAAATAGAATAATGGGTATGATTTGATAATAAGAATAATAATTAATAAAACATCGCTACTCACTGTTTTATTACAAGTATTTGTCTTGCAGGAATTGAAAGTTTTTCATGTTGAGATCCATCAGGCCAAATTACTGTCAATTTTTTTATGCTATTTTCTTTCCCTAATCCAAAGTGACTTTCTATTGGATTTTGTGACAGGTAATTATTTTCTACTCGTACCTCTCTCATTTGTCTACCTATTTGCGTATCAACATAAATTTTAGCGCCAATAGCATGAATATTATTCTCTTTACCAACTAATTTTATTGTTAAAAAATTATTAGCACTACCAAAGTCATTACGGTATAGCGCTGGCTTTCCTTGATTATTGATAATCAGAATATCTATATCGCCATCACGATCAAAATCAAAGCAGCTGACTCCTCGACCCTGATCAGTATTTGCTATGCCCATTTGTTCGGACTGCTCGATTAACTTTCCTTGCTGATTATTCATGAATAATTTTGATGCCGGATCAATATCATTAGTCCATGCACCCATCGGGCCTAACTGTTTAGCCAAATAGTATAAAAACTCCACGTCGTTTATTTGATTCTTGTTTAGTTTTTCTTTGTTGACAATATCGTAAGCTTTAATAAAATCACTATAACTCTCATATTGGCTAATAGCCTGCCAGCTATCAATATCAAGCAAGTCAAAAAGATAATGTAAATCCTTCCTAATATCATCGGCTTGGTAAGGAACTCCATTTGTTTGGAAAATATCCACCCATCCGTCATTATCAAAATCTTTGGCACAAGCCCCCCAACCCCACCCCCCATTGCGTACATTCACATCATCGGTAATATCCGAAAAACTCAATTGGTTTGATGTATCACTGTCATTACGATAAAAACGATTCCCATCGGCATTAAAAGGAAAATAATCTGGCAGTATTTTATCCCCTTTGGGATAAAAAATACTGGTCACAAACCAATCTAGATCACCGTCATTATCAAAATCAGCTATCGCGCTACCCATGCCATTTTGATCAGTAATTACTTTTTTATCAGTTTGATTAATATAAAAAGAATTCTCTTTATTTAAGAAAACTTGTGTCGTAAAAAAATCTGATACTGATAAAAGTTCAACCTTGCTATCACCGTTTAAATCTGCAAAGTTAGGAGTAAAAGTAAAATCTCTTTCCCCAAAGTGGCCTGACAAGCCAAAGCTACGGGCACCTGGTGAAAACAGTCCTTGACCATTATTAAGCCAAAGGTGTTCTTGTTCCGCTTTTGAAGGCCGGGCCCAATGTGCAAGAAAAGCATCCAAATCCCCATCTCCATCCACATCTCCAAAGCCAGCACCCAAAGTAACATGACTTACTTTAAACCCAGGCTTAGCAATCCTGTTAAAGTAAGGTTGACCATTATTGAGATAAACGCCTGGGGTAACCCCAATAATATTGCCATGAAAAAGATCAAGCCAGCCATCACCATTTAAATCAACTAACATAGCACCAGAAAGATCTTCATTTTTATCAATGCCTAGATTTCTTTCTTCCTTAGTAAATGTTCCATCACCGTTATTAAGATATACCTGTCTTCCTAACGCATTACCCTCACTGATAAGAATATCGGTATAACAGTCACCGTTAATATCACCTGCTGCCACACCACCAGAAAAAAGCAGGTGCTCCATTACCACCAGCCCTTCTTCAGATAAAGAAGTTTTAAGGTGATCAAAATTGAATTGTCGGTTTGCACTAAGCCCACTTTGTTCAGTAACTAACGAAAAACCTTTTTTAATCACTGCATTTTTGTTCGATAATTGACAAATAGGAAAAAAAGCCGGAACGCGCCCCAAGTAAGGCAAGGCATTTAGTGCTGATTTCTGGTCTTGAATTATTGGAGGTAATGGCCGTGTATTATCAACTTGTTGAGGTATATTGGCAACCAATCTGTGTGAATCAGCTGGTTTTCCAGCAGGAACCCAAGGTGACAAGCATGTTTTATCTTTAAGGCATGGGTCAGTTAATGTTTTCAAAAAAGCAACAAGGTCACCTATCTGGTCTTTATTTAATGACGGTAATTCACCTATTCCTATAGACTTTAGCTGCTGCAAAGCAGCATTTGTATTTTTTAATGCATGAGGATAGTCTACTTCTAGTCCTAAAAACTGAGGAAGGTGTTGCAACGTAAAGTCAAATGATTGAATGCTTTTTTCTGGGTTTATATGGTGTTCAATAATACCTTCCAAGCTATTAAAAGCGCCAGTATGGCCGTAAGGACTGGTTTCAGCAACATTTAACAAGCTAGGTACTCGAAATGCATACATATCCTCGTTTCTTCTTGTTATTGGGTGCCGCCCAAGATCTTGTCCATAGACAAAGTTTCCTCGTCCAAACTGAGGAATTGCTAAGTTAAAATATTTTTCAGTCGTAAAAAAATCACCTGAATGGCATGACACGCAACCCGCTCCACCCCGACTGACTTCGGTATAAAACAGCAACGCACCTTTTTTAGCCCTAGTACTCAAATTACCCCGATCTTCTAGGTAAGCTCGCCATGAATTATTAAGAAAAACTTGAGATGATTGGTACTGAGCAAGCGCCAAGGTAATACGCTCAAATGTAATGACTTTATCTAGCGGTTTATCAGCATCATCGTTGAATGCTTGGCGAAAATGAATTTCCCATGTCGTATTTTTTAGCTCTTTAGTTTTTTCCTGCAACCTCTTTGCAAGATATGCTCTGACGGCATTATTGCTACCGAAGTGCGATGAAAACCCCCTCATCTCTGCTGCGGCAATAACAGGGAGTCTGGCCTGAGCCTGTAATAGGCTACTGCCTGCTAGATGATCAGGAGCCCTGAATAAACTTTCAGGCGTTTTAAATAACTGTTTTTTATTATTTTTTTTTGCACCATTAGCTAAACTTAGTGGGTGTTGAGCTATGGCCTCATGGCTGGAAATATATTGTCCATTCTGCCATAAAATGCGCTCAACCCGACCATCATTGAGTACAGCATGCTGATACAAACTCGAATTAAACGTTGTAGGTGCATTTCTTTCAACGTTTGGCCCGCCATCAGCTTCTGGATCAATATGGAAATTACCATCATGTCGCCGTCCTAGACCCACTACAGAAGGATCAATTGCATTAACCCCAATCGATAAGGATAGTCCATCGCCTCCGGCTAGAAAGGGGTGATGGCAACTAGCACAAGCAACATCAAAATTTAAACTAAGGCTTTTGCTAAAAAATAATTCTCGTCCAAGCTGAGCCAGCTTAGATTGATTAATATCAGGAATATCATTATCTGCTAAAGGGTTACCTGTTAAGCCTAATGTATTCTTTACCAAGTCTTTTAAATCATAGTCTATACTATCTGATAGCGCAGATGCAGGAAATAATAATAACAGTAAAAAAGTTTTCAAAAAATACAATAGAAGGTTGTTGCTAGAGATACATGTATTCATTACCGATTACGGTCCAATAACTGGTGTCACATCGTCCAACATTCCAAATGGGCAAGTATCAAACTTAAGCTCTTCCGATGTGCCATGGGCTACCTTGCACAAATCAACAGCTGTAGGCAGGTTCCAATCGGCATGCTTTACACGCCACCACTTTATTACACCCCAATCCCAAAACCCATGGTAACCTGCTGCTCGGCCTGGGGCTAAAGCACTCCAATAGTGGGTTACATTCCTCGAGCCTTCAGGAACTATGAATACTTTCGTTGTACCCGCATACATAGTACCTGAATTCCAACTTCTGCTAATACCTTGTCGATCAACATAATCAACAGAACAGCTAGTGACAAATCCAATACTGCCACTAACAAAGCCACCTGCAGCGCCCGCAGCCACCCCGGCAGTTACTAAAGAAGCCGATAGCGCGGCCGTTAAAGCACTCGTTGCTGCGTTACCTACACCAGGCAGTAAAAAACCAGCTGCAGTCAAAAAACCTGTAAGCATCGTTAACACATCAGGAGACGGTGCAACACAGCCTATTCGCCAAGGTGATAACACCGTTACTTCCCACCAACTAGGAATATAGAAGTCTAATATTGAAATAAGCTCATCTCTGTCAGGGTATTTGCCTAAATAATCAGGAATATCTCGACGTAACCAAATCTCAAGCTCTGCATATTTTAAATCCATACTCATTTCAGCTACAGCACCAGAACGCTTGTGCTCAGCCGTTGACGTTATTCGAAACTGCCTACCGACAAAGGTTGCTCTAGGAACACTGGCTTGAAGTTGAGGGGGCTTTGGAAAAGTTTTGAGAAATTCAAGGGTAACGGTCTGACATACTGCGGCTTTATTTGTTGAAGCACAGCCATTTTGGAAAAGGTTTGCTGGTAGGTTGCTGTTTTCCGATCGCTGTAATAAGCCTTTATTTTTTTCAAGGTATTGGCTCTGACGCTTCAATTCAGAGCGCGCTATCTGCTCCACAAGACGGCGATACTGTTCATTACTGGATTTTTTTTCTTCTACTTGAGAAGTTTCCATTACCCCCAACATCGTAAATGTCAAAATAGACATAATCGCCATAGCAACGGGCAGTACATAGCCGGAATATCGTTGTGACTTTATTTTCATCGCAAACGTCCCGTTGTCAACCTCTTCCTCCTTGAGCGGCAGATCTATACTGGCTATATACTCTAACGAAACTACTGTTGTGATATGGTTAAGCGCTTTACCTTTAAATAACCCCTAACACCCCCACCATGGTGTGGTATTACACAGAAACATCCTATTCAATATATCGTTTAGGATTGTGGAACTTCAACAAAAATATTACTCCAATATACAGGAAAGCTATGAATGATAAACTGATGCTAAGCAAATGGTTAATCGACTTCAAAAAACTGTTTTTCTCGCCAGTTGGTATTACTATGAGTAGTGAAGATTGATTGCAGCATGGTAAAAGGATAGCGAGGCTCTCTATCTGTTAATGTTAACGTTGAACTACCCAAAAGATTATAACTGCGAGATTGCAGCACCGTATTATCACCCCAAAGATAACCACCACCAACCAAAAAACCTATTTGAACAGCTCGCACATACCCCCAGTTTGTTACAGCATTAGCCGTTCTATAACTTGTAGCACGCTCACCACCATTATCTGCATAACCATACAATAATTGTAGTTGCTCCACACCTTCAACCATTAACTGGGGGGGGGCCTTTACACCCCCACTTGGATAAAAATAACTCTGACAAAACAGACCGTTTTTGCCTTCTAAATCTGCTGAAATAAAGTAGCGATTGATAACTGGCCCAATCACATTCTGACCTACGCAGTCTTGATCATGATAAGGATCCAGAACAACAGCTATGGTATCACTTCTGTTACCAAGACCTTCTTGGGTACATGGTGCACCGCCACAATTGCCAATATAAAACACCCTGTTAACCAACTTGAGATAGGTAACCCACCCATTAGCTGCCGTCTGGCTAGGCTCACCCGATCCTAAACGGCACTGACCAGCCCCTGTGTCAGAAACAATAAAGCTACTTGCCCAACTAAAGCCTGTACAGGACGCATCATTATTGCAACGACCTTTACAGCCACTTATTCCTTGATTATTTTGCACTACTACACTTCCGGAAAAACGTGTATTGTAGCTAATATGATAACTGCCGGGTCCTACCAAAGCTGTCCCAGAGCCTGCCTCACGAATATCATTCCCCATAAGAAAAAAGGCATGTTGCGCACGGTTTTTAGCAAGCGCCCGCGTTTCATGAAAATTAGATGTCATTAAATTAGAAAAAAACATTTGAAAAAATCCCTGAATTATCACTACTGATAATAAAGCTGAGATCATCACTTCTATTAAAGACAAGCCTGACTGTTTCATATAGGTATTAACTAATACTTATTATAAAATTATTAATTCTTCTACTTATTATCTTATATTTATTATTCAATGAGCTGCATGCCTTCGGTTATTTTCATTCATATTGCCATGACTGCTAATTATTTTATTTGATCCAGACCTATCTGTAATAGATTCTGAAAAATTATCTCCTTCAAAATCAAGATAAAGCAGAAGATTCTTATCTTCAAATTGGTGACCTTCCATTACACCTAATAGCTGCTCCTCAGATAAAGCAGACCCATAAATTTGAAGATCATTAATTTCCCCTTTAAAGTAACCATCAACCCTTCCAATCCAATTATTACTCTTACTATGTAAAGTACCAGGCACACCCTTTCTGCTAAGCAATAACACGCCATCCTTATAAAAAAAATAATCTTCTTCTTTTTTAATCCACGCTACATGGCTCCATTGATTTTTTTTAAAAAAAGTATTTGTTTCACCAAAGAACCTATCTATATCTACAGGACCATTATATGAGCTACTGCGAGTCATCCCGCCATCGATGACATATAATTTTGTAAAAAAACCATTTGTGTTACCAAGACGCCTATCTACAGCTAAAAGCGAATCATATGAATCATATCGAAGTCTGCCTTGATTAGTGACATATAAAGAAGGTGATCTTGGATAGATATTATCAAGCTCGTCTTTCCCAAAGAACCCTTGATATCTGGATATGTCTTCTGGTTTAACCCACATACTGATAGTAAAATCATGCGAAGCTAATCCTCCATCTGCGGCTAAAAACTCATTTGAAAATAAACTGCCATTTATGGTTAGATAATCATTAATTCCATCAAAATAGAGTGATTGATTTATAACGAATAATACCTCTGAATAAGCTGATAACTTCCCTCTTGTGGCATCGTTAGATCGCCATGAAACCGTAACCCTTCCTCGAAGCATGCCTTTTTTATAACAGGGATTTAAAAGCTGTCCTGTATTGATATCAAAACACTCTAATGATATTTCCATATCATTTAGCATTTTCAGGTCATTACAAAAAACCTGTTGGATATCATATTTAATAATTTCATCTTCAGAACACTCTTGATTTAAACATCGAACAAGTGAAAGGCAATAGGAAGTTATGTCGTTTGTACTGCTAATTTCATCTTTATACTTATCAATAAGCGGATTAATTTTTATTCTTTCAATCATTTCTTCCGCCAACCAAACAGCTTTATTCCTATTATTTGTATCAGCAATATCTGTTAGACTAGCAATATGGGTATCACTAATCCATAAAAATATCATGGATATTAAAACTGCACTCACAAGCACTTCAATCAAACTTACACCTGATTGATCTTGTTTTTTATTAACCAAAATAATTATCCAAATAATTAATCATTGCTATTTCTTGCGATATAAAATATTAACAATTTCCCCTGCCTAATACTGACTTCAGTCGATCGCCAAAATAACTGCCATAAACAGTAATCTCTCTTATTGCACTATCATTAATTCCCAGAAGACAAAGTTTAAACATATAATTATTTGTGAAATCAACCTGACCCCGCCCATTAAAATAGAAACCTTCAGCAGGCCCATTCCAATTTAATAAAAAATCACTAGATATCTGATTATAAACACGAATTAATTGATCTGCCCCATCAACTATTCTGTTACCATTATCATCATAAAAAACAAGCCAGCCATCGCTCCAGTTATCACCTGGATTGCATTGAGAGCCATTAGCACTCCGGCACAAGGATACATTTTCACCTCGTTTTATCGCTTCACTTCTAGCTAATAAAATAGAACTATATAGGCGTTGACTGATATAATTCACCCTGAAATCCCTAATTAAACTCCCCATGGTCACAAAAGTAGCTGATAGTATTCCCATAACTGCCACAATGATTAGCAATTCAATCAATGTAAAACCACCATGTTTTTTATTTATTGTAGCCAATGGTGTATTCCTGCTATCAATGCACTTCAAAAATTTGCCGCCATGACTGTCTTCCAGAAGGGCTCGATTTATAGTTCAATACCTTTTTTTCAATACTACCTTTTATATTTTGAATAAATGCACTGGTTTTATTACTTCTTCCTTTATGTAAAATAATTTCTTCCAAGCTACCAGACTCACTTGCCACTTTGCTTAATGAAATAGGATCATCCCTATCATTATAATGCTGGTTACCCATTACAGCATCAGGTGTTGATGTCCCGGTGATGTAATGCAAACCATGCAAGTATCCTTTATCGTCCATAAGACAGTGATTTCCTGAAGGCTGGTACTCTTTGAATAAAACCATAGAAAAAATACGTTTTGCTGCACTAAGCATTTTTCCTGATGGTTTTTGCTTATCCGTAAATAAATTGACTTTCCAACCAGAATACTTTCTCATCACCTTTTTTAATTCATCAAAACTTTTAACTTGGCTTTCATCAATGATCATTGGTAGATAAGCATTGTTTCTTTTAACTTGAACAGCGCCAGATGAATGGACGATAACATTTGTTGTATTAATCAGATCACTTTCACTCACTGTTGCATAATGATGATAGCCATTCACATTTACCGGCTCTTTAATACCGTATAGGCTATTCTCAATCCGTGATTTACTATCGCCACTAATGAGCAGTCGGCCCGTTCCTCCATAAATCCAGTAGTCATTATTATCTGCTACAGTTAAAGGTGCTGCTATCATGGGCTGATTTGTCTCTAATAATGTATGAACAGACGAGGATGCTATTAGGTTATTTATCTTTAACCGATGTATAGCGCCTGATAATTCTGTCCCTAGCGTCTTAACTGAGCCAAAATACACTGCATCATCTTGAAAGTCTTTATTCCAATCTACCGCTGTCATATCACCACCATAACTATTGGTATAAGTAGTTACCAGTGGATCAAAACCGCTAACGAACTCTTTTTTTCGTAAGTCATAGATAAAAACCTGAAGATTTTGCTGGCTAACACCCTGATCAAGCGTTGTTCTGATAGCGGCTTCATTATCAGCGCGCGGGCCTGATGCAAATGACAAATACCATTCATTTTTAGCCGGCTTTAGCCAATTATCATTATTACCCGCAATCCGCTGCTTAATTAATGCAGGGCTTGATATAGTAAACCCCAAAGATGGTGCGGTTATTTCCGCCAGCACCACTGGTGGTTTTTCTGGATTTGTAATATCAATAACGACATAGCCTGACCGTGCAATACGCTGTTTATCTTCCACCAGCATCTCAATGGCCCCACCACCTAAACCCATACCTACAACTAGAACCGTTCCCCAACCATTAGGATGATCTTCATCAGGGCTAAAAATATTAACATCAAAGGCTTTCGCATCACCGTCCATATAATAAACATGTGGGTAATCTGGCTCTGTAAGCCAACGCAAATGTGGCAATAAGTTCATAGGGGCATAAGCCCACAGCTCAGCACCTAAAGGATGAGCTGTTTCGCCCTGCTGACCTTCCGTCATATAGCTTTGGTTATTAGAATTCCAAAAGCCGCCATTAAAAGCATGAATTAGACCATCATTAGCACCTACGTAGATCACTTGACGACGATGACGGTATTTATCTTTATAGGCTTTATAGCTAGTATCAGTGAAACGGGCATCATAGGCACCTGAGGGATTAGAAACCACTGCGGGTTTAGAATGAACAATATCTCCTAAGCGCCATACTTCTGCTACACCATCCGTATCATAATCAATTGTACGTGACCGAAAACCATCAATTTCTTCCCCTCGAATATAATTAACCATATCTGATATTTGACTTTGATTAACCTGTAAATACCCCTTATGATCAAGGAAACTTTCTGCTATAAATGGTTTTATTTCATTATCATCAACCCGCTGGTTATTATTGTTATCTAACCATGTAAGTATATGACGTCCACTAGAAGCTATTGCCCCATAACCTCTTTGACTAGTCAGGTTAGCAAGGCGGGCTAATGAATCTCGGGCATCCCAAATAGGGTTTAATTGGCTTAATGGCTGTAACGAACCCATTGGAATACGGTCGCCATTCTCGACAACATAGTACTGCACCATTGATTGGCCGGTATTTACATCATTGACGATTTCAATTGCGCTATCTTGGCTAAAATCATCGAGCCTGCCATTTTTATTCGAATCTTCCCTTAGCTGACCTTCATCATCAATAAATAAGCTATATAACATGCCGCCCCATGTTACCGTTTTACCACTATGTTCCAGTCTTGGTTGAAATAATGATTGGTATACTGTGCTATCAACGCTGGTTGTATTAGCTATTACCGCAAGGTTATCAATCGCTGCTGCCTGATAAACCATGCTCTGCAGTTCTTGTCCAAGCGCTAATGCTAATTGCTTTGCATGTTGTATAAAAAAGTAATTATCGGGTAGATCATCAGCCCCTATTTCACCGGTAAAATTATTACGATTATCCCATTCGCGGCGATCACCGGAATCGTGATAGGGCGTAGCATCGTTATTAAGATCAATAAAACTTCCATATTTTGCAGCTAATAATGCTGGCCTAGGCAACTGCACTGCTGCATTATCAAGCACGTCAAATGTAGTAACCACTGCAGTACCCTGCCCTTGATCACCGAGAACGCCTGTTCCTTGAGCAAACGGGAGCACAATGCCACTATTGTTTGTACCTGTAATTGAGTATGAATACTCAAAAGTTTCACCGGCATGCTTTGCTTCTTGCTGCACCGAGAATTGAATCTGATCATCATCAATAGCAGGAGAGCAGGCGCTACCAACACAAAATGCAATGCTTGAGCTGGCATCATAATCATAATCATTGCCAAATACGGAGTCTTCCCAAAAAAATACAAATCGTCCATAACGCCTATCTGCGTCAAGATAATCAACAATAACATCCGTTAATGCACAGGCATTGCGCTCACCATAAGCCTCACAAACAGGCTGAAATACAACCTGCCGGTTTGCTACATTAATAGCAAAAGAAGGCAACCTTTCTGCCAACTCAACAACATAAGTTTGCACGAATTGTTGTCCATCAAGATCGGGTCTCAAATCTGCTTTACGGCCATGCCAAGCAAGCCCCGCTATAGCATAGCCTCCCTCTAATTGCGGCTGCTCAGGGCATATGCCCCTAACATCAGATAACTTGCTTATGCCAACAGGCTCACACTGTCTACTCCCCCCTGTTTTATCTGCAAATACCGTACGCAGAAATTTAACCTTTGGATTGATGGCAGCTTCAACAGTTCCCACATCATCGGTAAGCTGATTCACACCTGCAAAGCCGTTTATACCTGGCACCTCGCTTGCCTTGGAAAACTCATCCATATCAAAGGAGTTAGCACCGCTTGATAGAACAATAATCGAGCAGCTTGCACAGGCATTATTACCACTTTGAGGGATAGACCCCTTTTCTTTAATCAGCTCTGGTAAAAAATAATGATCAGCCTGAGCGTCATAATCAGAAGAAGATTGGCCCGCACCGGAAAAATAACGTAAGGCCTCAAGATACATCTCAGCTAAAGGATTGCCCCAGTTACTGCAGTGCCGGTCTGAGCTTACTAAGCGACTAGGTTCTGATAAAAAGGTAGCTACGCTGATATTAGGTAGATTACAATCTAAATAGCGGCTGGTACTATAACTATACTTGGCGATTCTAAAGGTACTGATGTGGTGGATTATCCCTTTTAAGTCAGTATTAACTATGCCTGTATCAAGATTAATTTCATCTTTGGATGAATCAAGATGACCGGCAAATGGCATGATATGCTTACGCAACACGCCTCCCGAACTGTTCTTATCATAGCTACCACTGATCAAGCCAAACTGAATATTTCCTGCATCACCATGGCGTTGCAATAATCCTATCGGCTTATGATTTCCCTGCTTATAGCGTTTGCAGCGATGTTTGTTCCTAGCATCCTTATCTGGTACACAAGATGTAATATAGACATTGTGTTCCGCCAGTCGATCTAATGAAGAAGGACTATGTCGAGCGGCCCACTGACACTGTTCTTCTTCTGTTAAAGCCCAACGAGGCCAAGCATTGGAAGCTACTCTAACAATAGGAGGGCCTTTTTCAGTCACTGTTAAATTACACAGACTAATCGATGATTCATTAAACGGTGTTAAGCTACTTACAGGCGCTACCTCAGTTCCTCTATATACTTTTGCAAAAGCATGAAGGTCTTTTGGCAAAAAAGTCCTTTCTAAAACCGTTTGTTCTTTTGTATCCTTGAAGCGCTTACCGCCAAATAATACTTCTCGTAGAAGATCTATCCGAGACATGGTCGCCCAATTTAGAAAATTACCACTCCAGAGACCAGATCCAGTGTTGCAAAAATGCATATGAGCGCCGATAGATGGAACACTGGGCTGGTAATATCCTTGGGTTGTGTTATAACTATAACACCATTGATTATCGAAATAGCCGGCATAATCAAATGCATCGTTATACGTCGTATCTAGTACACCATCATTATCCAAGTCAGAATAATCGCTATATGCCTTTTTAAATAAATTGTGATCAACTGACATCACTAGCATAATCAGCGGATCAGCTCCTTTTTTTATCGATGGTACAATGGCTGAATAGAGATTAGCAGAAGGTGCTCCATAAGTATTAAAGGCCACCATTAATAAAAAAAAATACATCCCTATTTTGTATTGCCACTCCATGACATTATTCATAATAAAAACCGTTTTTTTATTTTGTATAGGTTGTCTGGAGCATCACCGAGGTATTATCCCCATTTCCATAGGCCTTTACGGTAATTCTATAAAATTGTAACCACTCATTGACATTGGTAATATCTGGATCAGGCCCCTCTATATCTCGTGCTAAATAGCAGCGAAATTCTACAATATACAGTGCTTTTAACAGCCTACCATTAAGATCCATAGTAAGCGCCTGTGTGCGAGCGGCATCTTGCCATATATCCTGATCTCGCCAAGGTGATGATACCCCCGCACGGCAATTAGCGATGCTCTCAGCATCGGTACCAAAAAAACATAGGCCTTTCTGACAAGCAGAGTTAAATCGAGCTAAATCAAGATTAGTATCTTTAACGAATGCCTCTGCTTTGAGCAACCCCTCCTCACCGGAACGAAATGCTGTTTGCAAATCTCTAAAATTTCCAGTTACTTTTTCCTCAAGACTTGACGAGTCAATAGCAGCCAGCCCTACAATAGTTAACATCACCAGTAAAATAAGACACACTAACAAAGTGCTTCCCTGACACCTCATCTAATAACCTCTATTTCTGAGGTCAACCGTCGCTACCACTACTCTGCGAATATAATGATTCTTAGGTATAACCTTTTTTCCTGCAAAAAAATAAGGATCCGGTTCGGCAGCTGTCTCCCTAAGACTTCTTACCAATAATTCTACTTTTATACTGAGTATCTTTTTCCAATCATCGCTATAAGGCATCATATCAATTGGCGGCAAATACTGATTAACTACGCCATCATTATCAGTGTCATAGCCATACAATACTCGCATATTTTCAATACCTTCAACCAATGCTTCTGCTGCAAGCGTACTCCCTGAAACCATTTCTCCTGCACGTTTTCGATAAAGCACTGGCACGCCAGCACTTTCTCTAACATAATAGGCAGTAGTAGAAATAGGTACTAACTGTGAACCCGTATGGTCAAATATATTGCTTTCTTTCTGCTTTGATATACAGTTAAAGTCGCCTTTATTTAGCCCTGTACAATTCGACAACAAACGACTATTTTCCACTGGATAAGTGACTCTTGCATCTTTGGTATCAAAGCCTGCAATAAAAACAGATATCTGTTTACAATTCTGTCCAACCAGCGCTAATAAATCCCCTTGATTAAAGCGGTGCAATGCAGATAAATACAATGTTGCAGTCTCTGTATTCTGGTGTAATACAGAAAAACTATTTTGCCAATCAACTCTATGGACAATAACGGCTTCAGATAACGCATAAGGGTCAATTTCACTTTTGACACGATTGCCTGAAGGAATACCCATCAAGCCTTTATCAAAGTGCGTCATCCATAATCGCCCCTGCTCCTTTGCCTGCAGCGCATTCCCCAGATTGGCAGATACAGGACAACCCGTATAGCCTGACATACGGATATCCTTTACCAGTAACTCTAATGCGGTTCGAGCATTCTCCTGCATACGAATCAACTGATCCTGCAAAGTATAGGTTTTATTAGTTGATAAAAACACTTTACCTGCACCAGCAGTAAGTAGGATACCTAGTAATAAAGCTATTATAAGTTCCACCAGAGAGAAACCCATAGGCCTGCTCATAATGTAGCCTTCAGTACCACGTTCATTGACTTTAATGCTGCATTTGAATTATTTTCAAAAGATACTGTGATAGTATAAGTACGGCCATAGACTCCATCTTTGTAGTCTATGGAACCCATAGCATTAGGTAAATGACATAAAAGATAAAACTTCCACTGACTCACATCATAGCGTGCAAGTTGTTCCGTCGAACATTGACCCAACTCACAGTTATCTGGATAAGATCCATCATCACAAGAATCATAAATAGCATCACCTATTGAAGTACGGTAAATATCGGTTATTAATGCTTGTGTACGATTAATATGAAGTCGGTCCAGCATATCTGTGGCCAAAATAATAGCCTGCGAATGGTAATAAGCTACTTGATTATACTGAAGACTACGGTTATGCAAAGCGACCATACCCAGTGCTCCTAAAGAAATGATTAATAAGGAAAGAAGCACTTCAACAAAGCCTGAACCAGATATTTTTCTAATTTTTTGCCTATTCTCTTTAGTGATCATTAGGCTAATATCATCCTATGATTGACACATTTGCGGCATTGCTATCCTTGCTCTACCGGTTAGACTTACCGTTATTACTCGTACAGATACATGATCCTCTGAAGTACTTTCACATAAGGTAAAGGTGCCTGAGTCTACTGCTTGCCCCCTACTATTCATCCGTAAAAATGGCCCTCGATTCCAATCAATAGTCATGGACTCCGAAGATAGTTGATAAACTTTTATTTTTTCCTCATCACCATCAAGCATACCGTTACCGTTTTTGTCTGCAAAAACCAGCCAGCCTGATGCCCAGTTATTACCATCACCAGCACATAATCCCACATGGGTTGAACGGCATAAGCTGACAAAATCCGCTCTTTTTACCGCTTCACTACGTGCCAACATAATACTGCCATACAATTGCTTCGTGACAACAGCAACTCGATGCCCCGCCAATACTGACCTCATGTTAGGTATAGCCAACGCTGCAAGAATAGCAGCGATACTCAATGTAGCCATAAGCTCGATCAATGAGAATCCATTCTCATCATAGAAACGCATGAAGTCCCTCAAAAAAAAGCGCTTATTTTTTTAATGTAGCTAAAAAATCATGGCCATGTAGTCTATTAGACTTTTTTGCGGTAACGCACTGCTTCAATTACATTAGGCAACTGAGCCACTTTTGCCAGCACCCGAGCAAGCTTCTGTAAACTGGTAATTTCCACCGTGAGCAACATCTTTGCAAGAAACTCTTGTTTACTGGTATGCGTATCCAATGCAATCACATTAATTTTATCATTAGCCAATTCCAGTGTGATATCCCGCAACAATCCTGGGCGGTCATAAGCCATAATCATAATTTCCACCGGGTAAGCATATTCCGGCGTATTACCCCAATTAACTTCTATTAAGCGCTCAGGCTCTTTCTCATGAAGATACAATGCATTACTGCAATCCTGACGATGAATAGTGACACCTCGCCCCACAGTGATATAGCCAATAATAGGGTCGCCAGGTACAGGCTGACAACAGTTCGCCAGCTGAGTCAAAAGATTCCCCACACCATCAATATTAATACCTTGATCTACCGCCTTTTTCTGCTGTGGTCGTGCTCTTAATTCAAAACTTTTTTGCTCTTCTGGCTCAACTTGACGTTGGGCAATACCAACTGCATGCACCAACTTGATAGTACCCGCACCAATGCCTGCATACATATCATCAATAGCATGACAGTTAACAGCCTGAGCCAATGATTTCATATCTACACCGTGAAGAGCTAAACGACGTAGTTCACCTTCAAGTAGGCTACGTCCATCAATAATATTGGAGTCACGGTCTTGCTTCTTAAACCAACTGGCAATCTTTGCTCGAGCACGAGAACTTGTGACATAACCTAAACTAGGGTTTAACCAATCACGACTGGGATGAGCATTAGCAGCGGTAAGAATTTCCACTTGGTCGCCGGTTTTTAATTTGTGATTTAGAGGGATAATACGTCCGCTGACTTTAGCTCCACGACAGCGGTCACCCACTTCCGTATGAATCCGGTAAGCAAAATCAATTGGAGTCGCCCCCATAGCTAGATCTACTACATGACCATCTTTAGTAAACACATAGATACGATCAGGCTCAACATCTGCACGCCATTGGTCACCAATACCATCAAGGTCTCCCAATTCTTCATGCCATTCCATGACTTGACGAAGCCAAGCAATCTTTTCTTCGTAGCTGTCATTCTGATTATTAACGTCTGTGCCTTTGTATTTCCAGTGGGCACAAACTCCCAGCTCCGCTTCATCATGCATTTTATGGGTACGGATCTGCACCTCCAACGTCTTACCTTCTGGTCCAAAAACAGCCGTATGCAAAGAGCGGTAACCATTTTCTTTAGGTGTAGCAATATAGTCATCAAACTCCTGTGGAATATGATTCCAAATCCCATGAACAACGCCTAAAGAAGCATAACAATCTCGCACTTGATGCGTTAGAATTCGAACAGCACGAATATCATAGAGATCGCGAAAATCAATACCTTTACGATTCATCTTTCGCCAAATGCTATAGATGTGTTTTACCCGTCCAGCAACATCTGCCTCAATATGCGCATCCTTTAAGGACGCTCTCAGGGTACTGACTACATTATCAATATACTGTTCTCGATTAATCCGCTTACCATCAAGCAAACGCGCTATTTTTTTATAATCATGAGGTTTTAAATAGCGGAAAGATAAGTCTTCCAGCTCCCATTTGATGTAGCCAATACCCAGCCTATGGGCTAACGGCGCGTAAATCTCAAATACTTCACGGGCGACACGTTGACGCTTTTCTTTATCAGCATCTTTTACTGCCCGAATCGCACAGGTTCGCTCCGCTAATTTGATCAGCGCCACACGCACATCATCAATGATTGACACCAGCATTTTGCGCACTTTATCTAATTGATCCTGTCCCTGATCAAGCACTTGTTTACGCGCTGGATCCAATACGGTACTGATCACCGCCATACCTTGAACATCTCGGATCAGTCGCGCCACTGAAGCACCAAAGGTTTCACTGACTTTTGTAATAGAAAGTTTACGTTCACGAACAGAACGATAAAGAACAGCCGCTATCAATGAGTCAAGATCCAGCTTAAGCTCAGCGAGAATTTCAACCATTTCAAGCCCTGTTCTAAAACACCCAAGACCCGATGGCCATGCAGTATTTGCTTGCAGTCTTGCATTCTGATCAGCTTGGCGGCTTATTTCACAGGCTTCTTTGAGGCGCGCTGTATCCATACCTTCAAAATGGTCACCTAAACGATTCAACCAAGCATCTAAATCAACAGTGCCATCATAACGAACGGGATGATCCTCTCTTACCTTGACCATATAGTCTTTTCCGCTTTTTTTCATTCTAGGCAACGGCTATACCACGCCATTAAAAACATAAGCACTAATAAAAAACACCCAAAAAGGTTATAGGCCCAATATAATGAATACGTTAGATAACCCACTCATAAACCCAAATCGGTTCAATAATACTATTTAACCTTTTTTAACCTACAAATAGGCGCATCAGTGTCGTATTCACCACAGCCTGTTTATTCGTGCTTATGCTTCGCTTAGTTGACACTCCATGACTCGACATCAATACACATACTCAAGTCATCAAATGTAGCAATTACTCCTTGATGAACTGAAAAGCAACCTTGTAAAACAATTATTTTAACGTTAATAGTTATACCAATCATTTTTGCTCACTACGCTATTGCGCTGACCACCCAAACACCAGCACTTCATTAAAATTCTTCACAATGGCTCTGCTATTACCGATCACTCCACCTTGTTATGGCGTCTGGCTGCCCATGCTCATTACAGTAGTTAGAAAACACAATTGGCATTGTTGTTCACCCAAATGCGTGCTTTTCAATACGACAACCAGTAGTATACGTAAAATTCAGATAACTTTTTATTAAAAAAAATGTTTATTCGCTATCTTTTTAGTCTTGTCTTACTCCTGTTTTTCTTACCTGAAATCGCTTTTGCTGTATCACTGTATGACCCCATTGATGGAAAGCTTGATATGGGTGAATACCTAGCTGAAAACGCTTACGGTTTTCTGCCTATGCCAATGATCATAACAGAGCCTGCTGTTGGCTACGGCATTGGCTTCAATGCCCTGTTCTTACACGAATCTGAACAGAAAAAGGAAAAAAGAAAACGTCTCGCAATGAAGTCTATTAATGGAGGCGCCCAACTACTCACACCAAGCATTAGTTTGGTCGGCGGTTTAAAAACCGACAACGGCACATGGATGGCTTATGGAGCACACCGCCAAGTCTGGGGAGATGATAAAATTCGCTACCTCATCGCAGGCGGTTACGGCAACGTTAATATGAATTTTTATACACCTTACAGCAAGAACAAAAACGACCGCATCGAACTGAATATGGAAGGACAAGGACTTATTCAAAACTTACAGTTTCGCATTAAAAACAGCCACTTTTTTATTGGGTTAGGTCAAAAATTTTTCTCCTCCGATATTAAACTGGCCAACGGAGCAGCATCAACTAAATTGATTGGCACTCATAATATTGCCAATCTTTCCCCAACTATTTCAGGTCTGGGCTTTGTTGGCAGTTACGATACTCGAAACAATGTTTTCAACCCAACCAATGGCGCTGAGTATAAAGCCGAATATATATGGTATCGTGATACCATTGGCAGTGACTATAACTATACATCAACCGAAATAATTGGCAGCCACTATATCCCCATCTCTTCTAAGTGGTTACTTGCATTACGCTGGCAGTATAATGCAGTATTTGCTAATACCTTATTGCCCCCACCTGCCTACCCTGATATTCATATGCGCGGTATTCCCAGAAACCGTTATCAAGGCAGTGCTTCTTCAGCGGTTCAAGCTCAGATTAATTACAACATAACACCCCGCTGGCTTATTGATACCTTCGGCGGTATTGGCTCAGCAGCCAAGAAAACAGGTGATTTATATAGCCATAATGATCATAGCGCCTATGGGATAGGCTTTCGTTATTTAATTGCCAGACGTTATGGCATTAATATGGGAGTTGATGTTGCAAAAAGTGATGATGATCAAGCCATTTATTTAAATCTCGGTACAGGGTGGTAAACCGCTTTGATGTCAGTAATACCTATCACCTTTTCTAACTAGTCGAACCTGAATAATCAGACTCAGATGGAGAAGTCAGGCTAAATATCCCTTAGCCTGATTTTTAGCATTTAGTAAATTTGACAATGGTCAAACACTTGCAGCTTAGCTGGATAGTAAAACTGCTTAATACTCTAGTGTTTAAGGGCTGCACTGGTTTTTCAGGCTCAACTATGTAGAGTCAACTTCATCAATGGGATACAGCACGCCACAGTGTATAACCGGCAAGCACAAGACCAGTCGTTGCCATCAATGTTTTAAGCATATCTTTTACTCCAAGATAATAGGGCTCAAAGACTGATAGCAGTTGAAATACTTGTTGGTCGGACAAGTCTTCTAAAATGTACCCAGAAGAAAATAAGAGTGTATATCTGTCATCATTATTACTCTTAACCACTTTAATCATCTCAGGCAAATCGCGTGTTTTAGGCCTCAATGTATAAGTTGGTTCAAACGGTAAATCTGATAAGGATAAGGATGAGGCTGAGTATGAGAGCGATGACCTTAAGTTTGCCAAAAACGTTTTAACGTTGGCAAAACTTGTGGAATCTATATTATCTTTAAAAGGCTGACGTAGATCATTATGAGCGCCAATAATAGTAAGAAATAGTGCTACTACGAATGATAACCAGTCATCGATATTTTTATTTTTTGTTTCTCTTGCCTGATTATAATAATGGTTAGTAGCAAATAAAATTAAACCATTAAGAGTACTGTACGGAAACAGTATTCTAGTATTTTGATGAGGATTCTCATTACTACTATATTTTACGATACTAGTAAGTATTTGCTCGACTAGTATTGAAACATGATTTGCAAGGTTGTGTCCAATGGGGATCTGTTTTTCTTGGCAATACCGTTCTATGGTGTCCACATTACGTTGATGGAATTTCTTCAGTAATGTTATTTGCTCTCTAATATTCTTTATTGTTTTTGGTTTATCCTTAACATCTAGAAAAACGCTAAAGTAAGCAGAGGGCGGTAACTCATCTTTAACATCTAGTAAAACGCTAAGCCTATCAGAGCGCGGTAATTGATCTTGTTGTGGTGGTAAGTGTAATATTTTTTCAGTTTCTTTTATTTTATATAATGCTTGATTTAATAACTTTATTTTTTCTTCTAAGTCATAAATATAACTGCACTCTGTGCACGATAAACTAGCTGTTTCAAGATCATTATTACAATCAGGGCATTGAAAAACAGATGCATTTATTGAAGCCGTTAATAACATGGAGCATATAAAGTAAATAAATACACTGAATTTAAATTTTTTTGCTAAAAATAAACCGCTCACTTAACCACTCCTCGAGTTTTATTTTTCACATTATAGATATATTCAAATCGGGATGTGATTAACTTATAGCAATTAAATATAGCGTTATTAATTTATCGCCATTGAAAATGGCGATTCAATTGAATAATCAGGTAACTGGGCATCGCTTTATTACCTAACAGGGTCTTTGTGTCTATAGCTTAGGTTTGTTTAGATTATCCGCACCTTGTTCTGCCAAATACAATAAAGTAGAACTTGATATCTAGTTAGCAGCAGAATGCGTACATACCTTTGCACTTAGGATAGATTGTTCTTGCTAAACTATGTTTTGTAACAGTCATGTTCACACGAGATGCTCTCCGCTAGAATGGAACTTTTTTTAAGTCAATAGGCATTCCTTATTAATGAGCAGTACCCAAGAATTCCCGCCTGAAAAGCAGGCATATCGTTGGTTAATGAGCCGGGCAGTTTCAGCTAGAAAGTGGTTGATAGCATCCATTGTATTAGGGTTGTGTAGTGGTGTTTTATTACTAATCCAAGCCTATTTTTTGGCCGATATTGTCCATAAATTGGTCATAGGGTCTGCGGTGCGCCAGCAACTTACTGCATCATTTGTAGCATCGTTTGTTGTTGTGGTGGCAAGAGCAGCATGTTTTATGGGCAGGGAGCGATGTGGTTTTCGTGCAGGTGGACAGGTACGTACCGAAATCCGAACAGCACTGCTAGATAAATTACAACGACTAGGCCCCCTAGCTACTGCCCAGCATACAGCCGGTGGTTTAACAATGATTGTTGTTGAACAAGTTGAAGAGTTGCACGAGTTTATTGCTCGCTATATACCACAAATGGCATTGGCAGTGTTAATTCCAATCGTCATGTTGATCATCGTATTTCCTATGAACTGGATGGTGGGGCTCATCTTTTTTAGCACAGCGCCATTAATTCCTTTTTTTATGGCTCTGGTGGGATTAAAGGCCGCAGAAGCCAATCGAAAAAATTTCAAGGCGTTGAAGCAGTTAGGGGGTTTTTTTCTGGATCGTTTGCACGGCATGGAAACCCTTAGGCTATTTCGTCAGGGACAGCGTGCTCAACAAGGGCTCTCAGAAGCTAGCAATGATTTTCGTGAGAAAACCATGGGGGTATTGAAGCTAGCCTTTTTATCATCAACGGTACTGGAGTTTTTTGCTTCGATTGCTATTGCTTTGACTGCCATGTATCTGGGCATGAGCTTTCTTGGCTACATCCATTTTGGTGCTTATGGTCATGGAGTTTCTCTCTTTACTGCAATGTTTTTATTATTGCTTGCACCTGAGTTCTATCAACCGCTGCGAGAACTGGGTACTCATTATCACGCCAAAGCAAAAGCAGTGGCCGCGGCAGAATCTATCCTCGATATTATCAATCAACCTGAACCTGAAGAACATAAAGGTGACCTTTGCTTTAAAGCCCGAGGAGCTATTGCTATTGATGCCAAGGGGTTGACTGTCAAGGCACCCCAAACTGAGCAGCCCTTATTAAAGCGTTTAGATTTTTCTGTTCAACCAGGCAGTCGAGTCGCTATTGTAGGGCCTAGTGGGGCGGGTAAGACAACACTGGTTAATACCCTTATGGGATTTTATCCCTTTAAAGGTCGCTTATCTGTCAATGGTCAATGTTTTGCTGAATTATCACTGACCAGTTGGCGCAAACAACTTGCTTGGCTGGGACAATCACCACTGATTATTGAGGGGACGGTTTTTGAAAATATCGCCTTTGGTCGTCACATAAATCGCTATCAAGCCATGGATGCACTGGCGCGGGCTAACGGATTAGATATTCTTGATAGCTTGCCTGATGCATTAGATAGCCGTTTGCAAGAACAGGGTAATAATTTATCCGTTGGCCAGGCCCAGCGGGTTGCTTTGGCCCGTGCTATTGCGCTGGAAGTACGCCTATTGATACTTGATGAACCAACAGCCAGCCTTGACCCTGACAGCGAACAGAAGGTATTAGCTGCATTAGCAAAATTACCGAAAACAACAACAATCATCACGGTAACTCATCGCATTCATCAAATTATGGCAATGGATGAAGTGCTTATGGTTGCAAAGGGGCAATTAGTTGCGGCAGGTAAGCCGCATCAATTGATGCAAGACAATCCAGTATTTAAGCAATTTATTCAAGGGCAGGAAAGGAGTCTTGATAATGCGTGATTTATGGCTATTTTTTAAGCTCTATAGTCGCCATAAAGGCATGTTGACCTTGGGTGTGCTGTTGGCACTGATTACACTGATTGCCAGTTTAGGGTTATTAACACTATCCGGTTGGTTTATAACAGCAACGTCCCTAGCAGGATTAGCTACAGCAACAGCCAAGCTGTTTAATTTTTTTACTCCTGCCTCGGGTGTTCGTGGATTCTCTATTTTAAGAACAGCCAGTCGTTATGGCGAACGACTTATTAGTCATGATGCAACCTTTCGTTTATTGGCTTGGTTGAGAGAATGGTTTTTCAGCAAATTATTACCCTTATCATTAGATAAAGCAGGCTGTTACCGCAAAGGTGACCTGCTTAACCGAGTAGTGACGGATGTTGATACGCTAGATCAACTCTATTTACGTTTGCTAAGTCCGTTACTATCGGCACTGTTTTTAAGCCTTATTTTAGCCATTTTTTTATCTTTCTTTAGTGTGCCATTAGCACTCTTTTCTTTGGTGGTTATGTGGGTGTGGATTTCCTGTATGCCTTTGTTATTTTTTAATCTAGGTGACAAAGTTGGCCGTTCGCTGGGTGAAAAGCAAAGGGACTTTCGACAACAAGCATTGGATCATTTACAAGGCATGGCTGAAGGGCTGGTTTTTGGGTACTACACAAAAAGTAGGCGAGTATTGCAGAACACAGAGGCAAAGTTACAAGCTGACCAACACAGCATGGCAAATATTGAAGGACTGGGTTCGTTCTTGTTTGTTGCCGGTTCAGGTATTGCAGCGCTTGGTATGCTTTGGCTTGCCAGTGGTGAATTGCAGCTAAAGCATATTTCAGGGCCGGTTATGGCGATGATGGTTTTTGCCATGCTGGCTGGTTTTGAAGCCTTAATGCCGCTACCGGCAGCTTTTCAGTTTCTAAGTCATACCCGCCAAGCTGCCAGACGACTTAGAGAAGTTGTTGATGAAAATCCCATTGAGTTTGTGTCAATAGATGATGATTTCACCGTAAAAGGCGGTATTTGTTTTTCTGATGTGAGCTTTGCTTATGAGACAAAAAACAAAGGGGGTTGCAGTACTGTAAATAATCTTTATCTAGATATTGCTGCCGGTCAACATATAGCGCTCTTGGGTAAAACAGGGTGTGGTAAATCAACGCTTATTCGGTTAATTAATCGTGGTTTATCACCGAGTCAGGGAAATATTTTTCTGGATGGCCGCCTTATCCAGTCAGTGACTGAAAAAACATTATACCAATCAATTACTTTTGTACCCCAGCATACTCATATTTTCAGTGCTACTCTTAGAGATAATTTACTACTAGCCGCTCCGGATGCTGATAATCAGCAGTTGATCAATGCCATAACTAGGGCCGGTTTAAACAACATAGCCGCTGGATCCTATCAATCTATTTCAGATGTGTTAGATCTTTGGATTGGTCAAGGTGGTGTCAGTTTGTCAGGCGGTGAGCAGCGCCGCGTAGCAATGGCGAGAGCATTACTTAAGCCTGCACCCATACTGATTATGGATGAGCCAACCGAAGGGCTTGACCGAGACAGTGAGAAAGCATTACTCAGTGAGGTGCTAAAGGCATTTAAAGATAGTACTGTGGTTATGATCACCCATAAAAAAGTCGTTCTGGAAAAAATGGATGCGGTTTACTTAATGACTGATGGTTGTATAAAAAAGCTATCAACAAGCTAGGTCTTTATCGTTGTTCATGGACGCCTAGCGCATAATGAAAAGGTTAAATGACTCTTTCTACAGCAAAGCTAGCCAAGTCTATCATTGCATCCCTGTATTTGCTCTCAGGCAATACACTTAAGCAATTAATAGCTTGTTCAACAAAGCCTCTGGCCTTATCCATGGTGTAATTAAGCGCACCGCAATCGCGCACAGATGCAATGACGCTGTCAATGCTATTGCGGTCACCTTGTTGAATCGCCTGTTTGATAATCGCTTGTTGTTCAGGCAAACCATGGGCCATGGTGTAAATCAACGGCAAGGTTGGCTTGCCTTCAGCTAGGTCATCACCTAAATTTTTCCCCATCGTATCGCTATTTCCGTTATAGTCCAATACATCATCAACTAACTGAAAAGCCGTGCCTAGAAAGTTTCCATAATGCTTCAGCGCTTGTTCTGTCACTGAATCAACGCCACTTACAATAGCAGCGGTGTGTGTTGATGCTTCAAATAGCATGGCTGTTTTACAGCGAATAACATCCATATAGTTAGCTTCGGTGACATTTGCATCATGAATATTCATTAACTGCATTACCTCACCTTCTGCTATCACATTTGTGGCATCGGCAAGAATATTAAGCAGCGGTATCTTTCCCATACTTACCATCATCTGAAAGGCACGAGAGTATAAAAAATCACCGACTAATACGCTGGGAGCATTACCCCAAATGGCATTGGCTGTGCCCCTTCCCCTACGTAAATTAGACTGATCGACCACGTCATCATGCAGCAAAGTAGCGGTATGAAGGAATTCTATAATTGCTGCCATAGAGATATGTTGATACGCTTGGTAACCACAGGCTCGGGCTGTCAGCAGTACCAAAAGTGGACGCAGACGCTTACCTCCAGAACTAATGATATATTGGCCGATCTTATTGACCAGAGCAACATTGGAGTGCAGTTGTTCGAGGATACACTGATTAACCAGCTGGAAATCTTCGTGTACAACAGTTTGAAAAACAGGTGGTTTTCTGTCTGGCATAGGACTGTGTTGGTGAGCTTAAATTGGGTCATCGTATGGAGGGGGAGCATGTCTGTCAATAGCTGTATAGAGAAGACGTTCATTTAAATGCGGTTAACTTACTTGATCTGAATTTAACATAAGAAACTGATTTGCTATAACATGGCCAATAAGCCGGTGAAGGTTGGCGTAGGATCATGCAGGTAAAGGTATTTTTTAGCGTTGCCTGATAGCAATATATGTCAAACTAAAAAGCAGAGAAAATATGGACTGCTGCACAGAGACTTGAGGAATCAAGTTCATCTGTTGCGGCGTCACTAGGGTTACTGGAGTAGGAAGGAGCCGTTAGTCTAAAAGAACAAAGCCTTTTTGATTATTAGCCCATTAATTTCCCTGACAAACTACACGACTACAATAAAATAACTAGACAGGGACTTTCTTTTGATCTTCTGCACCTGACTGAGGTATATTTTCACCGTTACTGCCATTATCTGGCAACACTTTAGTGGCAATCAATCCTTTAGGGCCTTGGCCAATCTCAAAACTAACCAACTGACCAGCCTTCAGCGTTTTAAACCCTTCCATTTCAATTACTGAGTAATGTATCAGAACATCTTGATTATCAGTGGCTTCTTGAGCTTGTATGAATCCATACCCCTTGGGGTTATTAAACCACTTCACTGTACCTACCAGCATAGCTTCCATTTCCTTCTTGGTCGCTCCCATACAGCGCTATTCCTATTCTTATTACATTGGATTAACTGCAGGGAAACTGCACCCCTGTTATTGTAATTGTATTAGACTACGTTGTGTCGTCCATGTCACCCTGCCTTCTACTGTTGCATGATGACCAACAAGCCACCACGGTTCCCTCAGAAGGTTTTTTCATTATAAAACTATATTTGGTCATCTTAACAGTCCGAAAATCACCATTCATAAAAAAATATTATCTTGACTTTAGTTATGCATCTAATACATGAGGTATATAGAATCGCGGATCAGGTGACTTTTACGGCAAGGTTTAGCTATTAGCTATTTATCTCAAATAAGTTGAGCTTCATCCGAAAACTTGTTTTTTTGGGAAATCAGCTGAAGTTTAATAAGACACTGAGAAAGGATCAATATTCGGTTTACCATACTATAGATATTGGGTATATTGGCCTAACAATAGCAAAACGTTTTTTTGCGCGTATTAGAAAAAAGCTGTCTATGTCGTGGCGTCGCTAATCTGTAGTCCTTTGACAAATAACACAACAAATGAGCTATGGAATTGACTGACGTGTTGGGTTTAGTATGCGGTATATGAAATCCTTCACTTACGCTTTTTGCATTGTGATCACACAACCATTGCTTAGGCTCGAATCATATTATTGGGTATATTCATCCTGCTGGCTGCAGTAGTACATTTTATAAGGCATTGTTTATGATCTTTTACTTGCAGCTCTTTAAGGTTTATAGCACTCAGAATGAAAAAATCATAGCCATGGTTTTAGTGTTATTGCTTGCTAGGTGTGTTTATATTGTATTTTCAGTTATCACTCAAACAACGCCGAGGTTGTACCCGCGCATAGGCATCTTTAACATCGGCGGTGGGTGTTATTCTTTACTTAGGTATTAGGTTTTGCCAGTTACTTCTAACTTTCAGCTTGCCATTGCCGCTATCATTCTGTTAATAGCTGCCCTTTCAGTTGCTCTCTGGTTTCGGTATGTGTTAAAAAAATCAACGCTGTCTCAGCCTGTTTTTACGCCATCTGGCAGGTCTTTTTTTGGACAACTGAATATGGCCGTGCGCAGTCACTGTGTCGTGTTTCCTAGTATCCCAGTTCGTTTATTGATACGGGCAAAAGTCCTTACTCGAGGCGGGTTTCTACTATCTAAGCTAAAGAATGATGTTTTTGACTATGTTATTTGTGATCGAGAAACGATGGATGTTAAGTGCCTTATCATTCTTAGTAATAAATCACGAAAAACGGCAAAAAAAGCAGATGAATTTGTTCAGTTGTGCCGTTATGCCGGCCTAACGCTGCTTGCTTATGAAGAAAAACCGTACCGTAATATCCCAGCATTACGGAAACAAATTTTTACTGCCTGCAGTATCAAAGAGCCAAAAATATGTGATAATGGTAAGTTTGAGTGCACTGCAACTGCTCATCCTGAAAGCATTCTTTCATAGCCTACATTGATTAATAAAACAGCATGATGCGTAATTTTGCAATCTATAGCATAAGCTAATGAGTGACAGTGGCATTCCAAAATGCCTTGGTCATACTTCAAATAGATAACAACGTTCTATCTTGATAACTACCATCATAATCTCTCATTAGATTACCAACCTGCCTGCAACCAAAGCCAGCTTCAATAGCCTTGATACGAATTAAATTTTTTAATAAAAACATTCTATAATTGATTAATCTATATAGATGATGTTATATGGAGATAAAGAAAAGTGTCAGGCTATCGAGAAGACTTTTATATAAAGGATAACATTATAGGCTATACCGGCTTTATAATGGACTCACCAACGGTTTACTTTTATAACTCACACTCATATGAGTTTGGGCATATTACACAAAATCACGTAGTCAAAAAGAATATTGGTAAAGAATTGGTAAGAAGAGGCAGAGATTATATGATCTTCAACTGCCATACTGGCGACCCTTGTAGCCATAGTCTATCTATTTTAGGCAACAGGCCTACAAACTTCACAAAACAACTATTACGCGAAATCAACGCGCTAGCCCGCAGGAGTATTAATAATACCGCTGTGGAAGTTTACCGTGGACAAATTATACATAAATCCAGAAGTGCTTTTAAGATTGTAAAAAGTAATGAAGATGCTAAGCATTTGCTATTCCAAAGTGTAGCCAAATACCCCAATCTGAAGGAGCGTTTCTACAAGAGAATATCTCACGTTGTGGGAACCTCCTTAAGA
>JAQYUY010000119.1 GCA_028728195.1 Endozoicomonas sp. (ex Botrylloides leachii)
CAACCCGATTGAGAATAAGTGGGCGGAGGCAAAATCGATTAGAAGGGAAAAAATGTGTGACCCAGAAACCTTATTCAGAGAGTACGTTTCATGACATTTTTATAGGGCTACTACTATATTTAACTCGATAAAAGTATTAGCTCTAAAATACGTTATCACATGTCTACTTATAACCTATTGAAATAGAAGAAAAAAACTTGCCCAAAAAATGAGCGATTTAACAGAGCGGCACGGCTCATCAATGGTTATGATAGGTCAAGGCAAGAATTCCACAAGCTTATCCACAGAAGCTGTGGGTAAGCTTCCACTGATAATATGCTTTTAAAACAGTGCTTAGTTTATAGCAAGGCTATTACTTATATTTATTGTATTGATTCAGGCTTTTTTTGCAGCATGCGCTTAGCTTCAATAATACCTGATGCTAAAGCTTGTCGAGTATATGGGTCTTGTTCATTTTGTATTGCACGTTGCCATGCATCAACAGCCTCAGCGTATTGTGTTTGCTCGAAGGCATCAATGCCTTTCAAGCCAAGTGCAGTATTATTATTAGCATCAAGGACAAGAGACTCTTGATAAAGTCGACGCACTTCATCAGTCACTTTTTGATTTTCTGTAAGGAATAAAATCTGTGCCAGTTGTGCTGAAATATGAGCGTGTTTGCCTGTCAACTGATATAATCGTCGATAAATGTTAAGCGCCTTATCAAATTGCTGGGCTGATATATGCTCGCTAGCTAAAACATAGAGTACGTTGGTATCTTCAGGGTGCTGCTGCAGCCATTGTTCCATCGCCTGAGTACGTTGTGCCGGTGTTGAGTTGGGTTGATGTAGCCTGCTTGTCATGGTGAGTTCGGTCTGTGCCCCCAGCTGGCTATAAAGCGTCAGCACCACAATGGGCACCAAGGCGGCTAATAGCATAGCCAACTTAATATTTAAGCGCGACTGATTTGAGTTATTAGATTCCTGTTTATTATTATTTTTTAATAACGGCAAAATAACGAAAGCCAATGCAAACAGTACTAAAAGAAACGCTATTGCCCAAAACATCATCATTATTCTTCCTTTGAGGGCAAGTGGTAAGCGTTCTCTTTTTTATCAGCATCTGATTCAACAACCTGCTGATGTCTTCGCACAATCAAAAATAAAATAAATAGGCCAATTAACAAAAATACTGATGGCCCCATCCAAAGCAAAACCGTTTTACTGACCAGCGGCGGGCGATAAAGTACAAACTGACCATAACGAGCCAGCATAAAATCAATAATTGTTTGATTATCTTTACCGGCTAATAACATCTGATAAACGGCTTGGCGTAAGTCATTCGCTATAGGCGCATCCGAGTCAGCAATAGACTGATTTTGACACTTAGGGCAACGTAGCTGATGAGTTAGTAAGGAAAAACGCTGTTCTTGAGCAGCATTATCAAACCGATAAACATCAATGACAGCAAATACCGGAGGCCATATCAACCAGATCAAAAGGGTGAGCAGACTATTTTTTAAGCTCATAAAGCACCCTCTTTTTGTTGTATCAATGCTTCATAAAGCGGTCTCAATACGGTGTTCCAGATGTTACTGTCGACAATGCCAATATGCTTGTAACGAATAATTCCGTCACTATCAATCAAATACGTTTCTGGTGCCCCATAAACACCAAGATCCATGCCTAACTTGCCTTGATTATCATTAATACTAAAGCGATAAGGGTTATGTAGCTGTATTAACCACTGCTTAGCAGCAGGCTGATCATCTTTATAGTTGATTCCATAAATAGTAATGCCCTGCTGTGCCAATTGATTTAAATAAGGGTGCTCAACACGGCAGGCGATACACCATGTTGCCCATACATTAATTAAAGCAACATGACCTTTGAGGTCATTGGCAGTAACCCTGTGGTTAGGTTTAAGAACCGTATTAAGAGAAAAATCAGGTAAGGGTTGATTAAGGAGAGGCGAAGGTAGCTGGTCTCTTTCGCTTCGAAATAGGCCAATGTATAACAATAGGCACAAGCCAAAAAACAATATTAAAGGTAAAAATAGCTGCCACCGCCTCATGACTAACCTCCTGCTGTGGGTAGCGTCGGTGTCTTTTCCAAGTTCTTTTCTTGAGCTCTGCGACGTTTTAACCGATAGCGCTTATCTGATACAGCTAGAAAACCGCCTAATGCCATTAAGAGCGCCCCTAACCAGATCCAGCGAATAAAGGGTTTAACATGAATTCGAACAGCCCAACTACCATTTTCATCCAGAGACTCTCCAAGAGCAATATACAAGTCACGGGTTAGCCCTTGGTCTATCGCTACTTCTGTCATTACAACCGCTTTAACCTGAAACAAGCGCTTTTCAGGGTGCATGATGGCGACCTGATGATCGCCACGAGAAATAACAAAGGTGCCATAATCCGATACATAATTAGCCCCCTTTCGTTTCACCACACCATCAAAACGAAACTGATAGCCCGCCACTTTCACCGTATCTCCAGGAGAAAGTCGAATATCTTTTTCCTCGCTATAACCTGAACTAACAGTCACCCCAATAATCGTAACAGCTAGCCCTAAGTGAGCAAGATGCATACCATAATAAGCTGGGCGTAATGCTTTTAAGCCAACGAATATACTGGTATGTCGTGTTTTATTGCGAATATCTTTTGCCATGGTCAAAAGAATCCATACCACTAACCCTATTGCTAGCATCTCGCTAATAATAAATTGATCGCCATTGAATAGACTAAATGCAATTCCAGAGATTAAGCTAATGGGAAAAATCCACTGAACCTGTTTAATAAACCAGATAAGGGTATTACCTTTCCAATGGGTTAATACGCCTATGCCCAAGGTGAGTGCTAATAGCATGGCTATAGGCACAAAAAACGCATTGAAATACGGTGGTCCAACAGAAATCATTCCTCTGTCCAATGACTCCAACAACAACGGAAATAGTGTGCCTAATAAAACAGTACTGGCGCTAACTATCAGCAAAATATTATTCAGCAGTAATAATGTTTCTTTCGATAGCCACGCAAAACGGATACTCGTACTGACTGTGGGTGCTTTAAATGCAAACAATGTGAGTGAACAGCCCACAATAAAAAGCAGGTATATCAAGATGAATACACCACGCTCTGGGTCATTAGCAAAGGCATGCACCGATGTTAAGATCCCAGAACGAACAAGAAAAGTGCCTAATAAACTCAGAGAGAACGCAAAGATCGCAAGCAAAAGTGTCCAGCTTTTAAATAATCCTCGCTTCTCCGTTACAGCCAGTGAGTGAATTAATGCTGTGCCTACAAGCCACGGTACCAGAGAGGCATTTTCCACTGGGTCCCAAAACCACCACCCACCCCAGCCAAGCTCGTAGTAAGCCCACCAGCTGCCCAGAGCAATACCTAACGTTAGAAACCCCCAAGCCACTGTCGTCCACGGTCTAACCCAACGTGCCCAAGCACTGTTGAGTTCACTACCTAATAAAGCAGCAATGGCAAAAGCAAAGGCAACAGAAAAACCAACGTAGCCCATATACAGTATGGGCGGGTGGACAATCAGCCCAATATCTTGAAGCAAAGGATTTAAATCAGCACCGTCAGCTGGGGGAAAAGGTAAAACTCGGGCAAAGGGATTAGATGTAAACAGCATAAACAAAAGAAAGCCTGCTGAAATCATACCCATAATGGAGAGTACCCGAGCCGAAAAAACAAGAGGTAAACGACGACTACTTAATGCTATGGCGGCCATCCATCCTGCTAGTATTAATACCCATAGCAATAGCGAACCTTCATGACCGCCCCACGTAGCACTAATTTTGTATTGAAGTGGCAATAGGCTATTCGCATGATTTGCTACGTAAGCAACTGAAAAATCATCACCTACAAACGATGCTATTAAGCAGCCAAAAGCACTTAGTATGAGTAAAAATTGCCCATAAACCAGTGGGCGAGCTTGCTGCATCCAGTTTATATTACCGGTATAGCTACCGGTTAGAGGTATGAAAAACAAGGTAACAGCGAGACACAATGCTAAAATAAGCAGGAACAAGCCCAGTTCAGGCACCATCAGTATATGCTCCTGAATTGGGTGCAAAGTCAATCTGTGCATTATCTATCGCCTGCTGAACCTCAGGCGGCATATAGGTTTCATCATGCTTAGCAAGCACTTCCTTGGCAATAAATATCCCTTCCTTATTCAGTTGACCTAATGCTACAACCCCCTGTCCCTCTTTAAACAAATTGGGTAGGATGCCATCGTACATAACAGTAACGTTTTTAGCGCCATCTGTAATAACAAAACTCACTGCTAGGCTATTGTTAGCCCTGATAACCGAATCATAAACAACAAGGCCACCACCTCTTATTTTTTTTCCCACAGGAGCTTCACCCTTAGCCATCTGGCTGGGAGAAAAATAATGGTTAATATTCTGTTCAAGTGCTACTAAAGCAAGTGTTACAGCCAGGCTTAAGCCTAACAGCAACACGACAATTAAAATTAATCGTTGCTTTCTTGCTGGATTCATGGCCCTACCCTCTCCTTTTCAGTTTCTTGAGAGGACAACCTAGCGGATGGCAGTATATAGCACCGATTGACCCGCCGTTGTTGTTCTATTTTTTTTTGTCTTCGCAATTTTTGCATAATTCTTCTGTAAGACAGCGCAGGTACTATTAGGTTGTAAATAAGTACTGCAAAAGCAAAAGCATAAGCGAACCAAACATAAAAACCGTGGCCATCCATGGCAATCAAATCTGAAAAATTATTAAAATACATGACACCCTCCTGGTTTTTCAGATAATAAAATCTTCCCCCTTACCGGTGAAAAACTAGCTAATAAGACGACTTACCCAAACCGTCTTACGTTCACGTACCAATATCTCTACCCTGAGACGTTGTATCGTGACCAGAAAAAGAAACAGATAAAACCCTGCTATAGACAACAGTAATGGTATTAACATATCTATTGCCATAGACGGTTTCTCAGTTAGCGTTAATGTGGTGCCTTGGTGTAACGTATTCCACCACTGTACTGAAAACTTAATAATTGGAATATTGACAACCCCGACTAATGTCAGAACAGCACAGGCTCTTTCTGCATGGTGGTTTTGTAGCGCATTACGCAATGCAAATAAGCCAATATATAAAAAAAACAAAATGAGCATTGATGTCAATCGTGCATCCCATTGCCACCATGTTCCCCATGTTGGCTTACCCCAAATTGCTCCACTAACCAGCGCTAACATAGTAAAAGATGCACCAATAGGTACGAGTACAGTCAATGCAATATCAGCCATCTTCATTTTCCAAACTAAATGAATAACTGCAGCAACTGCCATCATCATATAAACAGCTTGTGCCAAAAACGCAGACGGTACGTGAATAAAAATAATCCGGTAACTGTTTCCCTGAAGATAATCTTCTGGTGCAAAAGCAAGCCCCCAAATCAAAGCGGGTAGCAATACGGCCGCTGTTATAACTGATAAAAAGGGTACCCATTTACCACTTATATCGTAAAACCACTTTGGCGAGCCTAATTTATAAAACAATGTCCAACGCATAAATTAATCAATCCTTCCTTTGAGTGCTCCCGCAATGGCCAGCGGTGCCAAACAAATACCTAGCACTAAAAATACAGCCAACCATAATAAATGGCCTTGATAAGGTAAGTCTTGCGTTGCTGCTCTTATACTGCCTGTACCAAATATCAAAATAGGTATATAAAATGGCAGCGATATTAACGTCATTAATACGCTTGTCTGGTGAATACCAATCGTCAGTGCTGCACTGATAGCACCAACTAGGCTTAATAACGGCGTACCTAATAGCAAGGAAAGCAACAAGGCTTGAATTCCATGAGAATGCAAGTGCAACATAAGCCCCAACAATGGCGAGATAAGAGTGATGAGCAAACCCGTGCGAAACCAGTGCGATAGCACTTTTGCCAAGACAAGCAGCGGAAGTGGATAAGGTGATAATAACAATTGTTCCAGCGTACCGTCGTTATAATCACTGTTAAATAGTGAATCAAGCGATAATAAAACGGCCAGCAACGCTGTCACCCAGATCAAACCACCTGCTATTTTTTCTAATATATAACCTTCTGGCGTAATACCTAATGGAAACAAAGATGTCACTATTAATAAAAACATCAATGGATTAATAATCTGCCCAGACTTACGAAAAGAAAGCGTCATCTCCCGTTTTATTAGCGCATTAAACACACTAAATAAGCTTAATGATTGTTGAGTTAAGGAGGGATTAAAGCATTTCATAATGTGCTAATTCCCTCCTATTTTTATGCTGATTATAAAAACCGTATTGCGGATTAATGTTACGTTCCAGCTCCAGTATTTTTACGTATGTTATACCGTTAGACAATGGTTGGTGGCTGGTAACAATTGTCATTCCTCCTTGTTGTGCATGAGCTTCAATTAACCCCTCAACCCACTGAACGCCGTCTGCATCAATAGCTGTAAAAGGTTCATCTAAAATCCATAAGCAAGCATTACTCATGAGCAAACCAGATAATGATACGCGTTGGCGCTGCCCAGAAGATAACTGATAACACGGCGTATGTTCATAGCCCCTGAGATTAGCTTGATCAAGCGCATCTTCTATTTTAATAGCTAAAGAACGACCCGATAGTTGATGACTTAAACGCATGTTTTCAGTGGGCGTTAGCTCACCTTTTAAGGCGGGCCGATGACCTAGGAAGTAGCTATTAAGGCAAAAATCTACATAATTTTTTTGTAATAGACGGTCAGCCCAGAAAATATCCCCTTGATAATTATGAAAAAGCCCTGCAATACTTCGCAATAGTGTCGTTTTACCTACACCATTGTGCCCTTGTATATGTAGGGTGTCTCCAGGAGACAAAAGAAAAGATACCTTTTCAAAAAGCACGCTATCATCTCGCTCGCACCCTAAACTTACTATCTTGAGCAAGTGGTCATCCTTTTTTTTCTTTTTATATGGACTAAAAACAAAACTACGATGTAATTATAAGTACATATAACATATAGTTAAATACGTATTTACAAAATAATTCAACTGAAATCTCTAGGAAAATAGAGCATAGAGGGAGCTATCAACAGATGCTGTGCCAGAAATAGCATTATCTAGACTTGCTAATTAGTCGTGCTCATTTATTGAATACGGGGTGGTTAGAAAACACAGTAGCTTTGGGTTCTGGTACCGCAAAGTATCAGATGTAAGAGATTGAGCCTCTCCTTATATACCGCCATTAAAAAGCGGGTTATAAATAACCCGCTTTTTATGTTCATACAATTATTGCCTAGCTATTAAAATAATGTCGATTTTTAATCGTTGTTTATGCTTTCGCAGCAGCTGCTAGCTCTCTCATTAACATGGCTCTGAGCAGATTTTTTCGTTTTGTCTCCATGGTCACTTCTAATTCGAGGGCCTGCTGATTAAACTCATCATCAGTGAGTTTATCATCACAATACGCATCACTTAATGTTGTTTGCTGCTCTTGTTTTTCCTCTGTTATCCGCTGAGATAACTTAGATGCTTTTTCACAATGAGTAAGAAACTGCGTTAACATATGCTCATTACCAATGATATCGTCACAAATCCTGTCATGTAACTGCTCACTACTCTTAAAGGATTCTTGCTGATAATATTCTAAAAACTCCTCGGTTACCCTGTTGGTTAAATGGATACCAGAATGGAAAGCATTACTCGTGCTGCCAAGATTAATGCCTGATTTTGATAGTAAGGTTTTCAAGGAAAGAATATACTCAACACTCTCCTTTTCATCTACAAGTTTAGTCTTTTGACCATTTTTAGTGTATTCAAAGGAATGCACGCATTTGTTAAATGTATTTCTGTTATCAATGGCTTGATAGTGAGCCCGCATATCTTTGAAAGAAACGGGGGCTGATTCGCTCAGAGCGCTCAGATAAGAATCGTTTTTTTCTAATATATTAACAATTTCATCCATAGCACCTAATTTTCTATCAACGCATGCTACTAGCCCGTCTGCTGACCAGAAATGAATAAGCTCTAACGATTGTTGATTAATATCTTTTGTATCCAGCGTGTTTAGTATATTTACAACGGTTTTATGGCCAGCATCTAATGCAGCTAATTCTTTGCCGAGTGTTGCGCCGCTATAGGTACTAGGGTGCCTACTGTTAAGTGATACGTTTTTACTTCTTTCAAAGGCGGCTATAAATTTATTTAGATTGCTTTTTATCTCTGTTTTTATTTTGATGGATTGGTTTTCGGATTTGTTAGCTTGCTCTGATTCAGAGACTGGTTTTTGTTGCTCATCTGTAAGATAGAAAGCGGAAATATCATTAGTACCTCTGCGCAGCAGATTTTCTAGTGTACTATTGCTACGCGTTTCGGTAACAGTGTTTTCATTGGGCACATTATGATCATTAACTAATGCTGTCGCATCAGCGCTTGCTTGCTCTGGCTCAGATCTTGTTTGTAGCCACTTGACAACTTTACTATCAGAGTAGAAATACGTTTTTTCGTCATCATAAAGCCAAGACCAGAAACGTTGTTGTTGCTCTTGGGTAAGATCGGAAATGGAAATCTTAGTATCGCTAGGCGGCGTATTTTCTAGCATACTACTGCTACGGGCTTCAGTAACAGTGGTTTCATTGGGCACATTATGATCATTGACTAATGCTGTCGCACCGGCGTTTGTTTGCTCTGACTCAGAGCTTGTTTGTTGTTGCTCTCCGGTAATATCGGAAATGGAAATATTAGCATCGCTAAGCTGCGTATTTTCTAGCATACTACCGCTACGCGTTTCGGTAACAGTTTTTTCATTGGCCACATTATGATCATTGACTAATGCTGTCGCGCCGGCGCTTGCTTGCTCTGGCTCAGATCTTGTTTGTAGCCACTTGACAACTTTACTATCAGAGTAGAAATACGTTTTTTCGTCATCATAAAGCCAAGACCAGAAACGTTGTTGTTGCTCTTGGGTAAGATCGGAAATGGAAATCTTAGTATCGCTAAGCGGCGTACTTTCGTTATAGTCACACTTATGCTGGTCACTAGTGAGGTTGTGAAGTACATCATAATCAACATCAACGTTACTAGATGGTGTATTATCTGGCTTGCTACGTGATGCGCGATTAATATCAGATGTGACTTCGCTGACAAAATGAGTAGGATTCGTTTGATTAACGTTTCTTGCTGATAAGTAAGCCTGTCTAGGCTGTTGATTTCTGGTATATGATCTATACCTTGGATGTGTGTAGTATCGATCCGTTGCCGATACAGAGTAATCTGCAAATAAAGAGGGTGTCTGGAATACCTGATTGTTTTCAAAGATATTAAGTGATGATTGTAATCGAGTCATCCTATCCATGTCATACTCCTTATTTTATGTATAGGTATGGTGGCTGCCTAGTCTTTTTTTTATATATCAGCTTCTTTAGAGCGATTTAATAAAAAGCAACCTTTTCATTATGATGTATAGTTTGGCAGGAATAACGGATTAGTACGATTAGACCTTTGGGTAATATCGATCGGCCTTGTAATTTAGCTGATCATAGGTGCTTGATAACTGCACTTGAATGACACCGTTATGGGTAAGCAGAATAATTTATAGTTTGGCATATATCAGTCATTAGTACGATTAGACCTTTAGATGTAATCGTTTTAGGCTCTCGCCCTCGGTGCTTTCCAAAAGCAGATGATACCTTTATAGTGACCCCATCTTAACTGCTTGTTAATACAAACATTATGCTGAACTATATCGCTGTCGCCATAGGCGGTGCGTTAGGTGCCCTGCTACGTTCTATCGTTTATGAGTATTTTGCTGAAACCGGTAATGTACATTTATTTCCTTTACCCACTCTTATTGTCAATATTGTGGGCTCTATTTTAATGGGTATTGGCTGGTTTTGTTTGATAGAGCAGAGCATGTTGCCTGCTATCTGGAAAAATTTTGCATTGACAGGCATGCTGGGTGCGCTCACAACCTTCTCTACCTTTTCTCTTGACTCCTTCCGGCTATTACAATCAGGTCAGCTTCTGGAAGCGCTGGCTTATGTACTAATCAGTGTGACGGTGTGTTTTTTAGGGCTATGGCTTGGTTACCAAACGGTAAAATGGCTGGTTGGAGCCTAGAGGCTTTTATCAATGATCAATGCTTGCAGCAAGCAATCACCCGCTTCTTATAGCCATCATCGTTGCTAACTACCATAATAAGCATGGGCAGCTGAAGTCCCGCATAAAACGGGATAGTCAGTGTTAGAAAAGATGTTTGGTATTATGCCCATCAACCCTGAAGATGCTTGATTTTTTGGTGTTTTTTTAGCACCCTTCAATCAAACTCAAATTTACGTTCATGCCCTAGGCATTTCTGGTGGGGTAGGCGCATACCCAACGCCTATTCTGGGTTCATTTATTGCTATTAATAGAAGGTATCTTAATTTCCATGCTGGATCCAAAGTACGTCAGAACGAACCCGGAAACGATTGCTAAGCATCTGAAAAAAAAACATTATTCATTAGATTTAGCGACCCTAAAGTCATTGGAAGACCGCCGAAAATCTTTACAGATGAACACAGAGCAATTGCAAAATGAGCGGAAAACCGGTTCAAAGGCATTTGGTAAGCTCAAAGCTCAAGGTGAAGATATTGCGCCATTTAAAGCAAAAATGGATCGCATCAACAGTGAATTAAAAGCATCTGAAATTGAGCTGAATGCAGTGCAGAATAAGCTGAGCCATCTGCTGGCAGGTATCCCTAACCTGCCAGATGCCTCTGTACCTGAAGGGAAAGATGAAGCCGATAATGTGGAAGTGCGTACATGGGGCAACCCTGCATCGTTAGCCTTTACCGCAAAAGATCATGTTGAACTGGGTGCTCCCCTTGGCTTGGATTTTGATACGGCGGCCAAGCTATCTGGCTCTCGCTTTGCATTGCTAAGAGGCTCTATGGCAAGGCTGCACCGAGCATTAGCTCAGTTTATGCTTGATGTTCAGGTAGATGAGCATGGTTATGAAGAAGTCAATACACCCTATTTGGTGTATGACCAAATATTACAAGGAACGGGCCAACTACCGAAATTCAGTGAAGATCAGTTTAAAACCGATTGCGAAGATGGCGGCAAGCCATTTTACCTTATTCCTACTGCGGAAGTGACCCTGACCAATACGGTGCGTGAACAAATTATAGCGTCAACCGATCTGCCAATACGACTTACTGCGCACAGCGCGTGTTTTCGTAAGGAGGCAGGCAGTTACGGTCGTGATACGCGCGGTATGATCCGCCAACATCAGTTTGAAAAAGTAGAAATGGTACAGATTGTTCACCCAGAACAATCCTTTGAGGTATTGGAAGCTATGACCGGCCATGCTGAAGCTATTTTGCAGAAACTGAAACTGCCTTACCGTGTCGTTGCTCTGTGTGGTGGAGATCTAGGCTTTAGCGCAGCAAAAACCTATGATTTGGAGGTCTGGTTGCCAGGGCAGCAAAAATTCCGCGAAATCTCCTCTGTTAGCAATTGTCTTGATTTTCAGGCACGACGAATGCATGCGCGGTTTCGTCATCCTGAAACGGGTAAGCTTGAGCTGGTGCATACACTCAATGGTTCAGGGCTAGCTGTAGGCCGTACACTGGTTGCTGTTCTGGAAAATTATCAGGATGCACAAGGACGTATTCATATTCCTGAGGTGTTACACCCTTATATGGCGGGTATGACCGTGATGGGTTAATTATTTATTACCAATTCTAGTCAAATGACCGGGCTATTATACTAACCGTATTTTCTAACAACCGTAATGAGCATGGGCCGCCGGATATCAGAACAAGACGGAATGATGCGTAATAGCAGGGTATTGCGAAGCATTCCAACTCAGCGCTGGTGTTTGAATAATCAGCGCAATAGCATGATGAAGCCATTTAATTGGTATCAGGTGCCCATATTTTTAATGGGCTTAAAATAGGCGTTAGCTGTAATTAATTAAAAAGAGTTATATACCCATTAGACTTCAAGATGCTCATTTTTCTTCCAAGCTTACTCCTTAAAATGAAGGGTTATAGCTGAATAAACGCGAGCATCTTGAAAGCGTTTGAGTATAAATAGTATGTTCGTAACATTTAATACTGTTTAATATGCATTACATTAACCTA
>JAQYUY010000012.1 GCA_028728195.1 Endozoicomonas sp. (ex Botrylloides leachii)
CAACCCGATTGAGAATAAGTGGGCGGAGGCAAAATCGATTAGAAGGGAAAAAATGTGTGACCCAGAAACCTTATTCAGAGAGTACGTTTCATGACATTTTTATAGGGCTACTACTATATGGGGTGTGCGCAGAAGTTCTTTTCAATTCGTTCGATTAGCAGGGAGCCGTGGAGGTGATGACCATCAACGGCTGACTGGATCGCTTCTACTTCAAGTAGTTTGTCTGCGAAGAGTCGTTTTAACTTGGAATTCTCCGACTCAAGCTCACGAAGTCGTTTTGCTTCGTTTACCTCAAGCCCTGCGTATTTAGAACACCAAGTGTAAAAGGTTCTGGACGATATGCCCATCTCTCGACAAATATCATCGACCTTTACCCCAGCTTCATGCTGTTTAATGGCACGTATGATTTGTTCTTCTGAGTAGCGGTTCTTCATTTTTATGAGATCTCCCTGCGGGTAGATTAATTAGAAATCTCATCGATGTCGTGGTTCTATTTACGGGAGAAAGGTCACCCCAACATGGTTCCGATACCTTGGTTACCTTACGGGCGGGGGCGCTGAACTCATCAATAGCGCTGATCAGAACAGAGAGTTTCAAATCGCTCATGATGCTATACTGGTCTCATGAAAAAAGATGTTGAAGAAGATTTTGAAAACATACCGAGCTCTCGGATGAAGAGAATACTCGAACTAATATTCGGTCTATGGTACATGACCCTCCCCCCGATACCTGTATTTATTGGGAGTATGATATTTTGTTGGCCTTTCGGAATCGATGTTGCTCTAGGGATATCGTTGTTTTTAGCTGCTTTCATTTTTATCATTTGTGCAGCCCTACCTATGCTGTTAATCGACTTTTGATCGACAACTAACCCCTGTACGCTTCACCGCCTTCTGATGCCATAACGTCAACTCCTTCACCGTCATGGCTTTCATTTTAGAAAGTGGCCAATGGAATATCACGGCGATATTCGCCATCAGCTCATAAACTTCGCTCAGGAGACTTCCGATTCCTGAGGGGTTGCACCCAAAAAAAATATGCTAACGGTTTGAAAGATAAAGATTTAACAGGGTTCTGTATACAGTCGCCGCCTCTTGGAATAAAGCATTTTACCCATGTCTTCTTTATATAGCATGAGTTCTAACGTTCTTTTAATCATTTGTGTGTTGTCTAGTTGCATAATATCTGAAAGGATACGCTGTGCTTTCTTTAATGAAATTTTTCTTATCGCCCACTTCACTTTGAGTAAATTGGTTGCATTCATCGATAACGCATCAAACCCCATGGCAATAAGCAAAATAGCGGTTGCTGGGTCACCTGCCATTTCACCACAAATGCTAACCGGTTTGTCTGCTTTATGTGCTTCTTGTGCAATCAATTTAAGTGCTTTCAGTACGGCCGGATTAAGCTCACTGTATAGATCTGATACGCGTGGGTTATTTCTATCTACAGCCAGTATGTATTGAGTCAAGTCATTCGAGCCTACCGAGAGAAAATCAACCCGTGAAGCCAATTCTGCAATCTGATAAACCGCAGCTGGTACCTCAATCATAATACCAACTAACGGCATCATTACAGTGATACCTTCAGCTAATACTTCTGAGTGTGCCCTTTGGATTAAGTGCAATGCTTCTTCAACTTCATAAACGCTAGTAATCATAGGCAGCATAATCCGCAGATTATCTAACCCTGCACTGGCTTTTAGCATGGCTCGCACTTGCACTAAAAAGATTTCAGGATGATCAAGCGTTACCCTGATTCCACGCCAGCCAAGGAAAGGGTTGTCTTCTTGGATAGGAAAGTAACTTAACGATTTATCACCACCTATATCAAGTGTTCTCATCGTTACAGGCAAAGGCGCAAAAGTTTTCAGTTGTTGCCGGTATATTTTTACTTGCTCCGATTCGGTGGGGAAGCGTTCTCTAATGATAAAAGAAATTTCTGTTCGATACAGTCCAACACCGCTGGCTCCCCGTTCAATAGAACGGGGAGCATCTGCCATCAGTCCGGTATTAACCCAGAGTTTCACAGCATGTCCATCTAATGTGGTGCAAGATAAATCGCATACTGTTTCTAAACCTTCCGCAAACTCACGTTCTTCCTCAATCGCTTCTTGATAGTAGTTAATTAGTTCCTTGGAGGGCGATGAATAAACCAAACCCAGATTCCCATCTACAATCAACTGTTTGCCTGATAACTGGCGAAATGGCAAATCGACAGCACCCATAACTGTTGGGATGCCAAGCGTTTTTGCTAGAATAGCAACATGTGAATTCCCTGAGCCGCGTAAAGAAATTAATCCTGCTAAACGGTCATGAGGCACTTCTCCTAACATCGCTGGTGCTAGCTCTTCACTGATTAGGATCGTTGCTTCAGGATAATAGATATCAGCTTGTTTGGACTCTTGGAGATAACTAAGAACACGCCGTCCTAGATCTTTTACATCTACTGCTCGTTCTCGCAGATAAGGATCTTCCATATCTTCAAACTGACTTACATAATTTCCAATGACTTGGCGCAATGCATTCTGTGCCCAGACACCTTTAGATACCCGTTTTCTTATTTCATGCCCGAGTGCATTGTCATCTAATATACGAAGGTAGACGTCAAATAATGCCAGTTCTTCTGATGGTAAACGATCAGCTAACTTTGATGCCATTTCATGCAGATCTGCTTTTACACCCGCTATGGCACGCTCAAGATAAGCCAGTTCCTTATCAATGTTGTCACAGTTCTTATCAGGTGGTGTGTTTGCTTCTGTGAGAGGTGCCAGAACCACAGCATGACCAATCGCAACACCGCTGGCACCTGATGTTCCTTGAAAACGATTAATCTTCCGAGGAAAATATAAGGATGGCTCTAAAGAACCCGTTGCTTCTGCGTGGGCAATTACACCAGCAAGCTGGGCAGACATCGTGACTAAAAAGGCTTCTTCATGCTCGTTAAAATGCCGTGATGCTGATTGTTGAACAACCATAACACCTAGAATTTTCCGTTGATGAATAATGGGTACACCTAAAAAGGCACGATACCGTTCTTCTCCTGTTTCTTTAACATAACAGTATTTTGGATGTGAAGGAGCATCATCAAGGTTAATAGGCTCTTCTTTTAAACCAACTTGGCCAACAAGACCTTCTGAGTAAGACAAAGAAACCCTACCAACCGCATCGGGGTTAAGCCCTTCCGAAGCCATTAGTGTGTAGCGAGAGGTTTCCTGATTATACAGAAATATAGAACACACTTCAGTGTGCATAGCCGCTTTCGCTCGCTGTACAATAGTTCGTAAAGCCGCCTGCAACCCCTTTGCAGAGCTAACTTCCTGAACAATTGTACGCAGAGTACTCAACATCATCCTACATCTATTCCTAAGCAACTGCCCATTATCTTTTGCTAACAGGAAAAGCTGGGCGTAGTCGCTAACCGTTAGCAGTCTTGTGCCTGCAACCAGCCAATATGAGGCACCAATTCTCTTAATGCTCTCCGATAAACCTCTCTCTTAAACGATACAACCTGGCCTAGGGGATACCAGTAACTAACCCAGCGCCAGTGGTCAAACTCTGGTGAAGGGGTATGATCTACACGTATAGCATCATCACAACTCAACAGGTTTAACAGAAACCATTTCTGCTTTTGACCAATACACAGCGGCTGCTGTTCTCTGCGAATTAAACGCCTTGGCAAACGATAGCGTAACCAGCCACGAGTACATGCCAGAATTTCAATACTCTCTGGCGCTAACCCTATTTCTTCATAGAGCTCTCTGTACATTGCCTGTTCTGGTGTTTCATCATCATTTATCCCTCCTTGAGGGAACTGCCATGCATCTTGCCTAATTCGCCTTGCCCATAAAACCTGTCCGATGTGATTTGCCAGAATGATGCCTACATTAGGCCTAAATCCATCTGAATCAATCACGAAAGTGGTCGCCTTAAAAATGTTACTTTAGGCATTGTTTCATAAACAGGCTTCACACGGCAAACTCGATAGGTGTTCATTTACAGCTACAAGCTATAACATGACTTTTTTTAAGTCTATAAGTCAGCATTTGACCTAATTTAGTGTGCATAATCAAGATATAACAACTACGCTTACAAAATTAATATTCTTTGTCGTGTATCTTATGTCTGCCTATATCATCTCTGCTAAAGAAAATGAAACACAAATACTCATTACTATTCGACACGGACAGTCTTTGCCTGCATTTAAAGAACAACTTCAGCATGAGCTGCACTACGCCAAAAAACTAGTTATAAAACAACAGCTTGAGCGACTATATGAAGAAAAATCCAAAAAGCAACAACCAAAAACCTGTAGATCACTCTGGGTGTCTAGTGCGGGTCGGGCAATACGGGTACCAAAGTAATGCCAATCATCTTTTCTAACTATGCTATTGTGCGAACCATCAGAGCATTAGCACTGCGTTAAAACCCGCTATTACGCCTTATTTTGAAGTTCGGCGGCCTATGCTTATTACAGTAGTTAGAATGCATGATAGGTATTCCCATCACAATGATTTTCTAGCTGATAAGAGCTTGATGATAAGATTGGAGTGAATTTATTTCAAAAATTGCCATAAAATTTCACGATGCATGCGTTAATTATTGACTATAATCGAGGAAGATAAACTGTACCGTAGCATACGACAAAGATCTAAATCAGTAAGGTTATAAAGGTCTTCTTTGATTGTTTAATCATAGATATAGCTTTTAATGGATTCTTACTTATATGTGCCATAATATTTTTAACTAGTAAGAGGATATTTTATCCGCCAATTTCCACATAATAAGATATTTGCAATAAGTATTATCAATGCAATAAACGCATGAGGTTTTTATGTTTGGAAAAAAACGAAGTAAAACGGTGGGGATATAAAAAAGTTGGAGCCATGAATTTATCATCGTATAATTCCGACTTTTGGACTATCTATGGCTGTCATTGAAGTCCCCTGCCGCTACTGCTCTCAGCAAAAATCAGTGATTCGTTACGGAAAATCTAGTACTGTAATAATGCATGTAAACTCGGAGTGCCAGAACAGATCGTTGAGATAACCATGCATGGCTCTGGCGTGCGTGATATTAGCCGAGTACTCAAAATAAGCCTGACTACAGTAGTCACTTATTTAAAAAACTTTCCCCTCCGCAAATAACATCAGTTCCTTTTGAAAATACCCGAGTGCAGTTAATCTGCGAAGCAGATGAACAATTTTTGACAATATCATCTGATTTACGACAGTGAATACATATCACTTTAACAAGAGCCATAATGCTACAACACAAATCTACAAGAGTAGCAGGTTTTGCTAAAGTGGAGGCTATCAACTCTTATGAACCTTCACCCTGCTAATCCAACGAATTGAAAAGAACTTCTGCGCACATCCCAAATGATTGCCATGAAATCAAAATTCCTAATGATCGTATAGTAATGATGCAGGTCAATCGGGGCTCAATGTATATAATGTATCACCAATAATTGAATGAATAAGAAGATGTACTAAAAATTTGTTAATCTGAGAATTTGCATGATATTTAATACTGCCTTGAAGG
>JAQYUY010000120.1 GCA_028728195.1 Endozoicomonas sp. (ex Botrylloides leachii)
TATTTCAGGGTTAGCAAATTTTATTATTCATTATTGGTGATGATTGAAAACTGCGGGTGATGCATCATTTGTGTTGAATCCCGATGACCTGCATCACCACTATGCTATCTTAGCTGTTGCGCGACAAAGATAGCACCAATTTCCGGCAACCTTAATGTATATTGCATCTAATCACCAGCTGCACCATGAGCGGTGTTTTATGCAAAGGAAATATTTAAAGCATAACCACTATATCCATATTTCACTTTGCAGCAGTGCCAAAAATAGGTTGTGCTATATAATTATTCAACGCCCCATTGCGGTTCTTCCTGCTGTAGTTCATCCAACGGTACCTTTAGATGCCTAGAAGAATGGTTAGGGAAATCTTTTGTGATGCAGCGTCCTTTATGATGAAACATAAAAGTAAGCGTTCTATCATTTGTACAGCACTCTAGGGAAATCTCGGGAGGTTGCCGTAATATAGAAAAATCTCCAATACAACCATATACTGTAGAATCTCGTATATTCAACGTACGATCTCGTGCTTCAAAAAAATAGCTGCATGCGTCACTCATCTGCGTAAGTTCTTCACTGGGCAAGACATGTTGAGATGTTTCGTTTAATTGAAATACATAAAGTGCTGTATTTTCTGGTAGAGTGTTTTCTTTTATTTGGCAGAAATTACGGTATAAGCTTATTCTTTTTGAAAGAACTTGTGCTTTTATGCAAATGAATGGTAATTTTATAGAGGCCTCATAAACCTGTATTGCAAATAAATATCTATTCATCCATCGGTCATGTGAAATCCCTTTATTACTAGCGATTTTTAGGAAATTGTATCTGCCTTCAAGAAATTCTTGAGCCGATTTTTCTATTTTTTTCTGTCTATTTTTTGGGTATATGGATAATAAAGTATTTGTCTTATATAAATTAGGAAGAATAAGCTTTTTTTCAGGCTTGTGATAATTTTCAATACACCAATTTAAAGCCGGTACAATGCATTTCGCGGCAAAATTAGTATCACCAAAAGCATTTTTAAATGTATTGATTAATTCATAGGGTGCTATTTTTATCCTGCTATCTAATGATTCACCACACATTTCTACCTTACAGAGTATTTGGTTTTTTCCACACAGTTTATCAAAATCAGCAAAGTATGCACTAATATTTGCATCAGCGATAGATTCTTTATGCCCATAAATTGTGCCCCCTTCAGGTATATGAAAAAGCATCTTTGCTTTATTGGTTTCTCCTTCTTCGCTCGTATCTTCTGCTTGATAGCGAGAAATATCAGATATGCCTGCTTGACTCGCTCTCTCTTTACATAGAGCTACTAATTCATTAAAGCTTGTGGATGCACAGTTTGATTCCTCTAAAGAGTGATTTAAAATGCTAGCTAGAGTGGCAAAAGCCATGCCATTTAAAGGAAAATCATCCGTTTTCAGTAAAGTTTTAGTATTTGCTAAGGAAATATCGTCTTCTAAAACAGCTACCTTTCGTTTATACCAATTAACAACATGCTCTATCTTTGTTTTAACGTCTGATTGATCGTTAGATAGTTGCATCTTAATCTCATCTGCTGCTTCTTCAAAAAGAGAAGCATGAGCTGAAGGCACTATAAAAAATATTTTTAGCAATAGGAGAATATATAAAGCAATATGTCGTTTACATCGCATATTTTTATCCTAGAATAAGAATTTTTGACTTGATTAAATTTTCAGGAAAAATTATTGCTTGATCGATTGCTTACTTTTTTTACAAAGAATGCAGAATGAATCAAAAGTCTTAAAAAGACTAGTTGTTATTTCAGGGTTAGCAAACTTTATTATTCATTATTAGTGATGATTAAAAACTGAGACGCTACTTGTAGGCCATATAAAAATTTACACAACAGTGTAAATTTGGTGATCTAGAAATTTTTTGGTTATCTATTAATGCATAAGTTCTAGGTAGTTAGCAAAAATGATTGGTATTACCTTCGATAGGTTATTACCGATTTAGTTTTAAATAAAGCAAGCGGATTTTCTTCAGATATTGTTTTTTGTGGCGAAAACCTAAGCTTCTCAACTTCAGGATATATAAACGCAATGAGTTTTTTCTTGGTGGTAGGAGCAATAACCAAATGGTTCAGTCGGCATACAATATAATCAGGGTCGTAGCTAGCTTTGTTAAGCGATACAATAAAAAGAGACGACAGCAAAATAACCTTTTCTTCTTCTGATATATGGTTATTGCTGCTGATGGCTAGCTCAAGTGAGATATGCTCTTCAATACTGCTATTGCAGGTAATGTTGCAAATACATTTTTTTAGGTCATGATAACGAGGTATATTTGAAAAACTATACTTTTTCATAGCAATAAGGCCCTTATAAAATACAACGTCCTTATTGTGTACTACTGATGCTTTGGCATCACTAACGATGATGTTAGAAGCATTGACAGGGCTAGCTCGCATTATAAGCTAATCGATAATGTCCCTGATAATCAAAGATTTTTTCACAAACTTTCCACCCGTATTTAACACGCTGTGCAATCACAAAGTCGGGTTTCCTAAATTTTTTATAGTGACTGACCACAGAGGAAACCGTGTTTGCTCTAAATGCTTCTCCTCGATTTATAAGGGCGTGTTTGCCAAAATAATGATAAAAAGCTGATTGCTGTGAAGTAGTTTCTAATCGAAAAAATTCTGTAATCTCTTCGCCATCTTCATCATGGTAAGTAATCTTTATACGACTTTTACCATGCTTATCACTATCTGAAGATATAGTCATTCCTGAACAACGAATGACCATACATGCCTTTAGATTAAGAGCTTCACGTAGTTTTTTATCTGGGTCCACCAGCGTTTTATTACAATTACAACATTTTCTAGCGGCAATATCATTTTCAGTATTACACTGGTCACATTCTTTAAATCGAAATCTAAAAAAACATTGCTTATTAGCACCACCATCATAACTTATGCCCTTACATCGTCGTCCGTAATGCTCAACTAAATCCCCATCATGATCAATAACTCCCCAAAAAGTATTGCTGAAATGGCAAGCTGGACAATCAACACTTACTGGTACAGCCTTGCTATTAGGTTTTGGCTCTCCTACTTCAGGGCTGAATAGACTGTAGCGGTTTCCTGAAAACTCCATGATCAGGCATTCTTTTTTATTTGGTGCTAACCTGAGACCGCGTCCAACAATTTGCTGGTAAAGGCTAATAGATTCTGTTGGCCGGAGAATAGCAATTAAATCAACATGAGGCACATCAAATCCCGTGGTTAATATTGAAACATTAACTAAGTATTTAAGTTGCTGGGTTTTGAATTGCTCAATAATTTTATTCCTATCTTTAATATGTGTTTCGCCAACAACTAAACCTGCCTGGCCTTCTGGCAAGTAACTAAAAATTTCTTTTGCATGGTCAACCGTTGAGGCAAAAATCATAACGCCTTGGCGCTTTTTTGCTTTGTTGACAACTTGAGCAATAATCTTCTTTGTTACCCGCCCTTCTCCTTGTAGCAGCCGGTTAAGGTCATTTTCCTGATATTGTTCGAAGTTACCTGTGGTTAAAGCGCTAAAATCATAACATGCTATTGGGGCATCAAATAGTTTCGGCGCAGTCAAAAAATTATTTTTAATCATATCTGATAACGATATTTCAAAAATACAATCTTTGAAAAAACGCATGTCGTGTGTGCGAATACTGTGCGGTTGATTATTGGTTTTATGGTATTGGTATAACCAGCCCATACCCAGACGATAAGGGGTGGCTGTAAGCCCTAAAATTTTAAGGTCAGTATTCAGGTTTTGGAGATGGTTGATAGTTATGTGATAAGATGAACTCTTCTCTAAAGCAACTCGATGGCATTCATCAATAATTAGCAGTGTAAACCCTTTATCAGAGAAACTGTCCAAATGCTTACACACTGACTGTATACTGCCAAAAACCACCTGTTTTGATGATTCTTTTCTGCCAAGGCCTGCACTAAATACCGAGGCTTTTAAACCATAGCTTTCATATTTTTCATGGTTTTGCTGAACAAGTTCTTTTACATGAGCTAGAACAAGCACTCGCCCAGTGGCTACCCTAGCGAGCTCGCTGATAATAAGACTTTTTCCAGAGCCTGTCGGTAAAACGGCGATAGCCGGCTCAATGGATTTTCTAAAATGCTCAATAACAGAGGTAACGGCTTGCTTTTGATAGGGTCGAAGTGTGTAACTCATCCCTTAAGTATAAATAGCTCAGTAGATGAAATCGAGTCTTTCTGTGTACTGTACGCTTACCTGTTATCCATGCCCGTTTGTGCCAAAACGCTGCCTTACAGCCTCTTGGCACAGCTGAGGCTACACTTTGTTAGTTTTGCTCTCAGCAAGGAAGGGCAAAAGCAGCAAGCTTATAATTGCGGAAGAGCATATGATCACAATAAAAAAGCCCGGCCATTGAAAAAACTCTAATACTTTTGCAATAGGATAACCGGCTAAAGCCGCACCTATGTATGAAAATAGCCCAATAAACCCTGTTGCAGCACCAGAAGCTTCTTTATGCGAATGCTCAGCAGCGGCCATACCCAAGAGTAACTGCGGCCCAAATATAAAAAATCCAAGCAAGAAAAAGCAGCTACCCTGCAACAGGTACGATGATGACGTGATCAGCCACAGCGTTATTGATGAAGCAAGCACGCCAACAGAAAAAATGATATTCATTGGGCCCCTATTCCCTCGGAAAAAACGATCTGACCCCCAACCGGCAACAAGCGAGCCAAGAAAGCCGCCTATTTCAAAAAAAGTTGCTGCTGAATTAGCAGAGACCAGATTATAGTTATGAACTTCTGTTAGGTAGAGGTTTCCCCAATCATTAATGGCTGTGCGGACAACATAAACAAGGATAGAGGCAAGGGCTAACAGCCAGAGCATTCTGCTTTTCAGGATATACTGTAATAGTATGTCACGTGTGCTTAATCCAGAAGCGTCTTGCTCATGTACTTGCTCCAATGCATCCTTTCGCCACTGGCCAATAGAAGGCAGCCCCATCGTGCTGGGCTTATCTCTCAGTCGAACGCATAAAAACAAGCCAATAACAATAGCTAGCATACCAGGCACTATCAACCCATAGCGCCAGCCAAAGTGCAGGGCACAGAATCCAGCTAGCAGAGGAATTAAAGCACCACCCAAATTATGAGCGGTATTCCATACTGCCCACCATGCACCGCGCTCAGATCTTGAGTACCAGAAATTGAGCAGCTTTGAGCAAGGCGGCCAACCCCACCCCTGAAAAAATGCATTAAGACTCCATAGCAGGGAGAAAGCCAGTAGTGATGAGGACAAACCAAAAAAGATATTAATGATACCAGTAGCAATTAGGCCTATACCCATAAAAAAACGAGGATTTGACCGGTCACTGATAATGCCTGATAGAAATTTTGAGCAGCCATATATGATATAGAACAGTGTTGATAAGATGCCTATATCAGCTTTTTCCATGCCCAGCTCAGCAATCATAGCTGGCATGGTAAAATTAAAACTCTTGCGAGTAAAATAAAATGCCGCATAGCCAACATACATCGTCATCATGATATGCAGCCGCCAATACTTATAGCGCTGATTGATAACCTGAGGATCATTAATTACAGGTATTTCTTGAGGTGATTTAAAAATCCCGAGCATCACTAAACCGATAGGTTGGGGGCAAGCTAATAGCTTGCATTAACGTGATAGCAGATATCCTCTAGCTGAGGATTTTCCGCCTTGCTTGATTATTAGGTCAGTACCAAAAAATCACTTAGAAAGTGTTTTTTTTTTAAACACAGGCTTATTGTAGAAAATAAAATACTTTTATGTATATTTTTAGAGTTTTTTATTGAAAATAAAAATAACTTTTTTATTAAAAACTCATTGTAATCAGAGGAAACAAACTATTTATCTTTTAATTTCAACATATTACAAATTAATCTAACCTTAATGAAAAACTATTGATCTAATATGTTGCTGTATTTTTTTTCTCTATCACCCTAGTTCAGCTTGCTTGTATCCAATACCAGTAAAGAATAGAACTTATCAAAAATAGAAAGATAAAAATTGAGCATCAAAAGCATATTGCATAAAATTTAAGAGCTCTCACGTTGAATACCTCCACAACAATAATTGGATAGGTACTTATAACAATATCACCCGTATAACCATGAATGATTTTGAAATTAGGGTATTAGCCGCGCACACTCCAACATAATTTTGTACTTTTCATTCAATTATCAGGTTGCGTATCAATAAAATTGGTAGAACCTCTTGATATAAACTCACCAATGACTTTTTCATAGTTTTCATAGATTTCCTCTGACTTTGAAAAGCAAATCGTCCGCCTGACTATAGGTAAGCCCGCAGAAGGACGGCAGGGTTTGAACCCGCGTTCAGTGGATTATGAGTCTACTACTCTAATCATTACGCCGTAACGCCTCCATTTCCCGCCCTGCTTTTGCCGCTCTGGTGCCGGTAACTGCACTTATCGGTAATTTAATCATAAATTGAACTGTCGTGCCTTTTATTAATCTAATCCTTATTAATTTACTAATAAGGATACTATTTTATGGATGCTGTTTCCCGTTCCTCTTCTCCCGTTCCTATGGGCACGGGTGTATCACCTCAGGACGATCCCTGTCCTATTTGTTATGCCTATTTTCATGGTCGTAAGGTGGCGCCTGTAGTGGTGAAAACTCAATGCGGCCATCGTTTCGATCTGGCTTGTTTTTCAGCATGTTCTGCTGGGCAGCCTCTCGGCTCACGCCGGTGTGCTATGTGTCGGCAAAACCCGATGCCGGTTACGGAGGTGGCTACCGGTGAATCTCTCCCAGACGGTTTCTTTCCTGATAATGCGTTTTTCGATGCCTGTTTGTCAGGGAACCTGTTGGTGGTGCGGGAGTATCTGTCTGCTGGCGCCAACGTCAATGCTGCGCAGGAGAATGGCTGGACTGCCCTAATGTCCGCAGCACAGGAGGGCAAAACAGAAGTCGTTAAGCTTCTGATCGAGAATGGCGCCAACGTCAATGCTGCGCAGGAGAATGGCGCGACTGCCCTAATATCCGCAGCACAGGAGGGCAAAACAGAGGTCGCTGATCTTCTGATCAAGAGTGGCGCCAACGTCCATGCCTGCCTAAGCAATGCCGGGACGGATAATGGCTGGACTGCCCTAATGGCCGCAGCACAGCAGGGCAAAACAGAGGTCGTTAAGCTTCTGATCAATAACGGCGCCAAGATCGATGCTGCGAAGGAGAATGGCTGGACTGCCCTAATGGCCGCAGCACAGGAGGGCAAAACAGAGGTCGTTAAGCTTCTGATCAATAACGACGCCAAGGTCAATGCCTGCGTAAGCAATGCTGGGGGCTTCAATGGCTGGACTGCCCTAATGTCTGCCGCACAGAACGGCCACAAAGAAATTGTTGAGCTTCTGCTGGCGAGGGGGGGATGTGCGGGTGCAAAAACGGCAACCGGTGATATAGCTTTATTTTTGGCTGGTAAAGGTAATCATTGGAATGTCGTCAGGATGTTGATTTGACATTACAGTCACATTCTCCCGGTAAATATGGCTTTAAAGGGCACTGTTGCAAACTGGACAGAAAGTGTTAAAACACTAAAAATTTAGTGTATTACTATATTTATCAATTGCACGATAAAGATAACACCATTTTCAGCAATCTTAATGTATGTTTCATCTAGCCCCGAGCTGCACCATGAGCAAGGCTTGCGGTAATGCCAACATAGTCGTTTCTCCAACTCAGGTGCATACTTCTGGGCCCAGCGATAAATGGTCGTATGATCAACTTCAACACCTCGCTCTAACAGCATCTCCTCTAGTTCCCGATAACTGATACCGCATTTTCAATACCAGCGAACTGCCCAAAGGATAACTTCAGGAGGAAAGGGACAGTTTTTTAAATGAGTGACTACTGTAGTCAGGCTTATCTTGAGTAATTGGCTAATATCACGCACGCCGATTAGCACGAAAAGTACGCAAAAAATTGAGCGTATCAATATGAAATCATTAAAATGTTTCGAAAATAATTTCCATAATTTTTCCTAAAATCTACTTGCCATAGGCATTACCGTAATTAGAATGCACAATTAATATAACCACTGAGTTTGACTCAAAATGAAGCAGCCTGCTGGTAAAATAATCCATCACATCAATATTGCCACTATGGACCCAGACAACCGATTGCCCTACGGAACAATACATACTGGGGCTATTGTTATTAGCGATGACACTATCATATGGGTGGGCAAAGAGCAGGAAGTTCCTAACTGTTATGCATCCTATGAAAAGATTGACGGCAACAATCAATGGCTTACGCCTGGATTAATTGATTGTCATACACATCTTGTTTTTGCGGGTAATAGGGCACAGGAGTTTGAGCAACGATTGCAAGGCGTTTCTTATGAAAAGATAGCTAGCCAAGGTGGCGGCATACAGTCTACAGTCCGCGCTACACGCCAAGCTTCAGAAGAAACGTTATATAACTTATCAGCGAGTCGTTTATTTCCATTTCTTGCTGAAGGTGTAACCACAATGGAAATAAAATCGGGTTATGGCCTTAATCTTGAAACCGAGTGTCGCCAGCTTCGTGTTGCAAGGCTGTTAGGTGAAAACTTGCCTATCACAATCAAAACAACCTTTCTTGGCGCACATACATTACCTGAAGAATTTTATGGCCATAGCGATGACTACATCGAGCATATTTGTAATGACATGATCCCCACTATTGCCTCAGCGGGTCTTGCAGATGCTATAGATGCGTTTTGTGAACGCATTGCATTCAGTTATGAACAAGTACAACAGGTATTTGAAGCTGCCAAAAAATATCGCCTACCCGTTAAAATACATGCAGAACAATTAAGCAATTTACACGGCAGTGTGCTTTCAGCAAAATACCAAGGGCTTTCAGCAGATCACCTTGAGCACCTTGATCAAATAGGCATCAATGCAATGAAGTCTGCTGGAACTGTGGCAACGCTACTACCGGGCGCTTTCTATAACCTGCGAGAAACCGTTATACCTCCAGTAACACAATTACGTGAAGCAGGAGTCCCCATTGCTATCGCTAGTGATTTTAATCCGGGTTCATCTCCTTTAGCTTCTTTACGACTGATGATGCATATGGCATGTACACTGTTTCGATTGACACCCGAAGAAGCCTTGCTCGGTTGCACACGCAATGCTGCTATGGCGCTTGGCTTATCACAGATGGGCGTTATTAGAGAAGGCTATAAAGCAGACCTCGTTCTTTGGCCAATTGAGCATCCTGCAGAACTAGTCTGTCATTTTGGTACGCCATCTCCTAGTCAAATAATTCAACATGGCAGGTGGCTATGATGTATCAACCGCCAGATATCAATCTATGGACAGGCCGCTTAGATTCTGAAGAAGGAAACGCAGGTATTCGTTGGCATCAGCATATTCAGTTATTAGATATGCATAATATGGACATGCCAAAAGAAGGCGCTGTCATTATTGGATTTTGTTCTGATGAAGGCGTTAGTCGCAACAAAGGACGCATCGGTGCAAAGAAAGGGCCCCAGCATATTCGCCGGTCACTTGCAGGATTAGCTTGGCACAAAAATGACTTGGCGTTATTTGATGCAGGCGATATTCTCTGCCAAGACCAAAACCTTGAAGTTGCCCAGAGCGCCTTAACCGAACGGCTCACTAGACTTTTAGATAGTGCATTATTTCCTATCGTCTTAGGAGGGGGGCATGAAATAGCACTAGCGTCAGGTAATGCCGTATACCTCTGTGCAAACAAGCGCAAGGCAGTCACTGGCATCATTAATTTTGATGCCCACTTTGATTTACGTCGTCCCTCTCCCTTAGGCAGCTCAGGAACACCTTTTTATCAATTAAATCAAACCTGTCTAACAAAAAATCAAGACTTTCATTATTTATGCATGGGAGTTGCAGAAACAGCCAATACGCAGGCTTTATTTCAAAGAGCGGATAAATTAGGCGTTAAATGGGTTATGGATAGCGATATCCATTGGGCAAATCTATCTGCAAATCTTGCAACCATTGATGCCTTTATGGCGCTATGTGATGTTATTTATCTAACCATTGACCTTGATGTACTACCTGCTGCCACCATGCCTGGGGTAAGCGCTCCAGCAGCTCGAGGCGTACAACTTGATATACTGGAGCAACTGATTACCAGAGTGATTGCTAACCATCGGCAAGGCATAGCACAGATAATGCTGGCAGATATTGCAGAATGCAATCCTTTATTTGATATTGATAACCGTAGTGGAAAAGTTGCGGCTAGATTAATTAATCAATTGTTAGCTGTTGCTGTTACGTAATAGGTACTTTAATCTTAAGAGCGTTCATTTGTCTGGATAGAAAACTTCTATCGTTTATAGAAAAATGCTGACCGTAAATTGAATGCAACCCTTCAATTTACGCATTTAGCCTTTTTAGTACTCAAAATTTTAAAATACCAAGCATCTTGAATTAACTTAAATAAAATAATAGCCTATTTAATAAACAAGTTCAGGTAATAGGGAATGCCTCAAATCACGACAAGTGATCTTCAAAAAATAGTCAGTCAGTTTGAAGAATACCTCTACCAAAAGCCTTCTATTAGCCAAGCTAATAACCAACCTTTTAATTCCAAAAAATTAGTAAAATTACAGCTAGAAGACCCACTCAAAACGTTCAGTTTTGGTCCTAATAAGGGGCATAATGCATTCGTGGCCGCACTGAGGGCGTGTCCTGAAAAACGTATTATAGAACGGGGTATTAAGATCATTCAGAATGCCAGATACACTGGTTGTTCAACAACAGAAGAGAAACAACAGGTACTGTCAGAGCTATTGAGTATTACCGAAGGTGTCGATCCGCATAATTCGTCTGTTGATTAAACCTCCTTTAAACTGCCCTCGACGCCCTCAAGTTCAGATGCAGAATTTCTAGCAGAACTAAAGCAATTACTTGATAAGAAAGGGGCCGATGGTTTAGTTACCGACAAAGAGGGGATGCATCCCCTCCACTATGCGGCTCAACATGGTTTTATCCATTCTGTGAAGTATCTGTTAGAGCAGGGCGATGCACAACAACTCATTCGTTTGAAAAATAAGAGCCAGAATAGCCTAGTGCATCTGGCCGCTATCGCTGGACACTCCGATTTATTACAGTGGTTAGCAAATCAATACGGTAAAGAGGTACTGCTCGAAAAAGGTCATAATGGTTTTACAGCGCTGCATTTTGCCGCCAAAGAAGGTCATTTGAATTGTATCGAACCATTATTGAACGCGGCACCTGATAGCCTCCATCTTAGAGAAGACGGCGGCAGCTGTCCTGCTCACTGGGCAGCCTGGGCAGGGCACTTAGATATTCTGGTGCGGGTGGTAGAAAAAAATGGGACGCAAATTCTGTCAGAAAAAGGAAATGGTGGTAATAATACGCTCTGTTTCGCTGCTCAAAATGGGTATCTCGATTGCGTTCAATATATATTGGCAATGTGTAAAGGGTTACAGGGCGAAGTGAATGCGGTAGGTCAGAATGCTCTCCATATTGCGGCAGAAAATAATAAAGCCGAGGTGCTGCAATGGTTGATCGATCAAAGTGATTCCGAAGATTTAAAAGCAACAGACAAGAATGGAAATACTCTCTTGCACTTAGCTGCAGCCTATGAGAGTGACCCGTGTGTTGAGATGATCCTTAAATATGGTGATAACCTTCACGCCCTCAAAAACAAAAATGGGTTGACGGCTGCTCATCTCGCTACAATAAAAGGAAGCCTCGACACCCTAAAGCGGATGGTGAAAAAAAATGACCATAAAATCCTGTTAGAAAAAAACGACGATGCTAAAAATTGTCTCCATCTAGCGGCACAACAGGATAAAGCCGAGGTTATGCAATGGTTGATCGGTCAAAGTGATTCCGAAGATTTAAAAGCAACAGACAAGTGGGGAAATAATCTCTTACATTGG
>JAQYUY010000121.1 GCA_028728195.1 Endozoicomonas sp. (ex Botrylloides leachii)
TCTCGCCGTATTATTGGCTGGCACATTGATAAAAGGATGACAACGGCTCTGGTTAGAGCTGCTATGGTGAAAGCTTACAATACTCGTCAGCCACCTAAAGGCTTAGTTTTTCATAGTGATATAGGATCGCAGTATACTAGTAAGCGATACCGAAAACTGCTGTCTGGCTATGGTATTCGTGCAAGCATGGGGGACGTTGGAGCGTGTTGGGACAATGCTGTAGTTGAGCGGTTTTTTGGGAGCTTAAAGCATGACTGGATTTTTAAGGTAGCTCAACCTACGCGGGAACATATGAAAAAAGATGTTGTGGCATACATGAAGTACTACAACCTTTATAGATTGCATACGGCAAATGAGGATCGCTCTCCAATTGAATATGAAATTTATTATCAAGAAAGTCAGGCAGGATGAAGTATCGACAGAAATCTCAAACAAAAGTGTCCGATTCTAGTTGACCAGTACAAATATTGTTACTGTTTATCTTGGTCATTGGTTTAATCTCCGTTAGGCCAGTGATTTAAGATCACTGTTGCAAACTAGACAGAAAGTGTTAAAACACTAGCATCTGGATGTGTTACAAACCAAATACCCTTTCTACTAGGCGCACTCCTCCCAAGGGGTTCGCGTAGTACCAATTATCAGCGTGCCCCTTTTTCAGGGCTCGCATAGCTTCAATCCCTTTAATGGTGGCATAAGCTGTTTTCATGGATTTAAACCCCAACATAGGGTTGATAATCCGCTTTATTTTTCCATGGTCACACTCAATGACGTTGTTGAGATATTTAACCTGACGATGTTGTAGATGATCGGGACACTTACCCTCTTTCTTCAGCTCTGCAAGAGCTATCGCATAAGTAGGGGCTTTGTCAGTATTGATTGTTTGAGGAAGATCTAAGTGCTTTGTGCCTCTGATTAATTTCCCTAGGAAACGCTTGGCAGCGTAGGTGTTACGACGGGCTGACAGGTAAAAATCCAGTGTATTGCCATATTTATCAGTTGCACGATAAAGATAGCACTACTTTCCGGCAATTTTAATATATGTTTCATCCAGTCGCTAGCTGCACCATGAGCAAGGCTTGCGGTAATACCAGTGTAGTCGTTTCTCCAACTCAGGTACATACTTTTGGACCCAGCGATAAATCGTCGTATGATCAACTCCAACACATCGCTCTAACAGCATCTCCTCTAGCTCCTGATAACTAATACCGTATTTTCAATACCAGCGAACTGCCCAAAGGATGACTTCAGGAGGAAAGTGTCGGTTGGAGAAAGGTTCCATGGGCGATGTCTTGTGCAAAGAAAATATTTAAAGCATAACAGCTATATCCGAATCTCACGTTGCAACAGTGCCTGAGTGCGAAATTTCATTGAATACCTCCTTTCACTGGCGACACCGGTTTATGGCATTGATTGAAGGTGATCAAGCCGAGTTGTTGCAGGGAATTGTAGAACTGGACGAAACTTTTTTTAAAGAATCCCGAAAAGGTGAGTGCAATTTAGACCGCCCTGCCAGAAAGCGAGGTGGAGGGAAGCGGTTATATTCATCTATGCCATTCTCTCAAAGAAAACTGGCGTAGGTCTGTCTCATTGACCGAATTATAAAAAAAAGATTATGAATAGCTTCTCAACAAAAAAACATGAGATTGTAAATACATATTTCGTTTGGCAATATGAAAGCTCTTAATACCACGCTATTTTTTTTCACAACATGTACATATTTCCTTCAACATAACTATGCTATGTTGTTCTACCAAAATATCAGTATTGTTCAGCCGCTGTTTTTTCTTAAAAATGCCATCAGTTGCCGTATTCATCACTAAATAACGCTGCCTTTCTTTGCTGGTATTCGTCAATGGCAAGGTAAAATCTTGCTGCTGCAAAGAAGCATTGAACAAAATTAAATAGCTACAGCCACAAGATGTTTTCTGCGTGTTGAACCATTGCAGGCAAACAACCTGACGTGAAGGGTTAGCCCATTCATCAACTGTCATCAATTGACCAGACTGATTACGCCATAATACTTCATAATTTTCATGGTCTTCTTCTATTCCTTTAAGAAAGTGGTCTTGGCCAAACCTTTCTCCCTTTCTTCTAGCTTCTATCAGACTCACAGTAAATTGTTGAAATTTTTTATTGCGGTCACTCTTTTCTCCTTCATTGCTTAGCCACGACCAATCTAGCCAACCTATTTCATTATCTTGACAGTAGGCGTTGTTATTACCTTGTTGACTATTACCAAATTCATCACCCGCTTGAAGCATAACTGCTCCATTAGATAACAATAATGTAGCAAGTAATGAACGCTTATATCGCTCTCTGAGTAAGTTGATTTCTTGGTCGTCGGTTTCCCCTTCATGGCCACAGTTCCAAGACAGATTATGGCTATCGCCATCTTGGTTTTTTTCATCATTGGCGGCATTCTTTTTTTCTCGATAAGAAACGAGGTCATGTAGGGTAAAACCATCGTGACTGCATATGTAGTTAACACTAGATGAGGGTTTTCGCCCTCTTTGTCGAAAAATATCAGCAGAACCACACAACCTTTCTGTCATTTGACTAAGCTGGCCATGCTCCCCACGCCAGAAAGCGCGGATGCAATCACGAAACCTATCATTCCACTCAGACCACCGATCTGGAAAATTACCCAGTTGATAACCATCGGCTGCTAAATCCCAAGGCTCAGCAATAATTTTTACTGATTTCAGAATAGGGTCTTGTTCCACAGCCTGAAATAAAGCGGAGTAAGTATCAAAAGATAAGTGTCGCCTACCAAGAATAGGGGCTAGATCAAAGCGAAAACCATCAATGTGATATTCTTCAACCCAGTAGCGTAGACTATCCATAATCAATTGTATAACCATGGGATGCTCAGCTCTGATGGTATTACCACAACCCGAGTGATTAATTGAGATAACAGGGGCCTTATTATCCACTAAATAATAAGAAAGATTATCAATACCCCGATAACTCAGCAGTGGACCATCAGTTCCTGATTCAGCCGTATGGTTATAAACAACATCGATAATGACTTCGATGCCAGCTTCATGAAAACATTTGATCATGGTCTTTAGTTCAACTATAGGATCATTAACAGCAAGGCTATCTTCTGGTGCCATAAACGCCAATGGGTTATAGCCCCAATAGTTTTTCATTCCTTTTTTAGCCAATCGTTGTTCAGTAACCTGACTGGTAATAGGAAGCAACTCTACAGCAGTAATATTTAATGACTTGAGGTAATTCATAATCTCTGGCTGACACATGCCTAGATAAGTGCCTTTCAGCGGCTCAGGTACATCTGGGTGCATCATAGTGAACCCACGAACACTCAGCTCATAAATAACGGACTCAGCCATTTTATAGTTAGGACGTGTTTCATTGCTCCAATCAAACTGATGAGTAATAACAACCGATTTAGGAACATAGGCAGCACTATCACAGCGGCTATGACACCATTGCCCATTTTCTCCAACTTCATAGTCATACAGCTCTTTTGACCACTGAAGTTGACCCGCTAATTTTTGGGCATAAGGATCAAATAATAGTTTAGCTGGATTAAAACGCAGACCTTGCGCAGGATTCCAAGGACCATGTACACGGTAGCCATAATGTTGACCTGGTTGTATGCCTTCAACAAAAACATGCCATATATGATTATCACACCAGGGGATCGTTATATGTTGCTCACCACCATGTTGATCAAAAAGGCACAACTCAACCTTAGTTGCTTGTGTAGATTTGAGACCAAACTGCACACCACTGGCACTTCGCTGCTGACTCTCAAGATAGAAGGCTGAGCGATAATGTGCACCTTGAATAGGATCAGTAACGGGATGAATGGAAAAACTAACCATAAGAGACACCCTTTAATGCTGTTAGTTATTATTGTGCAACAATATCTTTAACCATGTGGTGAAATTAATTAGAGATAATACAAAAAGTTCTTTGCTATTGCTCATGGCATTATTTTCTGAAATATATCGATCGTGTAAATAAGATCAATCAGCAAAATCACTTCATTTTCTGTCGGTATACAGGGTTTAACGTAGAGACGGGTTTCTATTTTTTTCTTATTACGCTTTACCTTTGAGAGCAGTTTGCTGCAAGGCTAGCTAATACCAATCGAATTGTTTAACTACGTTATTGCGCTGCCGCTACTCATTAGGGTAGCTAGAAAACACGATTGGTATAACATCATGTGATATTTTTCTATCAGTGCCGTGTTTAGGCATTTTTGGGTTTAAAAATAACTGTCGCTAAAGGCGGCAAGGTAAGACGCAAACACTGCTTCTGACTATGCATAGGCATTGACTCAGCCTGAATTTTTTCCCCCCTTAGCATACCAGAACCACCAAACCGAGTATCATCAGTATTCAATACGTTAATATACTTTTTTAAACTAGGCACGCCAATACAATAATTATGTCGCACAACAGCAGTAAGATTATTAATAACAACAATATGATGGCCATCACTCGCATAACGCGTAAAAGCAAATACGCTTTGTTCTGAGTCATCACTTACCAGCCACTGGAAACCTTCTTTTTTTGTATCTAATTCATGCAGCTCCGGCATTTCTCGGTATAGCTTATTGAGCGTACGAACTAATATTTGAATACCGGTATGCTGACTTTTTTTATTATCAAGTAGCGTCCAGTCCAGCTCACCCTTGTGATTCCATTCATTAGGACTACCTATTTCTGCACCCATAAATAGCAGTTTTTTTCCCGGATGGGTATACATAAATGCTAAATAAGCACGAAGATTAGCGAAGCGCTGCCAATGATCACCGGGCATTCTACTCAGCAACGTGCCTTTACCATAAACCATTTCATCATGAGATAGAGAGAGTATAAAATTCTCACTCCAAGCATAAATGGTACTGAAGGTCATCTGATCATGATGATATTTGCGGTAAACGGGATCATTTTTAATATAATTAAGGCTATCGTGCATCCAGCCCATATTCCATTTATACCCAAAGCCAAGACCGTTATCATAAAGAGGCCGGGAAACCCCAGGCCAACTGGTAGACTCTTCCGCAAAGGTTATGACATCAGGATGACGGGCATATACGGTTTCATTGAAACGCCGTAATAAAGCAATGGCTTCAAGGTTTTCATTGCCACCATAAATATTCGGCTCCCATTCACCATGGTTACGTGAATAGTCCAAATAAAGCATAGAAGCTACAGCATCCACCCTAAGACCATCAATGTGGAATTCTTCTAGCCAATAAAGTGCATTACTGACCAAAAAGTCACCTACCCATGGTTTGCCGAAATCATAAATATGGGTTTGCCAGTCTGGATGCCAGCCCCTTTGTGCATCGGCATATTCGTAAAGGGGCGTGCCATCAAACAATGCTAGACCATGGCTATCTTCAGGAAAGTGCGCTGGCACCCAATCCATAATCACGCCGATACCCTGTTGATGACAGCAATCAACAAAGTATTTGAAGTCATCAGGTGTTCCATAACGACTAGTGGGGGCAAACATACCAATAGGCTGATAGCCCCACGAGTCATAAAGGGGATGCTCTGAAATAGGCATAAGCTCGACATGAGTAAAAGCCATCTTTTTAAGATAAGGCACTAACTGGTGAGCAAGATCTCGATAAGTTAAAAAATCTCCATTGGGTTTTCGCCGCCATGAACCTGCGTGTACTTCATATGCAGTAATAGGTTGATCATAACCTTGTTTATCTTTTCGCGTTTCTAGCCATTGTGAGTCACGCCACTGATAGCGAGCTCTGTTATATACAATGGACGCTAGTCCAGGCCATTGCTCAGCGTATTCACCAAACGGATCGGCCTTTAACTCAAGCAGTCTTCCCTGCGAATCATGCAGTTCATATTTATATAACATGCCTTCTTTTATGCCAGGCACAAACAATCGCCAAATACCATCATCAGCACTAGCCAATGGAGAGATACGACCATCCCATGCATTAAAATCACCAACGACACTAACAGAAGCGGCATTAGGGGCGTAAACCCGAAATAATACACCGCTTATATTGTGCTTACTGTTAAACTGATGAACGTGTAGATGGGCACCGAGGTGCTGATAAAGAGCAGTATTGTCTAGGTCAGATTGCTTTAATACGTATTCACCGAACTGGTAAGGGTCAAATAATCTGAGCTGACCGCCTTGATGAAGCGTTAACTGTAATTGATACGTAAAACATTTGCGACGCCGAGGCAACAGCAGCTCGAATACACCTGCCTCAGTACTTTTCATGACCCCTATATTTTTTTCAGTCGGGTATTCAATAACCTTGATAGCCGCTGCATCAGGTCGCCAGACTCTAATGACTAATCCTTTACCGCCAGATCCGACATGCAAACCCAACCAGTCAAAAGGGCAAGCACATAAAGCACGCTTCAATCGACTTATCGATGGTACGAATGTAACAGCAGTATTCATAAATGAACCAGATTAATGAATTGAGCGGTAAATATCACAATAAGCATCAGCAGCAGCGTTCCATGTAAACCGTTGGCTCATAGCATTTTGCTGCATTTTCTTATAGATTTTAGGCTGTTCATAAATAGTAAGCGTTTTATATAAACACGAGACTAAATCATGGGCGTCTGGTAGTTCAAAGATAAACCCCGTACCGTTTTCCCCTGCCTCATCATAGCCTTCAACAGTGTCTAACAAGCCGCCAACTGCTCTTACAATAGGCAAAGCGCCATATTTCAAGCTGTACATTTGGTTCAGGCCACAGGGCTCAAAGAGAGAAGGCATGAGAAAAAAGTCACTGCCTGCTTCAATCCAGTGCGCCAGCTCATTGTCAAAACCATTAATGAACCGACACTTTTCAGGGTAACGTTGTGATAGCCACTGTAACTCAGTCGCTATCTTTTGATCACCAGAACCCAATACCACCACTTGTATATTTTTATGCAGGAATTTCTGTAAGGCTGGCAATAAAAAACTAAAGCCTTTCTGATCAGTCAAACGGCTAACAACACCATAGACCGGACAACGATTATCCACAGTAAGATGCATTCTTTCTTGCAGTAATCTTTTACAAACGTGCTTACCTTGTAAAGCATCTTTTGAATACAGCTCGGGGATTAGTTCATCAATAGACGGGTCCCAGTGCCTATAGTCACATCCATTGAGGATGCCAGAAAGGTCGCTATGTCTTCTTCGAAAACTATCCGTTAAGCCATGACCACCAAGCTCTGTTAATAATTCTTCTGCATAGTTTGGGCTTACCGTTGTTATTTTATCGGCGAAAGCAATACCCCCTTTGAGCAAGTTAATCTTTTGATGATCTTCAAAGCATGCATCATTGAAATAGCGCCATGCAATCCCAAGCGCATCCATTTGCGCTGGATCAGTATGCTGCTGATAAGCAGCATTATGAATAGTGAGCACTGTTGCTGTGTTCTGAAAAAAAAGATTATTTCCTTCATGGATACGAAGATAATAGGGTAATAAAGCGGTTTGCCAATCATGACAGTGAATAACATCAGGCCGAACATCTATAAGTAAACAAGCTTCAAGTACTGCTTTAGAAAAAAAGGCAAAACGCTGACTGTTATCATCATAACCTTCACCGTGCATACCATAAAGACCATCTCGACCAAAAAAGTCATGGTGCTCAATAAGGTAAATTGCTATGCCTTCAAAGTAAGCTTTTCGCAATGCAAAGCCTATTTTATAATGATAGTTAATCGTAACTTCACCAGAAGCTATCACCCTTGAATGCAACTTTTTCAACGCCTCTCGATAACCTGGCATTATGATACGTACATCATGCCCCTGTTGTATCATGGCAGGTGCGAGACCGCCGGCCGCATCAGCCAGTCCCCCAGTCTTTACAATGCCTGCCAGCTCAGATACTGCAAAAATAATATTAAGATCAGAAGCCAACCTTTGTACTCCTTGGTACAACAACCAAACCAGACTCGGTTACTTTAAATCGCTTACGGTCTTCCTCAATATTGACGCCTATTTTAGCGCCAGGTGCGATTTCTGAGCGTTTATCAATTATCGCCCGTCGTATTTCAGCGCCTTCACCTATTTTAACATTGGGTAAAATAACTGAATAGGAAATACGTGCTTGATCGCCAATATTAACGTTATAGCCGATCACAGAGTTATCTAAAAAAACATCATTTACGATACAACCTGTAGCCATCATTGAATGATTAATACGTCCTTCACGAAATTCTTGGTCATAAGCAATCAATGCAGGCGGGTAAGGTGGAATATATGTATTGATTGGCCATTGCTGATTGTACAGATTGATCTTCGGTCTTGAGGGTAGCAAATCCATATTCGCTTGCCAATATGAGTCAAGTGTACCAACATCACGCCAGTAACCGTCATTTAAATCACCAGAGATTTCATTGGTGCTAAAATCATAGATCATAACCTTTGCGCGAGGAAAAAAAGAAGGAATAATATCCTTACCAAAGTCATGAGAAGAGCTTGCTACTCCCGCATCAGCCTCTAGCTCACGTATGAGACAGTCTTTGTTAAAGACATAATTACCCATAGATGCCAACACATAATTTGGATTGCCTGGTATTGTTTTAGGCTTTGACTTTGGTTTTTCTTGAAAGCCAATCATACGACTGTTATCGTCAATCTCAATAATGCCAAAATTATGCGCTTGATTAACAGGGACAGGGATAGCAGCAACAGTAAGATCAGCATCACTGTTTTCATGCTGGTTAATCATTTGCCGCACATCCATAGTATATATATGATCGCCACCAAAAACGCATACCATATCGGGGTTGTGAGAAGCGATATGGTGGATATTCTGGTAAATAGCATCTGCTGTACCCTGATACCAGTCATCACCCGTCCACATTTGCGCTGGCAATGTATCAATAAATTTGTCGGATAAACCGGCAATCCGCCAACAACGCTGGACATGTTTACTCAACGAATGTGATTTGAACTGTGTGACCAAATAGATTTTATGTAGGTCTGAATTAACAAAGTTACTTAACACAAAATCAATAATGCGGTATTGCCCACCAAAAGGCACTGCAGGCTTTGCCCTTACTGCAGTTAATGGTGAGAGTCTTTTTCCAGCACCACCGGCTAGAATCATTGACAATACGGATGCCATGTGGCTACTCCTAGATTTTAAAATGAATTATTTAGTCGAGCCCAAGAAACTATCGTAAGCTATAAAAGCAAAAGGATTTAGCCTTTTTACAAGCTACTTAAACTGTACATTTTTAAACATTTTATTTTTTACGACAATGCATGAATAAATATTACTTATAAGCAATTTTATTGAACAATAACTACATTTTTTAGGTGAGTATTTCTAGTCTATCTGTGTCAATTTTATGCCTGATTTCAAGCAAAAAGGTCGCTATTTAGTTTGTGCTTTACTCCGACTTTGGAGAAAAAATCATATTAACTTTAGGTGACAATAACCATATCGCCATAGCAAGAAATCAGTAGCAGAAAAGGCTATCTTGAATTAAAATCATACGACGTAAGTTATTAGATGCTCTTGCCCTCTTATCATACCAACCATATTTTCTATAGTGTCAAGCTATCTATGCTAATTACGGTAGTTAGAAACATGTTTGGTATTATATTTTTTGCTGCACCGTTCTTTTACCTTTGTAAAAGGTAGAATAATAATGCCAATTGTTAAGCCTGACTCATGCTTAGTGTCGCCTTATGCTAATCTTTTGTCTGATAAGGAAAAGACGTTAGCAATAATAGCTTTAGCTTCTGCTTGAATGGCTTTAAGGTGTTCCAATCCTACAAAACTTTCCGTATAAATTTTATATACGGCTTCTGTTCCGGAAGGGCGAGCAGAAAACCAGCCTTGGTCGGTAATGACTTTCAACCCACCAATAGCAGCATTGTTCCCCGGCGCATGAGTGAGTTTGGACGTGATCGGGTTACCCGCCAATTGCTTAACCTTTACTTGATCAGAATGTAAAGTACTTAGCACTTTTTTTTGCTGAGTATTAGCAGGCGCTTCTAAGCGCTGATATACAGGCGAACCATAACGCTGAGTCAGTGTTTGATAATATTCACCGGGCGTTTTGCCTGTCACCGCTGTAATTTCCGCAGCAAGTAGCCCCATAATGAAGCCATCTTTATCGGTGCACCACGGCTTACCATCTTTTCTCAGGAAGGAAGCACCGGCACTTTCTTCACCAGCAAACGCCATAGTACCCGTTGCCAACCCATTGACAAACCACTTAAAGCCTACAGGCAACTCAGTAACCTTTCGCTGCACCCCTTCAGCTACGCGATCAATCATGGCACTAGATACCAGTGTTTTGCCAATGCTTGCGGCATCTGGCCAGTCTGAGCGGTAACGGCAGAGGTAATCAATTGTAGTGGCTAGATAATCATTGGGATTGAGTAGGCCATGCTGTCGGGTCACAATACCATGACGATCAAAGTCGGGGTCATTACCAAAGGCGATATCAAACTTATTTTTTAGTTTGATTAAACCGCTCATTGCATAGGCAGATGAGCAGTCCATACGGATTTTTCCATCTTTATCCACAGGCATAAAGGAGAAGGTGGGATCAATTTTATCACTGACCACTTCCAAGTTCAGATTATAATAGGTTGCAATAGGTTCCCAGTAGTGTATTCCCGCTCCACCCATAGGGTCGACACCAATATTGATTCCTGACTGACTAATCGCTTTCATGTCAAGAACCTGATCTAGGTCTTGGATATAAGGCAGTATATAGTTGTATTCGTGTAAATTATTGGCAGCCATTGCGCTTTTGAAAGCGATACGTTTAACTCTGCTTAATCTTTCGCTAATTAATTGGTTAGCGCGCTGTTCAATCCAATAGGTAATATCAGTTTCAGCCGGCCCTCCATGAGGAGGATTATATTTAAAGCCACCATCGGCAGGTGGATTGTGTGACGGTGTGATAACGATACCATCAGCTTTGACTCTATTAGCCCTATTATGGGTAATAATAGCGTGAGAAATAACCGGTGTAGGCGTGTAACCCCTACCCTGCTGAATTACCACTTCAACACCATTAGCTACACAAACTTCAACGGCATTGATAAGAGCCGGCTCAGATAATGCGTGGGTATCCATACCAAGAAATAAAGGACCAACAATACCTTGACTGCTCCGGTAGTCACAAATGCTTTGGCTGATTGCAAGAATATGCGTTTCATTGAACGTGCAGTCAAAAGCACTACCTCGATGACCAGAGGTACCAAAAATAACGTTGTGCTCAAGATTTTCTGGGTCAGGTTTATTGGTATAGTAGTCGCTGACCAAACGAGGAATATTAACAAGAAAGTCTTCAGTTGCAAGCTCGCCAGCAGTTGGATTCATTTAAACAGTCCACAAGAAAAAATTAACACCGAGTAAAATTACCCTGGTGAGCAATGTACTTTGTCGCATATAAAATAATGTGAATTGCCTAGAAAATCACCCATAAATATACGTATTTATTAAGTGACCATATACGTATATGGTAATATCTTTTGATTTTTTATTGGCGGTGATAACGTTTATTAATAAGGTCTAATAGTAGTTTTCTCGCAAATAGCACTGCTATAACATTACTCGTTTTTCGGTCAGGCGCTGTTCAGCTCGGTAGTTGATAAACCCAATGCCCCGCTATTTTTTCGACAACACTCTTGCCAAGCAACCGAAGGCTACTACAATAAAGAACGTCACACAGCACTTTTAGCTATGTAAGCCCTGAGAAGGGTTCAGTATAACTTACAGAGAATTGTATAGAAGGGTATACATTTTTAATTCCCCCTGATCAATAGCTGCTTAGTCATTTTTATTGAGGATTTGTTGTTCTCTTATGTT
>JAQYUY010000122.1 GCA_028728195.1 Endozoicomonas sp. (ex Botrylloides leachii)
GCAGTACATCCAGCAGAGCTCTTTTTTGTAAATGCCTGTCTTTTCCACCATGTATTAACTGAAAGGATTGAGTAATAAATTCGATTTCTCGAATACCACCGGGGCCAAGTTTTATATTACTCTCCATACCTTTACGTTTGACTTCTCGTTCAATTAACTTTTTCATATCCCTTAATGAAGTAATGACCGAGAAGTCAATATAGCGGCGATAAACAAAGGGTTTTAGCTTAACAAGTAGCATGTTACCTTGGGATTTATCACCCGCAACGATCTGCGCCTTTATCATGGCATAGCGTTCCCAATCACGCCCTTGATCCTGATAGTATTGCTCCATAGCAGAGAAACTCATGACGAGTGGCCCGCTATCACCATAGGGTCTTAATCGCATATCAACGCGGAAGACAAAACCCTCAGCAGTACGAGTTTCAAGAACTTTAATCAGTCGTTGGCCTAATCGGATAAAAAATTCTTGATTGGTTAGTACTCGAGGCCCCCCTGTCGTTTCTCCTTGATGTGGGTAAGCAAAGAGTAAGTCAATATCCGATGACATATTTAGCTCATCTGCTCCTAGCTTGCCCATGCCAATGATAACCAGCTGCTGAGGCGCGCTCTCTTCACCAAAGGCCCCACCAACAGGCGTGCCTAATGTAGCAGTTAAATTTTTATATAACCACGTTAATGCGTGCTCTAAACAAGCGTTTGCAAGGGCTGATAGGTCGCGGGTTATTTCTTGAAGACTGACTAAACGGTTGAGGTCTTGCCATATGATTCGAATCATTTCCCTGTTGCGGTAGCGCCTTAGCTGTTTCATTAAGGACTCTTCTGAATGAACATGCTTTAACCATTGACTCAATTCATTTTGATGATGCGCTAAATCCGTTAGCACAAAACCATTTGTCTGAAAAAGTGTATAAAAATAAAGTAAATACTCAGGGTATCGGGTGAATGCCTCAGCCACAAAGTCACTGCCTGACCATGTGGTAAATAGCTGTGCTAAAAAGTCTGTTTTACAGGCTTTTAGCTTATCTGCTTGGCCCTGCTTATGAAAATAAGCAACAAGCTGTTGCCAGCGTTGCTCTAATTCTTGCGCCATACATTGAGGATAAGATCCGGGCAGCATCATTATAAGGCTCGCTTTTAACTGTAAACAGAAATATTATACCAATTGTCTTGTCTAACCACGCTATTGCACTGACCATCCGAACAGCAATACTGCATTGAAAATGCTCAAAATAGCCCTGCTATTACTCGTCATTTCAACTGGCTATGGAGTCCGGCTGTTTATTCTCATTAAGGTAGTGAAGAAAACAATTGATATTATTTTATCGTGCGTTAGCTGAATTTGTCAGAAGAAAACAAAGGCTATTGATTGCTGGGTAATATTTACATTGTTGGTAAAATCAAGAACAGTGCAAGTTGGTGGCAACCATTTTGGTTTGCAATCATATATTCATGCATAAAAGCCTATTATATTGTGAGCATCACTGCCGTAAAGTATAACTAAATCAATAGTAAATGTAGTACCTGTTAGTTTTTCCATGTAAACAGGGGGTGAATTACCCCGTTGATTTGCGACCTATTTATGAGGCCAAAATACCGAGCATCAAAAGAAATAGGGTTTTCACCCATCAGCAAAAACTGATCAGAACCCAATGTAATGTCGGGCTGCTGGTAGACGGGCATGGGGCTATTACCCAGATCTACAGCCATTTGGGCACTATTTGCAATGGGGTGACCATTAACGGTTACTGCCTTTGGGGTCACGGTAATGTGATCTCCAGCAACGCCCAACACTCGCTTCATGATATGGCCGTATTGTCCAGAGCAAAAGCCTGCGTCGATGTAACCTCTTTTCAAAGCCATATCAAACACTGGTCGTTTAGGAGGGCAAAACATGACGTAATCCCCTTTTACTGGCTTTTCTTCTGTTAGTCTGTAGATACCCAAAGGGATACTGGCTGTGTTGTTAATTCGAATGCCAATGATATACGCTAAGCCACTGACAAGAAAAAAAATACCTATAAAAAGAAACAAGACTTTGGTTTTCCACCCTGCCGTGACTTCTAGCATAGAATATCCTTTTTTCCTTACAATATGTGCTTAATACGCCAATAAAACTGTGCCCTATAATAACACAGTTAGTTACAACCAATAGAGTTCAAGCGTATTATTTTTCAACAAATAACTTGTATCCATTTATATTAATGATATAAATAGCTTAATGCATATCCCAGCAGCATAAACATGAATTTATACAATAAAAAATACATTAGGTAATTACTATGTTTATTTACTGTCTGCAGACAATAAACGACAATATTATTTTTCAGTAATTAACAATAAGTGATAGGTTAATAATCACCTATTCAGCTTATTTAATAGCGACTAAGATTTAGCTTAAAAAAAGCTATACTGATGTTGTTTTATCTACTGAAAATGATAAGTTGTAGGCATTCTCTAGATAAACTTGAAACTTTTATTTTCAAGCGGACACAATTGAGAAATGATCATCTGGAAAAATACACCAAAAAATTATGGCTTAGTTAGTATTTTTATGCACTGGATCAGTGCGCTGACTGTTTTTTCTTTATTTGGTGTTGGTCTATATATGGTTTCTTTGTCGTATTATGACCCTCTTTATCAAACATTACCTTTTTGGCATAAAAGTATTGGACTTAGCTTGCTGACTCTAACCTTAGCTCGGTTGGTATGGAAAGCTTTCAATCCTGCGCCAAAGCCGCTGCCTACGCATTCAAAAACAATAACCATGCTAGCATTATTTGGGCACTATAGTCTTTACCTTTTGATGCTGATGACTATGTTCAGCGGCTATCTTATCAGCACTGCTGATGGCCGACCTATTTCATTTTTTGGGTGGTTTGATATCCCTGCCTTAATCACAGGTATAGCGAAACAAGAAGACTTCGCCGGTTTAGTTCACTTCTGCCTTGCTTGGACGCTGGTTATTCTGGCAGTTAGTCATGGTCTCGCCGCTATTAAACACCACGTGATAGATAAAGACCAAACGTTGAAGCGAATGCTGACGAGCAAGCAGCATAAATAGCAGAGGATACCTAATATGAAGTCGATTAAATCATTAATGGCAACAGCCATGCTCTCAATCAGTGTACTTGGCTTTTCGTTAAGCGCAGCAGCTTCAGAGTATATCATTGATACAAATGGAGCCCATGCCTTTATTAATTTTAAAATAAGTCATTTAGGTTTTAGCTGGGTTCATGGCAATTTCAAAAATTTCAAAGGAACCTTTTCTTTTGATGCTGTTGACCCGACAAAATCAAAAGTTAACGTGGAAATAGATACAGGCTCTATCGATAGTGGCCATGCCGAACGTGATAAGCATATTAGGGGAGATAAGTACCTCAATAGCAGTGAATTTCCAAAAGCTTACTTCGTAAGTAAGCGTATAGAAAATAAGGGAAAAAACAATGTCCTTATATACGGCGACCTTACCATAAAAGGTATTAAAAAACCTATCGTAATTGATGCCGTGAAAATCGGTGAAGGCAAAGACCCATGGGGCGGATACAGAGCAGGTTTTTCAGGAACGACTAGCATAAATTTAGCCGATTTTAACATAGCAAGCCTTGGTCCAACAGCTACTAAGGTTTATCTAACTTTGGACGTGGAAGGAATTAGAAAGGAAGAAAAGTAGCTTATTCAAGGTCGAAGGCTTTAACACAATGTTAGTCAGAGACTGTTCAGAAAAGATGATTGGTATTATCACCCCCAGCCCCATCGGGTGAGGGTTTGTGGTAATGTTGCTAAGCAAGCTGGACAGCAATGGCATTTGCTGTATGACTTACCGTATTACCTTCATCCATATAAATCAGCCTAGGCTTATGGTGCTTAACCTCATGTTCATCATATACACCATAAGCACAAACAATAATTCGATCACCTACAGTGACCTTATGTGCTGCGGCACCATTAACAGACATAACACCAGAGCCTGGCTCTGCTTGAATAATATAGGTTGTAAAACGTTCGCCATTATCAATGTTATAGATCTGAATTTGCTCATTCTCACGCAAACCTGATATTTTTAACAGATCGCCATCAATAGATAGAGATCCTTCGTAATCTAGTACAGCATGAGTAACCTGAGCTCTATGAAGCTTTGCCTTTAACATAATGCTTTGCATGGTAGGAACCAATATACGGGTATAATGAGTAATGGCCTGTCAAGGGAGTAGTTTGCTCAACAATGCGCAAAAAAGCATGAGCAACTTCCGAAATAAGAAACTGATTTTAACTCCATAACGCTATCCAAGATATAGTAGTATTTCGTAACAAAAAAATCTGCTTTCGGTAAAATACTGTATTGGTAATCGGGAAGACTGCCTTCCTGGCAGCTCCTCAGAACTCACTATCAGTGCGAAATTTTTTTAGCAATATCCAGATCGCGTTCTTTTCGGACTAAAAGCTTCTAAGCCTTTTTATAAGATCAGTAAATCAAGGGGACTGTAAATTTAATGCTTGATAGAAAAATGAATATTGTCTATCAAGCGCACATTGCCTAATAAGCCTGCTGCTAGAATAACAATAGTATTATCTTTTTCACATGCTGGAAGTAAGGTTTTTGGATTACACACATTGAAATAGTCAGGCGTGATGCCCGCATTGGCAAGCATGGTAAATGCATGACGGCTAATCGCGTCATAATCCCTCTCGCCTGATTGAATAGCTGATTTCGCATAATTAAGCGCTTCAAAAACCGTTGGGGCAATAGTTTCACGATCACTTTGTGTTAAATAGCCATTACGAGAGCTTTTAGCAAGACCGCTGTCTTCTCGAGCAATAGGCGCGCCAATGATTTCGACAGGCATACACATATCGTTAACCATTTTACGAATAATCATTAGTTGTTGAAAATCTTTTTCTCCGAAGACAGCAATATCTGGACGAACAATATTAAACAACTTAGTAACGACGGTTGCTACACCACGAAAAAAATGAGGCCGCGTTTTACCGCAATGCATACCATCTAAACTATCTACTGTTACATGGGTATGATACTCACTTCCTTCAGGGTAAATTTCCTTTGTAGTAGCAGCATATACTAAATTAACTCCTCGTTTTTCTAACAACTGACAATCTTTCTCCATGGTTCTCGGATAAGCGTCATAATCTTCGTTAACTCCGAACTGTAACGGGTTAACGTAAATGCTTACGACAACTTCATCTGCCAACGCCTTAGCCTTATCAACCAAGGTAAGATGGCCTCCGTGCAAATTCCCCATAGTCGGAACAAATGCAATCTTATTGCCACAAGATTTTTTCTTGCTTATATCATCCTGAACTTCAGTAATAGAGTGAACAATATTCATTGTTTATTAAGCCTTGAAATATCAATACGTCAGACAATTATTAGATACAAACCCATCATAGGGACTAATGAAAATAGTGCACTATAAAACGTATACGCAAGTGAATTCAAGGTGAAAAATTTAATACCAATCACCTTTTCTCACCATGCTATTGCATAGCATATTCAAACATCAGTACGGCGTTGGAACATCTTGTCTATAGCATCTGGAGCTCATGCTCATTATGGTAGCTAGAAAGCACGATTGGCATAATAAGCTATCTCAGGTATTTCAATTTTCATTCTGTAACTACGATAAAGAAAAAGGGGAGACTTTAAATTGTACCCATCTCAAATACGGTGCTATAAGTATTTTATAGTATCGCTAATACCGCATTTAGTTACACATTCAGTAAATCAATTATTTCTTCAAAAATAGGGGGCTGGAAGAAGGTTGAAAAAGGGCCATAAAAAGCATTAAAAACCTATTCCAAAAATAATATGTCACATTTTTTTGCACCACTGGCTGGGCTGGTCATGTTTGCCTTGGGAAGCGGCTATTTAATGACCCTAGTGCCTCTTCGAATCAGCCATTTAGAATATAGCAACATGTTCTCAGGACTGATTGGTAGCGCCTATTATCTGGGCTTATTTGCGGGTTCCTTTCGATCTGAAAAGCTTGTTAGCCGTGTTGGATTCATCCGTTCTTTTTCAGGGTTTATGGCAATTTTATGTTGCTCTGTCCTTCTTATGGCTGTTTTTACTGATATTTATTCTTGGATACTGCTGCGGTTTATAAATGGCGTTACAGTGGCTGGCATTTTTGTTGCTCTTGAGTCTTGGCTCTTGCGTGAGAGTGACTCTAAAAATAGGGGAAGAATACTCTCTTTCTACATGGTTTCTCTCTATGGGGCTCATGCTTTGGGGCAGCTTTTTGTTGGCATTCTCGACAGTGACACGTTACTGCCGTTTATAGTGATTGGTGCGCTACTCTCTTTATCTATTTTTCCGCCAGCAACTACTCGATCCCCAACACCTGAGCTATCGGAAAAGCCATCAGCACTTCATTTGAAAGCCCTTTTTAGTTTAACTCCTTCTGGGGCTACTGGGTGTTTTGCCGGTGGTTTAGTGCTGGGGGCTCTGTACGCCATTCTGCCAATATATTTGCTACGAACTTACACAGATAACACTGATATCAGTATTTTATTATCTATAACCATGGCTGGAGGTATGATTTTACAATATCCAATAGGCCATCTCTCTGATTTTTTTGATCGAAGAAAAGTGCTTATTGCCGTCTCTTTAGCCGGTGTTGCCTGTTGCTTAGCATACATGCTTATTGAAAATAACTTTTGGTTACAGTTAGTTATACTGTTTTTTATCGGGGGAGCGACTTTCACTCTTTATCCGCTTTCAATCAGTCATGGCTGTGATCACATGCTTCCTGAAGATATTGTTGCTGGCACTCAAGGGCTATTGCTTTTTTATAGTGTTGGCGCTTGTTTAGGCCCGTTGCTAGGTTCATTACTTACCAGACTGATGGCTGATGGGCTAATGCTTTTTTTCGTACTGGTAATGGGAGGGCTTGCTTGTTTCTTCATGTGGCGACTCTTTGATAGACCGGCAATATATTCCAGTGATGAGCAACCATTTATCGCCATGCCAAGAACCACCGCAGTTGTAGCTCAGTTAGATCCACGCTCAGAAGCTGAAGAAACCTAAGTTATATGAGAAGGGTGATACCAAACAAAATGTCAGCAAACTCTCTGTAGCCCACAAGTCAATAACTGAAAATGCATAGGCGGCAACTATTATTTTATCTTGAGTAAAAGCGTATCGATTTTATTATCTACCAGTATCTGCCGAGCATTCTCTAAAGACGGCTGGCTAGTAAAGGGGCCGACTTGTACTCTATGCCAGTATTCTCCTCCTCCAATATCTACTTTTTTTACCTGTGGTTCTAGCTTCCATTGCAGTAGCTGAGTACGTAAACGCTCAGCATCTTTTAAACTCTTAAATGAGCCTGCTTGTAAAATGTAGCGTACCGATTTATCTTGATGAGCATCAAAATGTGGCGATATCAAAGACTGCTTTTCCCCTAAAACAGGTTTTCCTTTATCTTGAGGGTTGTTATCTACCACCAATAGCTGCTTGTCTTCACCCGTAGTGACTTTAGACTCTGGCAACAATGTATAAAAATCAAAAACTGGGGTAGGAAGCGTATTATTTTTGGCTAATGTTGATTTATTCGCTTCAACCTGGCGGAACTGGTTGTTAGGACTTCCTCGCAAAAGAAAGGCAATCAAAAAACCAGCTGCAACCCCAGTAACTAGCCATAGCCAACCGGGTACATTGGACAAACTTCCTACATATAAACTAGGCTTTTTTTTCGTCTTACTGGCACCACGTTTTGACTGGAGGCGTGAACTCATGCTTATCATTATCCTGAAAAGAGCATGCTGCTATCGCAGCTAATAATACCCATCGTGAATCTAACTACCTTTTAGTACTGGTTAGTACTGGCAATACTGATAACAGTGTTGGCATATCTTGCCTTGCAATACACTTCATTGCGCTTGTTCTGATATCCAGTTGTTTACCAAGCTCATTATCGTAATTAGCATACACCCTTTGTATCATGAGCTTAGTGCCTGTTGGTGATCTTTTGTAGGTGCTATTTATAGCAAACCTAATTATCAGCGTTATAGCAACCCTTCTGCCTGCAATTAAAGCTTTTTGGTAGCCTACTTATTGAGCCACTTACCATTTTCAGCTAGCATGACATCCATGAATACAGAGACTCAAAAACTAATTTTCTCTCTCCAAAAATACTTTCGCTTGCAAAAAAACCGACGACGTATCTAATACGGGTACTCTAAGTCTAAAAAACCATTAGCCGCGGATTGTGCTTATTAGCCAACTAAAGTGAAAATGAAGCGGATTTATACCAAGGACTCATCCATGAATATTTTCAAGCTGCTTGAAGATAAAATTATTAAAGCGCTTATTACTGTCGGAGCACCTGCTGACACCCCTGCTATGGTGCGCCAAAGCACTCGCGCCAACTTCGGTGATTATCAGTGTAATGCGGTTATGGCGGCAGCTAAAAAAATGGGCAGAAACCCACGCGATGTTGCCCAAGAGGTGATTAACCATCTCGAATTAGATGGTATTGCAGAAAAAACTGAAATTGCAGGTCCGGGATTTATCAATATTTACCTAAAATCTACATGGCTTGCCAGCAATCTACAAAATATGGTGACTGATGCACGAGCAGGTGTACCAGTAGCTGAGAAAAAAACCATCGTAGTGGACTACTCTGCACCTAATGTAGCCAAGGAAATGCATGTTGGTAATCTGCGCTCTACAATCATCGGTGATGCTTCAGTACGTACCTTAGAATTTCTTGGGCATAAAGTTATCAGACAAAATCACTTAGGTGATTGGGGTACTCAGTTTGGCATGCTGATTGCCCATCTGGAAGAGCTGGAAAAAGAAAACCAAGAAGCGCTCAGCATGGAACTATCAGACTTGGAAACCTTCTACCGTACTGCCAAACAACGTTTTGATGAAGACCCCGATTTTTCTGAAAAGGCCCGCAACTATGTGGTTGAGCTACAGTCTGGCGATGAATACTGCTTGAAGCTCTGGAAGAAACTAGTTGACGTGACGTTAGCTCACAACCAAGAGAGCTATAACCGCCTTAATGTATCGCTAACACCCGCTGACGTCATGGGTGAGAGTGCCTATAACGATAACCTGCCTGTCATTATTAAAGAGTTAGGAGAAAAAGGATTACTCACAGAAGATCAAGGGGCTCAGGTGGTCTTTCTTGATGAGTTTAAGAATAAGCAGGGTGACCCCATGGGAGTTATCGTTCAGAAGTCTGATGGTGGTTTTTTATATACAACAACCGATCTGGCCGCCATTCGCCATCGTTGCCATACACTGAATGCTGACCGTGTGCTGTATTATGTCGATGAGCGGCAAGGACAACATTTCAAGCAAATTTTTGCTATTGCTCGCAAAGCCGGTTTTGCTTCTGAACACACTGAGCTAGAGCACCATGCTTTTGGCATGATGTTGGGTAAAGATGGCAAGCCATTCAAGACCCGCTCTGGCGGCACTATTAAACTGTCTGACTTGCTCGATGAGGCAGAAGAACGCGCAGCGCGAGTCATTGCTGCTAAATCCGCGAACCTTGATGAAGAGCAGAAAGTACGCGTTATCAAAGCTATTGCTATGGGTTCAGTAAAATATGCTGATTTAGCTAAAAAACGAACCAGTGATTATATGTTTGACTGGGATAACATGTTGTCTTTTGAAGGTAATACTGCTCCTTATTTGATGTACGCATACACACGTATTCAGAGTATCTTTCGTAAGGCAGGTATCACTGAGCGTGATTTGCAGGGTAAAATTAACATCACGGATCCCGCAGAACGTGAACTTGCATTAACACTTAGCCAATTTAGTGAAACGTTAGATGCTATTGCCCGAGAAGGTATGCCTCATCAATTATGTGCCTACCTGTACGAGCTGGCTGGCGGGTTTATGAAGTTTTATGAGGCTTGTCCAGTCAACAAAGCGGGTGTTGCAGAAGATGTACGTATTAGTCGGTTGTTGATTTGTTCAGTAACGGCTTGCGTATTAAAGCTAGGACTTGACTTGTTAGGTATTGAAACAGTTGAAGAGATGTAATATTCATTATCTTTTCTAACTACGCTATTGTCTGGGCATCCGACCACTAACATTGTGTTGGAAGACCAGACAATAATCCTAATGACTAGTCATTCCGCCTTGTTCGGGAGTCTGGCTACCCATGCTTATTACGGTAGTTAGAAAACTACTGGCGGTATTAACGCTAAATTGCTACATAACTTTATCTGCTTTCGCTATAGCACAGCTGATATACTGCTCACGGCTACTCATCCTTTTTATTACACGTTACAAGCGTCGATGAATAACTTTTTAGCCCGTGTTAATCAGCCGCTTTACGACATTAAAACCCTTGTTTGGAAGTAACCAATGAGCAAATTCTCTGCTGATGACCACTTGTATATGGCTCGAGCTATCCAGCTTGCTGATCTTGGCACCTATACGACTATGCCAAACCCTAGAGTAGGGTGCGTTATCACCAATGGGGAACAGGTTGTTGGTGAAGGTTGGCATCAGTGGGCGGGTGAAGTTCATGCCGAAATTCAGGCGTTGAATCAAGCTGGTTTAAAAGCTAAGGGCGCCACGGCTTATATATCACTAGAGCCCTGTGCGCACTGGGGAAAAACGCCTCCCTGCGTCAATGCCTTAATCACAGCAGGTATCGCCAGAGTTGTTGCCGCAACCGAAGACCCAAACCCTTTGGTTGCTGGTCGTGGCCTAGCGATGTTAACAAAAGCAGGTATTGATACCGCCAGCGGCTTACTCGCATCACAAGCGCAATTAATCAACTCAGGTTTTATTAAAAGGATGTTGACAGGTAAACCGATGGTACGAGCAAAGCTAGCGATGAGTGTTGATGGAAGAACAGCAATGGCCAGCGGTGAGTCAAAATGGATCACTGGAGCTGATGCACGTTCAGATGTGCAACGGCTAAGGGCTTCAAGCTGTGCCATAGTCACGGGCGTAGAATCTATTATCAAAGATAATTCATCGCTGACATTACGCCTAGAAGATATGAAAATGGCTGGTGCTGAGCAGATTATTAACAGACAGCCTTTAAGGGTTGTACTTGACTCTCAGCTACGTACACCGCCTTCTGCAAAGGTTATTACCGGACCAGGCCAATGCCTTATTGTTTGTACAAAAAAAGCGGATGTGCAACGCAAAAAAGCACTTGAGCACGCAGGGGCTGAAGTACTGGTTCAAGATACTCATAAAGAGCAAGTTTGTTGTAGCCTGCTGCTCGATGAGCTTGGCAATAGAGCCTGTAATGAGGTGCTTTTAGAAACCGGCGCAACACTAGCGGGCACTATGCTACAAGAAGACCTAATAGATGAACTCATTATTTTTATGGCGCCGGTATTAATGGGGAATAAAGCCAGAGAGCTGTTTCAATTGCCTTTTGATAACATGTCTGAAAAGAGGCAGCTTTCTATTACCGATATTCGTGCTATCGGAAACGATTGGCGAATTACTGCTAAACCAATGTAATACCAAGCGTGTTTTCTGACTGCCATCATGAACATAACAACCGGCCTACAGCAGGCATGACCAACAATAGCAAGGCTGTTGCGAAATGTTCCAAAGCAGTTCTAGTGTTCAGATGGTCAGCTCAATAGCGTAGTTAGAAAAATGATGAGTATAATTTTCTGTGCCTATCAGTAAGCCTATTGCCAATGGCTTATGGTATAGAGGTCATTAATGATGTTACGAAATTATCTTTTCCTGTTAGCCATCGGCTGCATCTGGGGATCGCAGTTTATTTTTCAACAAATGGC
>JAQYUY010000123.1 GCA_028728195.1 Endozoicomonas sp. (ex Botrylloides leachii)
ATTTTAACATTGATCTTATCCAGAGAGATTGAACGGTCAAAAAGCGGTTTAAGAGAAATATCGTGGCTAACAAAAATTAGTGTACTATTCGCAGACTGACATTCAGTAAATAATAGTTGTATAAAATCATTACGCGTAGCTTCGTCAAGAGCGGATGTAGGCTCATCAGCAATAATGATTTCCGGCTGACCTATCAATGCTCTAGCGGCGGCTACTCGTTGTTGCTGACCAATACTTAGCTCGGTAACAGGGCTTTTTAATAGGCTAGGATCATACAAACCTAACTGCTTAACTAGCCGTTCTGCTTCTGAGATTCCATTAACTGATTGCTCTGTTAAACGATGTCTTCGATTATCTGAAAGCTGCAAAGGCAAAGTGATATTTTCAATAATTGAAAGATAAGGAATTAAATTAAAGAGTTGAAAAATAAAACCAATATGATTGGCCCTAAAATGATCGCGTTGTGAGAGTGAAAGTGTATTAAAAGATTGGCCAAGGATAGAAACTGAGCCGCTATCTGGGACAAGGACACCACCGATCAAGCCCAGCAAGGTGGTTTTCCCAGAGCCAGACGAGCCGTAAATAAATAGCTTCTCATGGGCTTTTACTGATAGTTCATCAATCAGTAATACAGGCAGGCCTTGCTTCCAACTGAACTGAACACTTTCCAGCTGAATTATAGGTTTAGTTATCACACTCATATTTAAAGCCTGAATTCTATTTTTTCTGGTGTCAGGGTTCCTGATCGCTGCTCGGTAGCTGTGAGGGCTTGAACCTCAATGAGATTGCTCCCCGTAAAATGCTCAAAAAATGTTGTTTTCAGCACATTCAATGCCTTGGGGTTTAGGCATTGGTATGAGTAGGCGACAGCAATATCGCTGTGCTCAGGATGATTATGGTCATGACTATCATGCTTTAAATAGTCATCTGTTGGTTTCAATGTTTTAGCATTGACCAGGGTGCATTTTGCTTTTTTAGGCAGTATCCAAAATCCGCCTGATGTTAGCTGATCCAGCGCTTTGTTCAGCGCTGATAGTTGATAGGGAGTTTGAATTTTTTCAAAGCCGAGAATGTCTTGAGTGGGCACAATGAGCTGCATGTGTACTGATGTATTATCAATGGCAATGTCCAATTTCCCTTTGCCGTGTACATGAGCCCCATGATGATGGGACTCAGCATAAATAGATGTAACAGTTAATAATGTTGCAAAAGTGCTAAGAATGGCTGGTATTAATTTCATAATAAATATTCAAATTGTTTTTTTATCATCCTATACCATACTTTCTCGATCATTGCCTGATAAATACCATAAGTTACGCGGCTAATACTGGGCTGAGTGGCTAATAAAATATTATCAGATAGCATATGCGCTACTCTGCTCGTTAATCTTTGTCATCCTGAAGGATGAGCAAAATACGGAACAAGCGAATTAAATTGAAATAATGTACTATTCCCTGCAAATTTTTGAGTGGAAAATGATTTTTAAAATCCATCTTCAGGCGTTGTTTACACTTATGCTTTTAATCCAACGCCAAAAAAATAGGGGGAATTGATGGAAACAAGCCGGTTGTTTCGCTTAAAAAGCAGTATACAGAATTACAGCTGGGGTAGTCGTGATGCTCTTAGTAAGTTATTTGGTATACCTAACCCAGCCAATGAACCTCAAGCTGAGATATGGATGGGTGCTCACCCAAAATCACCGTCACTGGTTGAAATAGAACAAGGGCAATACATGCCGCTCGATCAGCTGATTCAGCAGCATGGCAGAAAAATTTTGGGAGATGATATCGCCTGTCAATTTGATGGAAAATTGCCATTTTTATTTAAGGTATTATCCGCAGCAGAGCCATTATCTATTCAGGCCCACCCAAATAAAGCGCAAGCGGAGCAAGGATTTAAGAAAGAAAACGACACAGGAATATCATTGAATGCGCCGTTTAGAAACTATAGAGATGATAACCATAAGCCAGAGTTGATTTATGCTTTAACGCCTTTTAAGGCCATGTGTGCTTTTCGTCCACTAGAGCAAATAGCAGCATATTTTCGGTTATTGAATAATCGATTTATTGACGAGCAGCTGGATATGCTGACCAGCAAATTTGATGAAACCGGGTTAAAGCAGTTTTATGCAACGTTGATGCAGGCGAGCAATGAGCAAATAGCAGATATTATAACGGATGCTTTCAGTGCAGCCAGCACTCATGATGACCTTGCCTTTAAAACACTGTGTAATCTGGTTGAAAAATACCCTGCAGATATTGGTGTGCTATCTCCTCTATTATTAAATATTGTTGAGCTCCAGCCCAAGGAGGCTTTGTTTCTTGATGCAGGTACATTACATGCCTACCTTGAAGGAACAGGTCTAGAGGTCATGGCTAGCTCCGATAATGTGTTACGTGGTGGTTTGACGCCTAAACATGTCGATGTACCCGAGCTACTGGCAACAATTGATTTTCGCTCCGTGGCTTCTGATCAACTAAAATTGCCACCTCGTCGCGTTGAGCGAACTATAGAATACCCCGTACCCGTCAATGATTTTAGTTATACCTTACTGCCAATTGAACAAACTCTTATGCACAGACAGAGTAATGCTGTGAGCTTGTTATTTTGCAATGCCGGGCATTTTCTTGCTCAAGATCATAGCCATAAATTGCACTTAAAGCCCGGTGATGCTTGTTTAGTGCCTGCAAATACAGAATACAGCCTTTCAGGAAAAGGAGAAGCCGTTATTATCAGCTGTTGTGGCAAATAAACCGTGTTAGTCTGAAAAAAGATAGAACGGTATTATAACTATTCGGTTCTGACACTGTCATGAGCATAATGATGATAAAAAAAACAGGCTTTACCTTTATTGAAGTGATAGCAACATTGGTTATAATTGTAATCCTTACCACTGTTGCGCTGCCTTCTTATCAGCAATATGTTGTCAAAACACGACGCTCTGATGCCTATATTGCTTTAATGCTTGCTGCTGCTGAACAAGAGCGGGTATTTGCAATTAACAACCGTTACTTATCAGATATCAACCTATTGGGTGGAGCAATATCACCTGAAAAATTCTATGAACTTACTGTCGATCTGACAAATACAGGTTATATATTAAGAGCAATGGCTATGCCAGAAACAAGTCAAGCATTAGATGAAGATTGTCAGATAATGACGCTTAATAATTTGGGTATTAAGTTACCAGAAATATGCTGGTAATAATTGATCCATTATCAAGTGATGAAGATTGAACTTCTTATATAAAAAGTCAAAATTACTTCTTCACATGACTATAACGCTTAATAATTTTTGTATATAAACAGAAAATAAACAGGCTAAAAAAAATCGGTAAAATAAAGACTTCTAAGAAAGAGACTGCAATATATGTTGAAATATTTGAGGCTATATGCCTAGCCTTTTGAGTCAGATTATTTTTTATCATTTTAAACGTATTAAGCGCCCCAGTCGCTTGATTTTTAATTGAGTCTTCATCTTTATTTTGCAGAATATGATGGTGAGTATTAACAATTTCCTTATAGCTTTTATGATGCGAAATTTCTGTGACAGATTTACTCGCATAACTAACTAATGTAATTGATAAAGGAATAATGACGGTTAGCAATAATGAAAAAGCTATGAGTGTTTCACTGCAACGAACAAGGGGAGCATACCAGTGGCTTTTTCCTGGAAGCCAACCCCATACTGCAATTAAACAGAAAAGCGCTAATTGAATGGTTAGCAATAGCCATGGCGTTAACCATTTTATTAGATTCATCAGGTTGTCAATTACCTCTAACGCAATAAGATTATAAAGTGCATAACTCTTTCCATGATTAACTAACTCGGTCAACTGTGCTATGACGTTGCCTAGATTGATATTTGCACTAAGAATAAAGTTGATGCCAAAGTCGCTGCTTTGTAAAACAGCAAGACCTGCATGCAGCTCTGATAGAACGAGCAACATCGCGGCTGTTCGTTCTGTAGCGGCACTGATATAAACGTGATTTTCACTATAAATACTGCCTAATAATTGTTCGCCTATCGAACTCAATTTACCCTCAGATGCAAACCATGATGTGCCCATCACAAAAATAAGCAGCAGACTGAAATAACCGTATCTGACCAAGTGCGGCCACCAATAGATAGCTCTTTTCTGGTTTATTTTGTTCACTGTTATTACCTGATATTTGCTGTTATATGCAGCTGAATTTATTTAATTTGACCGCATTGCCGTCAAAGTGACTTTTATCTACTATTCCGTTGATACCGGTCACTTTACCTTTATCAGTGTACTGCCAAAATGCCCATGGAATAGACACCATGCGGTTATCGCTGGTGGTGTAGTCTCCTATCCATAAAGGGTAGTCTGTGAAGTGGTCAGCCAAATAGGTTAGCCAATAATGCTTGTTAGTATAAATAATAGGACGGCAGCCTGTAGCTTTCTCAACGTAAACTAACCAGTCTTTAACTGATGCTTGTAATGATTGGTTACTTCCAATTGGCTCAATCTCAATATCCAGCACCGATGGCAATGAAAGATTCTCATGAGCAATAGTATTGATAAAATGTTTGGCTTGTTCTATTGCATCTAGGGCAGGATTAAAAAAATGATAAGCGCCATATTTCATCGACGTATTTTCTATATTATTAATATTTTCTTGGAATCTTGGATCGATATAATTTGTCCCTTCTGTCGCTTTAATAAAAGCAAAGTGATATGTATCAGCAACTTGCTGCCATTGAACCTCCCCTTGATAGTGAGAGACGTCAACCCCATTGAGTAATGCAGAGCTATTATTTGGTTTTTCAGAATTTGCTGCTAGCTTGCTTCTTTCTATTTTAATTTTTTTGCTGTTTATTTCTGAGTAAATATAATTTTCTTGTTCAGAAATTTTGATGAAATTATAGTACATAAAGCAACTGATTATACCCACTAAAATAAAGTCAACAAGGTATGTTAACCTGTTGCTTTTTATTATTTTTTTATCATTATTGTTGTTTTTCATTATTTTTTTATATGCAAAATATTATTTTATTTTCATCAATAGCCGTAAATATTTCAAGTGAGTATATTGAATTTTAGTGGTAATTAACTCTAGCTTAGAATAGATTGTATATTTATTTTAATCATCAATGCTATACAACTGCTTTTGTTTTTTTACTATAAATAGCAATTAAATTATTGGAAGGAAAGGATTTAAAATCTATACTTTTTGGTAATAATTTAATCCAGTTGACAGTGTTTATAGGATATAACCTCACTAACCACTTTATCGTGTAGCTCAGTTGATTTTAAAAAGTAGAATAGTAGATAGAAATTCGTTAAAGCAAGTACCTGAATAAACTGATAGAGTAGGCTCAACGAGGTGCTAAGTGAAGGAGTCATGCTAAAGTTGCATGGTTTTTACTTCTTAGTGGTAACCGAAGATAGGCTCCACTTTTCCGCTTCTGGTTGATATAACAAGACTATCAAAGGTACATCCAGCATGGATCAAAAAGTATTCAGCACAGAAATGAATGTCCAAGTCATCCATCTGAACTATGGCAACCATCTTGCTCATGATGCAACGGTGCGGATGCTTGAAGAGTCTCGAATGCGCTGGATTAAGACTTTCAATAGCAATGCTTCAGAAGTTAGCTTAGAAGGAAATATTGGCTGGGTAGTAAAATCTTTTTGTATTAATTACGAATCAGAAGCGACACATGGTCAAACCCTTCGTTTTGACCTATACCCAAAAAATTTGAAGCGGACAAGCTTAGAAATAATTCATGTTGTTACTAATCTTTCGATACAAAAAAGACTTTGTAAGTGTGATATGAAGCTAGTATTTTCAAATAGAATCAATTTGAAAGTAGCTCGTGCACCCACAAAGTTTTTTGACTTCATTAGTGCAGCTATGACCGTCTGAGCTACTACAATCCATTTTGAGTTATTTAATTATAATGTTCCAATTAAATATTGAAGGCTATTATTTCCATAAGCGATTTTCTTAATAAAAATGTTATAGGCATATATACGAGTTCAAAAATAAAGCAGCAAAAAAATTGTGCTATATATTTACGCTTGGGCATCGCCCTAGCAATATGAATTCCCGCCTTTGAGGGCGGGTAAGATATCAAAGCGGAGAGCGCCATAATCGTCACTAAAAGCTGTAATCTTTTATTAGTACTGCTGTTTAAGCTTTAAAGCAACATTGACCAGAGCAATCAAAACAGGCACTTCAATAAGTGGACCTATAACACCAGCAAATGCTTCTTGTGAATTCAACCCAAAAACACCAATGGCAACGGCAATAGCAAGTTCAAAATTATTTCCAGTTGCCGTAAACGATATTGACGCATTCTGGTCAAAAGGAATGCCTAAACGCTTGGCGATAAAAAAAGTTGTAAAGAACATCACTAAAAAATAAATGGCCAAGGGTAAAGCAACTAAAAGAACCTGCATCGGTAATTCAATGATCATCTTTCCTTTAAGGCTGAACATTAAAACGATTGTACCGAGCAATGCAATTAAGGTGATTGGTGAAATTTTTGGTAAAAATACCTCCTCGTACCATGGCTCACCAAAATTGGCGACTAAAATTTTACGACTGAAAAAGCCTGCTAAGAAAGGAACTCCCAAGTATAACAGTACACTTTTTGCAATGCTTTCCATCGAGATATCAATTAGGTGCCCTTGAAAGCCAAAATATGGTGGAAGTACAGTAATAAATAGCCAAGCTAAAATACTGTAAGTAAAAATTTGGAACACGCTGTTAATGGCAACCAGTGCTGCGCCATATTCTTTATTGCCGCCACCAATATCATTCCATACCAAGACCATTGCAATGCAGCGGGCTAAACCAATAAGAATGACTCCTATCATTAATGAAGGGTGGTTACCTAAAAAGGTAAGGGCTAAGAAAAACATTAAAATAGGGCCAATTATCCAGTTAATCACTAAAGATAATGTAACTGCCCGTTTATTTTGTAATACTTTACCCATTAACCCGTAGTTAACTTTGGCTAATGGGGGATACATCATAAAAATTAGGCCAATAGCAAGAGCTATGTTAGTTGAACCTATGGATAACTCAGCATTGGTTTCTGCAATGCTTGTTGGGAATAAATTTCCCATTAGCACGCCTATGAGCATTGCTAGGAAGATCCAAACGGTTAAGTGTCGGTCTAAAAAACTGAGTTTTGTTTGCATTTTAGATACCGCTGTGACTAAAGGTTATAAAAGAGAGTATTGGTTAGCGTGTTAAGGTTGTTTAAGCGCTCTCTGTTGAATACATAACAGCTTTTTTTACCTATGGTGATAGCCTTTACCAAGTTAGCCTTTTTAAGGATGCTGAGGTGTTCTGATACGGTGGATTGTGCAAGTTGTAAATGTTCTACTAAGTCAGCATTTAAACAGCCGCCTTGTTGCTCGAGTAAGCTTAAAATATGTAAAATTTTAACTCTGGCAGGGTGCCCTACGGCTTTTGCCAACTCGGCTAGAGTGTTCTGTTGAGTGGTACAGAGCTCTAGTGTGTTTAGTAGGTTAGGATCACTGAGAGTACATTGCATAAGAAAATAATCGTTAATCGTCGAATATCGATAATAATACTTTCAACTAAGAAAAATGCAACACGTTATTAATAAGATTTTCAAAGGTTTTTTGTAGGGAAGCTAAACTTCAAGACCATATATTATTGATTAAATCGAGATCCGACCAATAGGAGAATAAGCAGTGATGCTGTTGTTTGATCTGCATTATACTATGCTGCCATTAATATTTTTTATCTCATAGCAGTCATTAACGTTACTTGCCCTCATTATTAGAGTAGATAGAAAAGATGATTATTATGATAAAAATATATCTGGTATTAGTAGACCATTACAGGGTAGGAGCTCAGACTATTTGAAAAACAACAGTGAGGTATTCAAGCGTTTTTCCAAACGATAAGAGCGCTATCAAGATAAAAGGAGAAATTTACGATAAGATCATCGGTCAGTTTATCAACCGAAAGCACTGTCAATTTGCGTGAGTTATGGCCATATTTCCATAAAAAATTAAGTATTTCAATTCATTATATATGATTAGACTAAAGTTTTATTTATCTTTAGTTAGCCGCTCATTTAGAATGATTGCTGTGTTTATATTTTTCTATATTACCTTGATTGAGATCAGTTGATTATTATATGAGAAATCAATAGTGGACGGCCACGGTTATTTTTTTGTTACTATAAATAGCAACTAAATAATTTAAAGGGATATGTTGGAGTGGCTAATAAATTAAAGGAGTAATACATATGATATTATTTAATAGGCCACTTCAATGCGATCACCAACCACGTTTAAAAATAACGCCTTGTGATGGGGAAGGTCGTTATTTGGGAAAAAGAGTTAAACCTAAGTATGCTAATCATAAGCTAGCAGCTTATGATAAAAATGCTAACCTCGCTGCTTTTGATAAAAATAAGCATAGATTCAATAATGGAAATATCATTAATATTAATACAGCTAATAATATATCAAATAATGCGTTGCGAGGCTGTTTAGAAAATATCTATCATAGAATGCAAACCCAGAATAATTCAATGAAAGAAGCAGCAATAAATGATCTTAAGAAACTCTTTTCTAGGAAAAATATTTCAGTAACCGATTTAAAAAAAGTTCTTACCTCCATTAATAAACCGTGGGCTGATGCCTGTTTGTCTGACCAAGAAATGATAGCATTTACGTTATTTACTGCTTTCAAAGTCAGTGATTTAGCTGATAAGCTTACTAAAATAGTGTCATATTATATAATAAAAAATCCCGATAATATCATTCTGGAAAATAAAAAACAGACAAGATATAAAGCAAGCTATTTAGATAATTTAAGAAATGATAAAAAAAATATTCCTGATTACAACATGCCATCGAGACTGCCAAATAAACCAGCTTATCGAAAGCCAGCCTTAATAAAAAAGTCTTGGCAGTTTAATCGAGAAGATAAGCTGAGGAACAACTTACCTTTTACTCGGGTTCAGGCTGAAAACTTAAAAGGTCAGCTATTTACCGCAGAGTTACTTAATAGTGTTCCAGATGAAGTGCTCAAAAAATATGGCTGGAGCAAGCAAGAAATAGGTATACTCCCTACCAATAAAGATAAGGCATATCTTAGTAATGCAGCAGAAACTAATCTTGGCCTAAAACACATGAGTATTAGAAATAATTTTCGGTATTTTGGTCAGGGTGGCTTTGGTAAAGTCAAGCTAGCTAGAATACAATTACCGAGTAGAACAAGACCACAGGTCTGTGTTGCAAAAAAAATGTCCGGACATACAGTCAACTTACAAGAAACTAAGAAAGAGATAGCATTACAAAACCAGTCTGGTGTAGCACCTAGAGTTTATGGACTTGCGGATACAAAAAATAAAAAAAATAGCCGACAATATATTGTTTTTATGGAGCCGGCTAAAGGCTGTAATGGATATGATTATATTCACCAGCAGCGTCATAAAATGACAATACAAGATAGATTCCATATAGCAGAAAATTACCTTAACAAGATTCAGGTAATGCATAGAAATGGTGTTTTCCACCAAGATATTAAATTAAATAATAGTGTCATCGACCCTAAAACCAAAGCAGTACAAATTCTTGATTTTGGTCTTGCCGTTACAAAGCAAGAAAAGCAAGAAAATGGAGTGCTTTCTGACTGCTCATATTATATGCCTCCAGAGCTTGTCTTCGGTGGGAGGTACAGCTATGGCGATTATGACAAAGAAAAGGGCGATGTTTTTTCTTTAGGCCTACTGCTCGCTAGGCTATTTAGCACGGAATCACGCTTGGACAGAAGAGCTTTTGCCGCATGGGGTTCATCTAACAATAAATACCCCAGTATAAAAATAGCACGAATGCTAGCTAGCCTAAATATAGGCGATACAAAGATATATAATTTGGTTAAGCGTATGACCAATGAAAATCCAAAAGCAAGACCTACCATGAAAGAAGTGCTGGGTGATTTTCAACGGTTGAAAGAAAAGCAGAGAAGCGATAGGTTTTCAAATTAACGGTATGCCAGCTTCGGCGGTTATTGTTCTAAACCTAGGCTAGTGTAAATTAATCAGTAAAATAGTGCTATTTGACAGCGCGCTATTAAAGTGGATTTTATTCGCTATTTCAGGAATACCGGCCACTTTATCTTTGTCGGTGATTGTCAAAAAAACATAGGGAAGGCATCATTAATAAATTAAAGGACTAATAATATGGAGCCACTTAATCAGTCGTCTATATTAGAAAATAAATCATTTTTAAAAGTAAAATCTTGCGAAATGCAAGGCGATTTTTTAGGAAAAAAAGTTAAGCTTAAGCATGTTGATCATAAGCTATTAGTTGGTGATAAAAACGAAATATCTACTGTTTTTGATAAAAATAATAAGCGTGATTTGAAAGAAAAATATTCAACCCTTGTTCCTGGGAATAAAAAAAAGAGTACTGCTAATATCCTTATTCCTAATAATTCTAGGAATGTATCAGATTATGACTTAAAGCGCTACTTAGAAAATATTTATGATAGGGTTAAAAACAAGAATACTTCAATTAAAAAAGCAGCAATAAATGACCTTAAGAAACTTTTTTCTGAAAAAATTATTCCAGCAACCCAATTAAATAAAATTCTCATATCCATTTCTATTAATGAAACATGGGCTTTTTCCTGTTTATATGACTCAGAAATGCAACAAAAATATATGTCATTTACTGAATACAATACCAGTGATTTGGCTGATCAGTTTGCTGAAATCATTTTAACTAAAATGGAAGAAAATTTTGAAGCCAACAAGCATGATGGGGAAAATATTTTTGGTTATGATTCTTTATCATCAGGGCTGCAAGGTAAGCCAATGCCTGAAATGGAGCTAGAAATTTATTGGTCGTATAACCGAGAAGATAAAAGGGAAAAAAAATTACCTTTCACTCGTGTTCAGGGTGAAAACTTAGCAGGTCAGCTATTTACCGCAGAATTGCTGAATAGCGTTCCAGATGAGGTACTTAAACAATATGGCTGGAGCGAACAAGAAATAGATATACTCCCTATCAATAAAAATAAAAAATATCTTAGTGATGCAGCAAAAGTTAATCTTAACCTAGAGCACATAAATTATGAAAATAATTTCCGGTATTTTGGTCTGGGGTCTTTTGGGAAAGTCAAACTGGCCAGAATACACTTATCGAACGGAAAAGAGCTGGTCTGTGTTGCAAAAAAAATAGTCGGAAAGGAAGACAGCTTAAGCGATCTTAATAAAGAGATAAAATTACAAAACCAGTCTGGTGTAGCACCTAAAGTTTATGGCATTGCGGATACAGTAAATAAAGAAAATAAAAGACAATTTATTGTTTTTATGGAGGCCGCTAAAGGGTGTGATGGGTTTGATTATATTAATCAACAATATGATAAAATGACAATGCAGGATAGATACCGTATAGCAGAAAATTATCTTAATAAGATTCAGGTAATGCATAGAAACGGTGTTTTTCATCAAGATATTAAATTCGAAAACAGTGTAATCGACCCGAAAACAAAAGCGGTACAAATTCTTGATTTTGGTCTTGCTGAAGCGTATGGAGAAAATCAAGAAAATGGACAATATGATCAAAGTTCATTTTATAATCCCCCAGAATTTATTGAGGGTGGAAAATACAGCAAAGGCGATTACGATAAAGAACGTGGTGATGTTTTTTCTTTAGGACTACTGCTCGGTAGCCTATTTAGCACGCAATCATATTTTGATATAGAACCCTTTACCGAATGGGATTCATTAAACAGCATAGACCCAGAGTCAAAAATAGAAAGGATGCTAGCTGACCTAAAGATAGACGATACACAGATGCATAATTTGATTAAGCGTATGACAAGCGCAAACCCAAAAGAAAGGCCAACCATGGCAGAAGTGATAGACGATTTTCAGCAGTTGAAAGCCATGCAGGGCAGCGATAGTTTACTAACTACAGATGCGGTTGAAGTAACCAATAAAATAGAACAATAAAATTTATAGGTATCGATAGAGTTGTAGTTGAGTATCAGCTGCTTTTAATTGCTATTAATCAGTCGTTTAGTTAATCCAGTTAATGCTAAGTGCTAAGTTAGCATAATCTTTTATGATGCTAGCGTGTTACTAGATAAGTGATACTAATCATCTGCATAATTGCATTATGGTACAGTTCATCGGAATGAAATAAAAAATTATCAACAAAAAAATAATGAATATGCGCCTATATTTTTAGTGGTCTTTTGGAATAAAAGACATTTAGATTTTAATAAATATGTAAATAAGAATTTTTATTATTAGCGTTTTTTGAAAGTTATTCTATCCTTAGCACTCACTATCTAAGTGGTGCTTAATTAGTTAGATAAATACGAAGCTAAAAAAACTAAATTATAATTTTTGAATTAGTTTTTTTAATGGTTTTTACATTAATGCCTTTTGGTTTTTATTCAATGATACAGTTTAGATTATTTAAGTCTGTTTTACTTTTCTTTGCTATTGTGTTTTTTTCTATGCGTGTGTCGGCTATAGAGCCGCTGGCTATAGCAACTACAGCAGCTGCAGCATATGAAGCGCCTGCTGTTGTTGATTCCGCTTTATTAGGGATAGCTGGCAAAGAAGGGTTAGAATTTACTACGTTTCTTAACGTAAAAATGAAAGAAATGGAGAGAGATGGTTTTTCTTTTACTCAAAAAGCATGGGTTGGCGGTGTGGGCGCATTAGCTTTTTTTGGGCCTGTTGTCGCTAGTTTTTTTATGGCTCCAGTTTTTAATCATTTGCAAGAAAACCCTAATTTTCCTGCTTTTGTCGATTTCATGGAAGGCGCAACAAAGCTTTATGGTGCTTACATGATGTGGAAGCTTGAAAAGACCCATACCTATGATAGCAAGAAAGAAGGCCATGCTCGTAAGTTACAAGAAAAGAAGATTAAAACGTTAGAAGAGGAGGCTAACAGGTCTGGTGATGAATTTGCAAAAAAACTTGTCGAACACATGAGAAATAAGGCGAAGAAAAAAGAAAAAGAAAAAGAAAAATCATTCCGTAAGCATCTTTTGGAATTGGTGAGCCAAAGTGGCAGAGAGGGAGCAGAGATAATGGTCTTTACTGCACTGGCATCCATTATCAAGCTACAGGCAGACTATCCCTACAGCGCCGAGCTAATGCAAAGTCTTATTGGATCAGTATCTATTGGACTCGGTATTCCTTTATCAATTGTAGCGGTAGGGGCAGGTATAAAGTATGGACCTGTTATGTGTAAAGAATTTGAGAAGATGTTTTGTAGTGCAAGCAGCACAGAGAATCATGTTCATGGTGACCATGAAAGTGAATTTTGCGACTGTGGTTTGGTTGATAGAATGCTATATCAGTATAACGTTGCGCAAATTTTCTTTACCCTTTTTAAGGGCGCGCTTTCTTCCTCTGGCATACACGAGGTCGCAGAATCTTTGAAGTTAGATGTAAAATTCTATGATCTTACAGGGGGCAACTACTTTATCTGGGATGAAAAAGAGCCTTTAGGTAATATAATAAGTGCGTTGGTACCTTGGGATACTGATCCTGATATGATTCAATTCACCGTAATGGCAATCTCTTGGGTTTCTGCCTTTCGTCTCCTTTTCGAAGGCATTTACCGTAACTGGTTTGACCCTAATTATTATGATAAGCCATGTTGTATCTGCGATAAGAAAAGGCGCCCTCGTACCGCTGCTGTTGCACCAGGAGACGCAACCATTGTTGAATTAGGTGATGTTGAATTAGGTGATGTTGCAGCAAAGGATGATGATGGAGTAATAGATGGTGGTAAAGTAAAGGATAATATGGGCAGCGCAACTATGACCGACTTAGAAGAGAACGGTGGTGAAGTAGAGGGTAATATGGGCAGGCTAACTATGGCCGACTTAGAAGAGAGCGATAGTGAAGTAACAGGCACCATATTAGTAAATAGGTATGGTGAAGTGACGACTTCCAGATTATAAATTTTGAGGTATTAAGCAAAAGCGAGTAGACACCAATCAAAGCTTAAGCATTTCCAATGCCTCAGTATCGAGACCTAGTAGTGATACTGAATATACTCCAGAATTTAATAGACTTTGGTAGTATGAATGGGGTTGGTGTTTATTTTTGTATAACTTGTCAGCTGCAGCGCTTTCTGCAGCTATAATGCATGATCTGACTCTTATGTGTATTTATGCAATGTTAAGCTGCTTTTGACAAAAAAAATCACCTGAATGTGGCATAGAATAAAAATTTTTTGGGTGTAGTTCGTAAGCCATAGCCTGTCCTTTTGTTCCCCTGCATTGATGCCTAGGGCAACATCAATAGTTTTTCAGACAACGCGCTTGTACTGATCCACTTTAACCATGATGCCATCAAGGTAAATAATGATGGTTAAGGTGCTCCTGTGGATAATTTCTCCATTTCAGGCTGTGCTGGTTTAATAAAGCTGGACACTTTACTATTAAGATCCAATACACCTTTTATTTACTGTTTAATTTTTTAGTATGCATATGATAACTAGACCTTAAAAAATTTAAGGAGAATCGCATCATAATGAGCCGCCCAACCAAAGCGTTAGTTAATTTGCAAGCATTAAGACATAACTACCATCTTGCTAAGCAACTATCTGAGGGGCGCATCATTGCTGTAGTTAAAGCCGATGCCTACAGCCATGGTGCAACTCGCTGCGCTCAAGCACTTAATGATGTAGCAGATGCCTTTGCAGTTGCCTGTTTAGAAGAGGCATTGGCATTGCGAGACGCTCATATTGAGCAGCCTATCATTGTGCTGGAAGGTTTTTTTGATATATCAGAAATGGGTTTAATTGAACAACATCGCCTCGATGTTGTTATTCATTGTCAACAACAGCTCGCGCTGTTAACCGCTAGCTCTATTAAACAACCTATGCGTGTCTGGCTGAAAATGGATACTGGCATGAGTAGGCTGGGGTTTTCGCCTGCTGAATATCGTCAGGCTTGGAAGGCGCTACAGTCACTTGATTTTATCAGTGAGATTGTAATGATGACGCATTTTGCCTGCGCCGATGAGCTTACCAATATTAAGACGGCTCAGCAGCTTGAAATCTTTAAAGCACAAACTAGCGGTCTACCCGGTAGCAAAAGCATCGCTAACTCAGCGGGTATCATTGCCCACCCTGAAGCGCGTGCCGAATGGAACCGCCCGGGTCTAATGCTTTATGGCGTCTCTCCTTTTCCTGAACATCATCTTATTGAGCAGAGCTTACAGCCTGTTATGACGCTCCACTCAGCTATTATTAGCATAAAAGATATTCCTGTGGGGCAGACTGTAGGCTATGGCGGTAGCTGGGTTGCAAAACGCCCTACACGCGTGGGTGTTGTTGCTATAGGTTATGCTGATGGCTATCCATTGCATGCAAAAGAAGGTACCTGTGTACTGATTGGCGACCAAAAAGCCCCGCTAATTGGTCGAGTCTCTATGGATATGATAACGGTAGACTTAACCGACCTAGCTAATACGCAGGTGGGTACCCCAGTAATGTTATGGGGAAATAATCTACCTGTTGCTGAAATTGCTCACTGTGCGGATACAATTCCATATCAGTTGTTATGCAATCTTAGTCGTTTACCCGTTGAATACATTAATGAACCTATTCTCGAGCCCTCTGATTAACCAGTGATGCTTTGATGGTTTGCTATGTTCGAGGCCTAGAATTCGTAGCTGGCATTGTTTGAGCGGCGCATTAACCACCAAACAATGGTTGTTGCTAATGCAACAGCCAAAATAATCAGTGTGGCCAGTGCGTTAATTTCAGGTGAGACGCCAAGACGAACAGAAGAAAAAATCATCATAGGTAGTGTGGTTGCGTCAGGCCCTGAGACAAAGCTTGCTATCACCAGATCATCTAATGACAACGTAAAAGCCAGCAACCATGCAGATACCAGCGCTGATGATATAGACGGAACGGTAATCAAGAAGAAAGTTTTAACCGGTGGTGCCCCCAAATCCATGGCAGCTTCTTCTATAGACATATCAACTTCGCGCAGACGTGAGCCCACTACTACCGCAACATAAGAGGTAGAGAAGGTAACATGGGCTAGCCAGATAGTTAATATGCCTCGTTGCGCTGGCCAGCCAAACCAGTCTGATAGGCTAACGAACATCAGCAATAAGGATAAGCCAATAATTACATCCGGCATGATAAGAGGGGCCGTCGTAATGCTTGCAAATAGCGTTTTACCCTTGAACCGACGGTATCTAGCCATAATGTAGGCAGCCATTGTCCCAAGAATAACGGCCATGCAGGCATTATAAAATGCAATGCGTAAGCTAACCCAGGCAGCGCTCATTAGTTGTTGATTTTGAAATAGCCCAATATACCACTTTCCAGAAAAACCAGCCCAAACGGTTACTAATTTTGATGCATTAAAGGAATAAAAAATCAGTATAAACATAGGCAGGTACAAGAATAAAATTCCGGCACCTAGCATTGCAGTTGAAAAACCCAATCGTTTCATCAAACATTCACTCCCCGCTCTTTTGTTTGCTGGCGGTTAAATAATGCAACTGGGATACACAGTAGCAGCAGCATCACCACGGCCAATGCACTAGCAAGGGGCCAGTCGCGATTATTAAAGAACTCTTGCCACAGCACTTTACCAATCATTAAGCTTCCAGAGCCGCCTAATAATTCAGGGATAACATACTCACCAATTGCCGGTATAAAAACCAACATACACCCTGCAATGATGCCTGAGCGCGATAGTGGTAGCGTGATAGAGAAAAATGTTCGTAATGGTGTAGCTCCAAGGTCCTTAGCAGCTTCTTGTAGTGACTGATCTAGCTTCACCAGATTGGCAAAAATAGGTAGTACCATATAGGGAAGGTAGGCATATACAATGCCTATATAAACAGCGATATTTGTATTTAGGATGTGCAATGGTTGATCGATAACACCAAGCCAAATGAGAGCGTTATTGAGTAAACCGTTATTCTTTAAAATGCCCATCCAAGCGTAAATCTTGATTAGAAACGATGTCCAGGAAGGAAGTAGCACTAGGACGAACAGCAAAGATTGCGTTCTTTTTGCTGTTTTCGACATAGCATAGGCCATTGGGTAACCTAGCAATAAGCACAGCAATGTTGAGATAAAGGCTAACTTGATAGAAATTAGGTAAGATTTCAGATAGATCGAATTATCCACAAGGTAGAAATAATTACTTAGATCTAAATTAATCGACAACGTATTATCAACGTAGCTAATAATTTGGGTATACGGGGGTATTGCTATATCAGCCATAGAAAAACTGATCTTAACCACAATGGCAAAAGGGATCAGAAAGAAAATCAGTAACCAAAGGTAAGGAACGCCAATCACCATGCGGCGCCCCCACCGTGCCCTCAAGGCACCTATTTGCTCTTGTTGCAGCGCTCGCATTGTTTATTCCTGTTTATGAACGACCATTGATATTGAATACAAAAATACGCATTAACAGCACCTAATTATTCAATACAACACCGCTGGTGGTATCCCAACTGATATAAACCTCATCATCCCACGTGGGGCGATCTGCATTTCGCTCCATGTTAGTCATGTTTGATTGCACAATTTTTCCTGATGGAAGCTTGACATGATAAATGGAATAAGCGCCAAGGTAAGCAATATCGTCAACAGTGCCTTTTGACCAGTTATACTTGGACATCGGCTTGGTTACGGTTACAAGTGTTTTCTCTGGCCTGATAGCATACCAAACCTTACGCTCTTCTAGTGCTGCGGTAATACCATGGCCCACATAAATCGGTGCGCTTAGCTCTTTAGAACCAAGCAGAACGTGGTCAGCTGCTTCTTCAACGATATGACTTTCAAACATGTTAACAGAGCCTATAAATTCGGCCGTCATACGAGAGTTGGGATTTTCGTAGATATCAATCGGTGTGCCTACTTGAACAATCCAACCGGCTTCCATAATGCCTATTCGGTCAGCCATTGTCATGGCTTCTTCTTGATCGTGAGTTACCATTAAGCAGGTCACACCCACTTCTTCAATAATCTCTACCACCTCTAGCTGCATTTGAGACCGCAGTTTTTTATCTAGCGCACCCATTGGCTCATCAAGCAGTAACAATTTTGGCTGCTTTGCTAAGCTTCTTGCCAGCGCAACCCGCTGACGCTGTCCGCCAGATAATTGGTGGGGCTTCCTGCTGGCGTATTGCTCCATATGCACTATTTCAAGCATTTCTTTAACCCTTTGCTCAATCTGGTCTTTTGGCATGCGATCTTGTTTTAGTCCAAATGCAATATTTTTAGCAATGGTCATATGAGGAAATAGCGCATAGGATTGAAACATCATATTAATAGGGCGCTTATAAGGCGGTAATAGCGTGATATCTTCTTTATCAAGGAATATGCTCCCCTGGGTAGGCTTTTCAAAGCCTGCCAGCATTCTGAGTAATGTTGATTTCCCTGACCCTGAACCCCCTAGAAGAGCAAAAATTTCGCCTTTGCGAATAGATAGCGAAGCATCATCGACAGCAACAACACCATCAAACATTTTGGTCACACGATCAATATTAACGAATATATCTGTTTTAAGCTGGGCATTATCCTGATTTTTTTTATAGGCAGCAGCAGGAATAGACATAGGTTATACTCCATTTTACCAATCATCTGTTCTAACTACGCTGTTGTGCCGGCCACCCAAGCACCAGCACTGCGTTGGAGCTTCTCGCATAGCCCTGCAGTTACTCGTCATTCTGTCTTATTCTGGAGCCCGCTGCCCATACTTATTACGGTAATTAGAAAATACGATTGGTATAAGTATCTTGTACAGATGCTAGGTATTTATGAAAAATTGCATTTTCCTTTTTTTCACAGCATTTGGAAATCCCTTCTTTCTGCAATATGTAAAAATAATTATTTTGGGAACTGTTTATAAGAGGTTGGTAATTACCAAAAGCCATAGCATGTTCGTCATGCCTTGCATAAGTATGCTTGCAGATTTCCTTAGTGTGTCCTACGCTGAATCAGCTTGAGTATATTATATGTCATCTCATCTTAACCAGAAGACATCTCTCCGCTCGGTAATGCTAGATGTTTTGTAAGGTTACCTACTTCCGCGCCTGACCGTGCAGGCGAACACTGTATTGCTATAAACACCATGAGAAGCCGAAAAGAACTTATTCGTCAGCTAGATAGAATTGATCGTAATATTCTACGCATACTTCAGACAAATGGGCGTATTTCATACGTCGACCTTGCTCTTAAAGTGGGCTTGAGCACTACGCCTTGTATGGAGCGGGTAAAGCGCATGGAAAAAGAAAATATCATTAGAGACTATAGTGCAAACTTGAACCCTGTCTATTTACAAGCAGGGTTACTGGTTTTTGTAGAAATTAGCTTATATACAAAGTCAAAAGATATTTTTGATGATTTTCGCCAAGCGGTTGTTCAGCTGCCCAATGTGCTTGAGTGCCATTTAGTGTCTGGAGATTTTGATTATCTGGTAAAGGCTAGAATTTCAGAGATAGCATCTTATCGAGAGCTCTTGGGTGATATTTTATTGAAGCTGCCTGGCGTCAGAGAATCAAAAAGTTATATCGTCATGGAAGAGCTAAAAGAGACCTTGAATTTACCGATTGCGGATTAATGCCCACCGTGGTTTCTAACTACCGTAATGAATATGGATAGCCAGACTCCAAAACAAGGCGGAATGACGAGTAATAGCAGGGCTATTGTTCATCATTCTAACGCAGCATTGGTGTTCGGCAGGTTAGCACAATAGCGTAGTTGGAAAAGATGATCGATATAATGCGTAGATTTGGGGCTGAATTATAGTCATGCATAAAAAAAAGAGTGCTTGGTGGCCTGCCTAGCACTCTTTTGCTTGTTAATAGCCGTCAACCACTCAAGGCTGACCTTTCTCAGGAAGATATCATCATATTACTTCTTTTTAGCAGCAGCTGTTTTTGCAGGTGATTTTTTCACTGCTTTCTTTTTAGCGGCTGTTTTCTTGACCGGCGACTTTTTCGCTACTTTCTTTTTAGCGGCGGCTTTACTAGCTGATGGTTTTTTCTTTGCGCCTGTCTTACTTGCTGTAGCCTTCTTAACAGTCTTTTTCTTAACCGGTTTTTTCTTGGCAGCGGCTGTTTTCTTCTTGGCGGCAGCGGCTTTCTTTTTAGCAGCATCAGCTGCTTTCTTGGCGGCGGCGGCAGCTTTTTTCTTAGCAGCGGCAGCTTTCTTCTTCTCGGCAGCGGCTTTTTTCTTGGCTGCTTCTTTCTTTTTCTTTAAAGTAGCTTTTGCTTTTTTAATCTGTGCTTGTAGCTTTTTTAAGTCTTTATCAAGCTTTTCAACGTCACCTTGTGCTTTCTTAACAGCCGGGTCTACCTTGGCTGGCGTGCTACTTTTAGCAGCTGTTTTTTTCTTTGCAGCCGTTTTTTTCTTAGTGGCTGCTTTTTTCTTAGTTGCTAGCATTGTCATCCCTCATCATTAGCTAGTTATAGTATTCCATTCATTCCAAAGACGGATAATTTATACCCACTTTTAATTAGAAAAATAGAGTGCTTATGCGATGACTGCAAATTTTTTTATGAATTTTCTTGATTTTTTTTCAAAATATACATTGAAGGCAACTAGAATTAACAGTTCACTGATATTTAAACAAAACTTAAATAAACTGTAAAAATAGGCTTTTTTTAATTTTCCACTACTGTAAATACTTGCTATATTTTCCTATTTACACAAATATGTGAGATTTTCAGGAAGCTTGCTACCCGTCATGTTTTTGTGGATTTTGAATATTTAGGGTTATCTGTATAGAATCTTGCCTTTGTCAGGCAGAAATATTTGACAGTTTGCTACTACCCATCGAGCACATTATGTTCAGGATTGGTAGAGCTTCCGGAGTATTGACTTCAACAAGGGCGCTTATATAACCTTGGGCAAAGATTTTTCAGGTAGCGTGATCAGGTAGTCAAAAAGGTTGTTATCCGTGCTCTGCACCCCCTTGTAAATAAAAGAGAGTTTAAATGAAATTAAGAACGTTTATAGGTATCACCCTCGTTTCTTGCTCCTTGCAAGCCTTAGCTTCCACGCCAGCAAGCACAGGTGTAGACCTTTCAACGAAAGAAGGTAAGCTAAGTTACAGCTTAGGCGTCGTCATGGCAGAACAGTTAAAACAGTTTGATGGCATCAACGCGGATGATTTAACACAAGGCATTAAAGATATTTTAAACAATAAACCGCCTCAGATTGATCGTCAGGAAATGTTTAAATTGATTGATGAAGCTAGGGTGGCGCAAGAGAAAAAAATGCAAGAAAAGTTTCAAGCTGAAGCCAGTGAGAATCTAAAAGCAGGACAGGCATTCCTGACGGAAAATGCTAAAAAGCCTGACATTAAAGTATTAGATGGCGGGCTGCAATACAAAATCATCAAAGAAGGAAAAGGTATCAAGCCTACAGCGAATGATGAAGTCGTTGTTCAGTACGAAGGACGCTTGCTTAATGGAAAGGTATTTGATAGTTCCTATCAACGTAATGAACCTGCTGTATTTCGCGTAAATCAAGTTATTCGCGGCTGGACAGAAGCATTAGAACAAATGCCTGAAGGCTCTGAATGGGAGCTTTATATTCCATCAGACATGGCGTATGGGCCTAATGGTATTCCTGGACGTATTGGGCCTAACTCTGTGCTTTTGTTCAAAGTTCAGTTATTAGATGTTAAAAAAGAAGGTGGAAAAGACGAAACAACCAAAAAACTCAAAGGCTAAATTGAAGCAGCTTATTAGTACAGCAGATTACCTGATCTAACCCTAGGTAATCTGTTTACTCTTTTGCCGCTTAGGCTTCCCTTGATTCATTTATCTTAGCGTGGGGAGGAGATAGAAGCTGTGAAGGCTTAAAATAGGCGGAGTATGTTATTCGATCATCTTTTGTAACTACGCTATTGCGCTAGCCATCTGGCACTAACAAGATGTTAACGTTTTACAATAGCCTTGTTATTACTCGTCATTCCGCGTTATTGCGGGGTCTGGTCACCCGTATTTATTCTGGTAGTCAACAAACATAATTGGTATTACATAACAAACGAAGTTATGTTCTCAGAAAGAAAGCGCAATATTGAAGGGAATAAAAAAGTTTACATCTCTGCAATGCCATTTCATATAGATTCAGCCATGGTCTCCAATTAACGTATCATGTTAGATAAGATTGCAGTTTATCTATAAGCGTGCCTCACAGAGGTGGTCTTATTGATAACAGGCTTAGAGCACTTAACCGAGATTAAGATGCATGACGTTAATATAAAGTTTAGCTGTATCGTGGTTGCTTATCGAACAGTAAGTAGTTGCCTTTTTATTGCTCTTAACGCATTCCTGATACATGTTTATACTAAAACGGGGTGCTCTATAATCGTAGAGATTGCTAGGCTATAAGATATTTTGCTTATCAACTAGGAAATTCTACTTGCTTGAGGTTACTGCAAAAGCTCAACTCATAAAATATTTTCTCGATGTGATTCATGTAATATTTCGATTAATTTGTCTTCAAGCATAAAGCGTTCCTCAAGGGTTTCACCTAGCGCAGAAAGCATACTTTGAAGACTCCTAATGTTACTGACGGTTTCACAACTATCATTAAAATCCAGACATAAATGCGTATTACTTTTAATCTGAGGATAAAGAGATTGAGCCAGCTCGATTCCACCATCATTAAACTCCAGCCCTTCTTGGTTTAACTGCTCATAAACTTCAAAGTGACCAGCTGAAACATAATCAACAAGAATTTGGCAAAACTCTTGAAGCTTCATGGAAAGTGGTCTTTTGTCATCATTTAGTTGATCAACCCCATTGATAGAGCAATATAAGACAATCAACTCTTGGCGCCCATTGATCCATCGATCAATTATCTCGGATACGCCTCCCCAGCGCTCTTTGGCTGTTTTGCAACCCTCCAGCATGATAAACCCCCTTAGTTGTTGGATATTATTACTTGCAACAGAGCCTTCGATAGCTTCTACCTAGCTATTTGGGTGTTAGGTTATGACAGTGATTTTTTTACAGCAAGTCTTTATTCTACGATTCACAGACTTATATTAAAATACAACACTCTACTTACCGCATAACATCATCGCTATACAGTATATTTTCCTGTGTTCTAATACCAATCATCTTTTCTAGCCACGCTATTGCGCCGGCTATCCAAACAGCCGCTTTGTTCTGGAGCTCATCTCCTATGTTTAATACGGTCATTAGAAACCATGATTGGTATAACGCTGTAGAAAATAACAAGAGATTCTGTATATTGAAAAAGCGATGTCATGGCCGTTTTAGCAAAGCACTTCAACGATACGCTACCTTAACTTGACGTTATGGCTTATTTTATATTCAGCTTTTCGGCTTTTTCAAAACTTCGAAAAAGCCAAAGGCAGTGAAGCTTGAAAATAGAAGTAATGTCCACTTAGGTATGCTCAGGCCGATAAAGACCCATTGAACTTCAGAGCAATTACCCGTTCCGGTCAGCATGATAGTAATGAGCTGAGTAAACGGTAAAAGCGTAGCTAAATACTCTAAATCAGGCATACACGTTGGCATGTCTTCTGGAGGCAAATGTTGAATCCAGATTTGGCGACTAGCTAAAGCTATACCTGCTAGTCCCAATAAAATAACTAGCCCGCCGTAAATTTTAAATCCCTTTCCTTTAGGGTTATGCAAACTTGCAAGTGATGTTACCAGCATGAGTAATAACACCACAATGCGCTGAGATATACATAAAGGGCAGGGTTCAAGTCCTTGCATGTATTGCAGCAATAAGGAAAAACTCATCAGGCCTGAGCAGATTAGCGCAGCCAAGGCGAATAATATTCTTGAATTCGGGATAGTCATGCAAGCGACCTTTTGTTTTTTTATGCGTACTTCAAAAAGATCATTGATGGTGTGTTTTCTCATATACCCATCAGTTTATCTTTGCACTTAAAGATAGCTCTCAAAAGGGCATAAACAGCACCTCATACGTTTTATGTGTTAATCAGCCTGTTGATAGTTATTCAAAAATGTTGCAAAACTTACAGTATCAGTTTTTTCTAGTAACTCTTGATCTCTTTTGGATCTTTGAGCCAGCTGTGTTAAGTATTGCTGCCTTTCTTTACTTAATGGATTTGCCTTAAACTGACTGTGGTGCTGTTTTGATAGTTGCAGCATTAAGTCTGTGTATTCGCAATCGAGCCTTTCTAAGGCAGCGACTATTTTTGCTGAAGGTGTTTTGCTGGAATCGCGCAATTTATCTCTTTGCAGGTTCAGGCTTTTAGTAAATAGTGTATTTTTGCAGGCGATATCCAGCAGCTGAGCAACGGGTAACATCTGATCTAATAGGTCATCTCCCCAGGCTGCTAAAGAACAAACGGTTCCGCTATTGTTCAGGGTTAAATCTGGGCACCGCCCCTTCAGTACGGTTTTGCTAAAATTTGTTTTTATTTCTTGACACTCATTGACGTTTATTGTGTTGCTCTCCTGAAGAGCGCAGTAAAATAGGAAAATGTCAAGAAACCGAGCATCTTGGGCGCTGACTCCCAATGCATTAAAAGGATTAATATCCATACAGCGCACTTCAATATATTCTATACCATCGCGACTTAGCGCTGTAAGCGGCTTTTCGCCTGAGCGAGCAATACGTTTTGGACGAATGGTGCTGTAGTATTCGTTTTCAATTTGAAGTAAGTTGGTATTTAATTGTTGATATTCGCCACCTACCTCAACGCCAATGTCCTGATAAGCTTTATAGGGAGTGCAAATAGCATCCCATAGGCTATCAGCGTATTCTTCCAGAGAGTTGTAACAAATATTCAGCGATGACTGAGCATTATTGCTATAACCCATATCACTCATTCTTAGGGATGTTGCATGGGGCAAATAAAGTGTTGTGTTCCCCAGTGAATCTAGACCTGAATTCGCACCGCCATCAGCGAAAAATGTTCGGCTGACTGCTGGAGATGCGCCAAAGCAATACATTAAAAGCCATGAGTAGCGCATAAAATTACGCATCAAGGCTAAATAGCCTTCAGAAGGCTCCAAGTCCAACAGAGGCCAAATGTCTTCAGGTAAAGAAAAATTATAATGTAGCCCAGCAATAACTTGCATAGCTTTACCGTAACGACGGGATAGCCCTTGGCGATAAATTGTTTTCATTTTGCCAATGTTGGACTGACCGTATTTGGCAATAGGTATATTATCAGATCCATTTAGCAGGCAAGGCATGCTGCCAGCCCAAAGCAGTTCTTGGTTGAAATGCTGTGCTGTATAGCTCTGCAACTCGTATAAGAAGCCTAATGCATCATCTACGTTGTAATAGACAGGTGTAATATATTCTAGCAATGCTTCAGAAAAGTCAGTTGTGATATACGGGTGGGTGAGCGCCTTGCCAAACGAGTCAGGGTGATGGGCTGTGGATAGCTCTGCAGTGTTAGAGACCCGCAGCCCTTCGCGTTCAATACCATGGCGAATACGGTTGAGCAATTCGTTATTTTCTGAACGAACAAGTTGCTCAAGACGCTTCTGATAAAGGATAGTCAAAGTGGTATTCCGATGTCCGATAAATCAGGTGAGAAAGACTATATAACGTTAAGGTTACAGTTGCACATGAAATGTTATTGAAAGGTAATACTGGGTCTTTCAATTTATAGGCTTGAAAGACTCAGCTGTATTGCAAAAAAATTATTTCCGGATTTTTTTTGCTGATGCAAACAAGTCGGCAAAAGTACCAACGGCCGCTTCTTTTTTATTGCGATTATTTTTTTTCTGAGTATGCTCTTGTTTAACAGGGCTTTGCTCTTTAGCAGGCATTTTAGTTTCTGTTCGGTCTTCAGCAGTATCAGACAAACGCATAGATAAACTAATACGCTTTCTGCTGACGTCTACCTCCATCACCTTTACTTTAACAATATCGCCTGCTTTAACAATTTTATGGGGATCTTTAACAAACCCTTCTGATAGTGCGCTAATATGAACCAAACCGTCCTGATGTACACCTATGTCAACAAAAGCACCAAAGTTTGTGACATTGGTAACAGTACCTTCAAGCTCCATATTTAGTTTTAGATCTCGTATTTCTTCAATGCCGTCTTTGAGCTCAGCTGTTTTGAACTCAGGCCGAGGATCACGACCTGGTTTATCAAGCTCTGCAATAATATCTATAATAGTGGGCAAACCAAATTGTTCATTAGTGAAATCAGCAGGTACTACCTTTTTAAGAAAGCCTGTATCGCCAATCAACTCTTGAACATTTCGCTCAAAACGCATCGCAATGTTTGCAACTAGCGTATAAGCTTCAGGGTGCACAGCTGAGCTATCCAGTGGATTTTCACCGTTCATTATGCGAAGGAACCCAGCAGCCTGCTCAAAGGCTTTAGGCCCAAAGCGATTAACTTTCATTAAATCTTCCCGGCGGTTAAAAGCACCGTTTTCATCACGAAATGCAACGATATTGTCTGCTAAGGTTTTATTTAAACCCGATACGCGAGACAATAAAGCGCCTGAGGCGGTGTTTACGTCTACCCCTACCGCATTAACACAGTCTTCTACAACGGCCTCTAGAGAGCGCGACAGGTTCGTCTGGCTAACATCATGTTGATATTGCCCGACACCAATAGATTTTGGTTCAATTTTTACCAGCTCAGCTAGTGGGTCTTGTAAGCGACGAGCAATTGATACCGCACCACGAAAAGAAACATCTAGATCAGGAAACTCCAAGGCAGCCAATTCCGAGGCAGAATAAACTGATGCGCCTGCTTCACTGACGACAATGCGCGTTAAACCAAGCTTTGGATAGCTTCTAATTAACTCTGCTACCAAGCGGTCCGTTTCCCTAGAACCAGTACCGTTACCAATACTGATCAGTTCAATGTTATGGGTAAGACATAATGTGGCTAAGGCGCCGAGCGATTCTTTCCATTTCCTGTGAGGTGCATGAGGGAAAATAGTCGTATGTTCGACCAACTTGCCTGTACCATTCACAATAGCCACTTTAACACCGGTTCGTAGTCCCGGATCAAGACCGATTGTCGGCCGTAACCCTGCTGGAGCGGCGAGCAATAGGTCATGAAGGTTTTTAGCAAATACCTTAATTGCTTCGTCTTCAGAACGTTCACGCAAGCGGGTCATTAGCTCTGTCTCAAGCTGCGTTAACAGCTTGACACGCCAAGTCCAACGAACTACCTCTTTCAGCCAGCTATCAGCAGCACGTCCCTGATCAGAAATATCCCAGAAATCAGCAACCAATTTTTCGCAAGGGTGTGTTTCGTTGTGGTTTTTAGGCTCATTACTGAGATGAATACCCGCCTGCAAAAAACCTTCTTTACGACCTCGAAAAATAGCTAACGCACGATGAGAGGGTACTTTCTGGAAAAGTTCAGTGCAGTCAAAGTAGTCACGGAATTTAGCTCCATCCTCTTGCTTTCCATCGATAACATTGCTTTTCAGATAGGCGGTTTCCCAAAGGAATTCTCGAAGCTTGCCAACCAGCTCGGCATTTTCACTGAGTCGTTCCATTAAGATATGACGTGCGCCCTCAAGCGCCATTTTAGTATTCTCTATGCCCTTATCAGCATTAACATAGCCCCCAGCTTCGTCTTCTGGAGAAAGCTCAGGGTTACCAAACAATGCTTCTGCTAATGGCTCAAGACCGGCCTTTATTGCAAGCTGGCCTTTCGTTATTCGCTTAGGTTTATACGGTAAATACAGGTCTTCCAAGCGCGTTTTAGTACTGGCTGCTTGAATATCTTTTTTTAGCTCGGGTGTTAGCTTTTCCTGCTCACTGATGCTGTTGAGAATCACTTGGCGGCGCTCTTCTAACTCGCGAAGGTAACGAAATCGCTCTTCTAGGGTTCTTAGCTGAGTGTCATCAAGACCACCAGTTACTTCTTTTCTGTATCGGGCAATAAATGGCACGGTAGCACCATCATCAAGCAGTTTGACAGCGCTGATGACTTGGGGCTCACGAACGCCAAGTTCTTCGGCTATACGCTGAGAGATGATATCCATAAAACGTACTCAGTGAAAAAGTGAACATTATTAGCTGGGAATTAACGGGGGAAGATTATAACGAATTGGCAGGCATTAATCTGCAATACAGTAATATCTACTGTATGAAAGAAAGCATATGTTTAAATGCTTTGTATACAATAATTATTTTCTACCGTTCTTAGTGCACCTTGGTTATCAAAGCGGTTGCACTTTAAGTGCCAAAAAAGCCACAACTCAATTATTCGGAAATTGAAATATGGGTAATTAGTTTTATCGTGATGAAAATATCAGTGATATTGCAGAAAAACTTTTTGTTGTATAAAAAGTATACGCAAATTATTGTTTGTTTGGATGCCAATGAATAGAGATCCTAAGTATGGATCAATAAACCCGATGATCACTCATATCTGATTATTATACCAACCCTATTTTCTTACGCTATTGCGCTGGTCATTTGAATACCAGTACTGCGTTAGAACGCTTCACAATCGCCCTGCTATTATTCGTCATGCCTTTTTATGCTGGAGTCAAGTTGCTTATGCCTATTATGGTAGTTAGAAAACATGATGAGTGTTAACAGAGCCTTCAGACAAAAAATGATACCTCTAAAATGAACCTGAGGCACTATTATTTTAGAGTTGCGCCTTACGGGGTTGAGTTCAAAGTCTTACCATAGCTATTGTGCTCTGCTATTGACTGGGTTACTTGGGTTATGATGTCCCTATTTGAATTGATAGGCTTAAATATGACGGAACAGAGCTTTATTGGTAATGATGGTATTGAACGGCAAAGCTTGAAGTCCTACACGGAAAATGCATACCTGAACTACTCCATGTATGTCATTTTAGATCGTGCGCTTCCTCATATTAGCGATGGATTAAAGCCAGTTCAACGGCGAATTGTCTATGCAATGAGTGAGCTTGGTTTAAAAAATACCGCTAAATTTAAAAAGTCTGCCAGAACGGTCGGTGATGTATTAGGCAAGTTTCATCCTCATGGTGACAGTGCTTGTTATGAGGCTATGGTTCTGATGGCACAGCCCTTTTCTTATCGGTATCCTCTTATTGATGGCCAGGGCAACTGGGGTTCAGCAGATGATCCAAAGTCCTTTGCCGCCATGCGTTATACCGAGTCTCGCTTAACTGCATATGCAAGTAATTTACTGAATGAATTAGAGCAAGGCACTGTGGATTGGCACCCTAATTTTGATGGTTCTCTTGAAGAGCCGGCTATTTTACCCGCTCGCTTACCCAATCTATTATTGAACGGCACCACAGGTATAGCTGTAGGCATGGCAACAGATATTCCACCTCATAACTTGAAGGAAGTTGCTGCCGCTTGTGTCCATCTGTTAGACCACCCTAAAGCAACAGTTGCCGAGTTAAATGCGTTTATTAAAGGCCCAGATTTTCCCACTGAAGCAGAACTGATCACCCCAAAAGCGGATATACAAAAAATTTATGAGGCAGGGCGTGGCTCTTTGCGCATGAGGGCAGTTTACCAGCTTGATGGTGAAGAAATTATCATTACAGCGCTCCCTCATCAGGTATCAGGAGCTAAAGTACTTGAGCAGATTGCAGCCCAGATGCAGGCTAAAAAGCTACCGATGATTGAAGATCTCAGAGATGAGTCAGACCATGAAAATCCAACACGTTTAGTTATTATGCCAAAGTCTAGTCGTGTTGATCATACAAGCATTATGCAGCATTTATTTGCTACGACAGACTTGGAAAAGACGTATAGAGTCAATTTTAATATGATTGGCGTAGACGGTCGGCCACAAGTTAAGCCGCTAAATACTGCCCTTTTAGAGTGGCTATCATGGCGTTGTGACACAATAAAAAGTCGCTTACGATTTCAACTGGATAAGATAGTAAAACGCCTACATATTCTTGAAGGCTTAATGACAGCTTTTCTTAATATTGATGAAATTATTGAATTAATTCGCTCCAATGATAAGCCGAAAGCGGCATTAATAAATAGGTATGGCCTTTCTGAGATTCAATCGAATGCGGTGCTCGATCTCAAGTTGCGTCAGTTAGCTAAATTGGAAGAACTTAATATTCGTGCCGAGCTTGATGAACTAGAGAAAGAGCGTCAGGGCTTGGAATTAACGCTAAGCTCTGATCGTAGATTAAGAACGTTGGCAAAAAAAGAGATAAAAAACTATTCAGCTAAATATGGCGATAGTCGCAGGTCACCGATTGTTGCTCGCCTAGAGGCAAAAGCAATGATAGAAACCGAACTGCTTTCTTCTGACCCAGTGACCGTCGTTCTTTCAGAAAAAGGGTGGGTTCGTTGTGCAAAAGGCCATGAAGTAGACCCTGATAAGCTGAACTATAAATCGGGTGATTTATACCGCATGCATGCACAAGGAAAAAGTAACCAGACATCAATATTTTTAGATTCAACGGGAAGAGTGTACTCCTTGCAAACTCATACACTGCCTTCAGCCAGAGGTCAGGGAGAGCCGCTGACCGGGCGCATTAACCCACCATCAGGAGCAACATTCGAAGGGCTTTGTATTGGTGATAATGATGATTGTTACCTGGTAAGCAGTGATGCTGGTTATGGCTTTATTGTTCGTCATGCTGACATGGTTAGCAAAAACAAAGGCGGTAAAGCTTTGCTCATATTACCTAAAGGGGCGAAGGTAATGCCCCCAATAAAGATTAAGAGTGATCAGCAAATGCTAGCAGTAATCAGTAATGAGGGGCGCATGCTGGTCTTCCCTTTAAAAGAGCTACCCGTATTATCTAGGGGGAAAGGCAATAAAATGATTAGTATTGCAGCTAATCGTGTGTCTGACAGAACGGAATATGCTGTTGCCGTTGCCCTATTGAATGGTAGTGACTCACTGGTATTGAAATCAGGCCGACGGTTTGTCACTTTAAAACCATCTGATCTTGAATATTATCAAGGCGAAAGAGGTCGGAGAGGAAATAAGCTTCCACGAGGATTTCAAAAAGTTGATCATGTCTCTGTTATCATTAGTAAATAACTTAGAGCTGGTTATGCTTGCAACTATTGGAGCCACCTAATTTTCCAAGTCTATTTTTGGCATGTTGCCAACAACATAAGCTGCATTGGTGAGCATGATGAGTGGCAGTTTTCATATTTTGAAAACTGTTATACTCATCGTGTTTTCTGGCTACCGTAATGAGCATGGGTAGTCAGGCGCTAGAGCAAGGCAATAGCGAGTAATAGCAAGACTATAGTGAGATGTTACAACGCGGCTTGGGGCTCGGATGGTTAACGCAATAGCGTAGTTAGCAACAATAATTGGTATGATGACTGGTCAATTCCTTTTTGATGTAGTGTACGAACACACTGAAAATGCAGCTGAGCATAATAAAGGTAAATTGCTTGCACTTACTGCTTGATTTCAGTTTTACTAATGCCGGAAAGTTGTTTCAGCTTATCCATATTTTTCCATGCAGTTTCGTAGTAAGAGGGCGCAAGGTCAATTGCCTGCTGAAATAGCTCTGCTGCGGCTACGTTATCTCCTACCATCATGGCCAAGTAGCCAACATCATTACTGGCTTCGTAGGGCTCCATGAACTGTTCTAAAAGCTCAACAGCTTTATTAAAACGTCGATCTCGTACGTTCACTAATGCGAGATTATAAACGGCTCGGGGGTAGTGTGGTTGAATTTGCAATACTTGATACAAAAGCGCCTTTGCCTTTTTCCAGTCGCCGGCCAAAAAGTAAGAATAAGCTAGGTTATTCATCATGCTTGCTGAATCAGGATTTAACGACAATCCTTGCCGATAATACGCCTGTGCCTGCTGGTAGTCCCCGTTTCTATCTGCTATTAACCCCAGCCCATTAAATGCTTTAATAGGTATGTGGTTTTGCAGATTATTCTCTCTTGTATTTTGGGTCTCAAAAATAGCAACTGATTTGACCAGTAAGCGGCGAGCCTCTTTTAAATTATTTTGCTCTAGAAGAATCAGTCCAAGCCCCTCAAGAATACCGGTATGCCGTGGTGACTGTTTCAATAAATAGCGGTAAAGCTGTTCTGCCTGGCCGTAGTTACCTGCATCTTCATGAAGTACAGCCAGCTTATATCCCGCATTGACATTTTTTTTATCCAGCTCAATGGCTCTTGCATAAAAGGCAGCTGCTTTATTTTTATCGCCGCGAGCAAGCGCCTGATCAGCTTGTAATGCAGCTTTTGTAGAGGTGCTAATATCTGCTGCGCTTTGGACGCTGTCATCCCAGGCTCCTTGATAAAGCTGAAGCTCAGATTGTGTTGCTGAATGCTTAGGCTTGACCGTTTGGTTATGAGGATTAGCGTTTTCTTCTACAGCCACACAACCAGCGATGAGTAAGGTCAATAACATCAAGCAGATTCTTTTAGCCATTCCATTGCTTCCAGTCATTCCTTTTCTTACAGAGTAACAGACCACCCCTTACTGTAAATATTTATATATGAAGAATGCCCTCGCTAATATTACCATCGAAAATCTTTCTATTTTGGTAACTCAAGTTATGCTCATCATATTTTCTAACGCCCGTAATGAGCATGAAACAGTTTGTGCTAATCTAACCTCTGCAAATTAGCGTAAGCCGTCATTAGCCACTTACTGCCTTCTGTATCGAAGTTTACTTGAACCCTTGCCTGTTTGTTGTCACCTTCATAATTAACAATGACTCCCTCTCCAAAGATATCGTGGTGTACTCGCTGCCCAAGGGTGAACTCAACAGTAGATGCCGTAGACTTAGCTTGTACCGGAACCGGGCGGTTTATTTTACCGCCGAGGCGTACTTCCTTAAGCAGCTCGGCCGGAATTTCTTTAATGAATCGGGAAGGGCGGTTGCGTATTTCATTGCCATATAAGCGACGGGTTTCAGCGTAGGTTATCCATAGGTGTTTCATCGCACGGGTAATGCCGACGTAACAAAGTCTGCGTTCTTCATCAAGATTATTATCATCTAAGGACATTTTGTGGGGAAATAGACCTTCTTCTACCCCAGCTAAAAAGACCAGAGAAAACTCTAAACCTTTAGCTGAGTGAAGAGTCATCATTTGCACACTGTCGCTAAACTTATCAGCCTGATTCTCACCTGACTCTAAAGCTACGTGGGCAAGAAAGGCATCAAGAGGCGATAAAAATGGACTGTCTTGATTGATATCCATATCCATATCATTCATATCAAACTGTCCGCAGGCGGTTACCAATTCTTCAAGGTTTTCAACGCGGGCACGACCCTTCTCGCCTTTTTCTTTACTATGATGGCCAACTAGCCCCGTCTTAGTTAGAATACTATCAGCCAATGCACCCAAATCAAGAGCTTCCTTGTGCTGAGAAAGTGATTGGATCAACGTTATAAATGCTGATAAAGACTGGCCTGCTTTACCAGCAACTAGACCTCTTTTTACTGCTTCATTAATGGCCTGCCAAAGTGAAGTATTCTGGCTAAGTGCAATTTCTCTGAGTTTTTCAACAGTTTTAATACCAATGCTACGAGTGGGTATATTAATAATGCGCTCAATTGATGGATTATCATTTGGGTTGTTTGCTAGTCGCATATAAGCCAATGCATTTTTAATTTCAGCCCGTTCAAAAAATCGTTGGCCTCCGTATATACGATAAGGAATTCCTGCTTTCAACATAGCCTCTTCTAGAATTCGAGACTGAGCATTAGAGCGATAGAGCACAGCAATATCTGAACGCTTGGTACCTTGGGTAACAGCTTCTTTTATTTTATCTGTTATCAAGCGGGCTTCATCAATTTCATTAAAGCCTGCGTACACGTTAATAGGGTCTCCTTCATTACCCTCTGTCCATAACTCTTTACCCAGTCGTCCGGTATTGTTGGCAATCACGGCATTGGCTGCTTTTAGAATTGAACCGGTGGAGCGGTAATTTTGCTCTAATTTTATAGTTTGTGCATTGCTGAAGTCAGTGGAGAACTGGTGTATGTTTTCAATGCGGGCACCACGCCAACCATAGATAGATTGATCGTCATCCCCAACAGCCATCAGTCTGCCCTGATCTCCGGTTAATAAGCGTAGCCATGCATATTGTATAGCATTAGTATCCTGAAACTCATCTACTAGCACATAGCGAAAGCGTTCCTGATAGTGCTGAAGAATATCTGGGCGTTTTAGCATCAACTCGTGAGTTCTCAATAAAAGCTCTCCAAAATCGACTACACCTACTTGCTCACAGTAATCATGGTAAGCACGGTAAACATCCAGCATTGTTTTTTCAAAAGAATCATAGCCAGGGTCGATATAGGTCGGGCGTAACCCTTCATCTTTTTTACCATTGATGTACCACTGAGCCTGACGAGGAGGCCATTTTTTTTCATCCAGCTGCATCGACTTCATAATTCGCTTGATAATCCGAGCTTGATCGTCGCTATCAATAATCTGAAAGTTTTCCGGTAATTTTGCATCTTGCCAATGACTTCGTAGTAATCGATGAGAAAGACTGTGGAAGGTGCCAACCCACATGCCTCTTGGCGCAATGCTGAGTAATGATTCAATTCTTGAGCGCATTTCAGCAGCAGCTTTATTAGTAAAAGTAACCGCCATAATGGAATAGGGGGATAGACCTTCCATCTTTACCAGCCATGCAATGCGATGAACCAATACTCGAGTTTTTCCGCTACCTGCACCTGCCAATACCAGCATAGAAGAAAGAGGCGCTGTTACGGCTGTGCGCTGAGATTCATTAAGAGAGTCAAGTAGTAGGGTTGCATCCATAATCGTTATTTGTTGCCTATATAAAATTATGATTAATAGTCCGTAAGGATACGCGAAAAATTTCACATTGAAATAGATAGGTACTTGTACTTATTTTGTATATTAAATAAAATATAACCGTTGAAAAAAACATCGTACGACAATAATAATTAAGAGGGTGCGGTTATGGCTAAAGATATGCAGATGGAAAAAGACTTCTTATTGGATAAAGCAATCCAGAAAGATGACCTCTACGATAAAGGCTCAAAACGTGCTCTGCAAATTCGTCGTGCTCTGGAAGATATGGAAGAAACAAAGCGACTGAGCTCACTATGTGGTAATGATTATTGGGAAGATATTTAGGGATGGCTTGATATTTAATGTGCAAGCTTTTTTTGAGTACTATGCGAAATTTTGTCTATGCTGGCTACTGTGATCTGGCAAGAGTTTTCCGGACATTTTTTTACGCTGCCTCGGCAATTTTCTGTTCATATTTGAAAGGTGCTAGGTAGCCATTGCCAGAGTGTTTTCTCTGGCGGTTATAATAGACCTCAATGTATTCAAAAATTGCCTGCTTCGCCTCTTCCCTTGTCTGGAAGTCTTCATGGTGAACAAGCTCAGCTTTAAGCGTATGGAAAAAACTCTCTGCTACCGCATTATCCCAGCAATTTCCCTTACGACTCATGCTACAAATAAAGCCATTATCTTTCAGCAATTTCTGATAGCTTTCCGAGACATACTGGCTGCCCCTGTCACTATGTACCAGCAGCCCTTCTGTTGGCCTCCGCTTCCACATAGCCATCATCAGAGAGTCAGTTACCAACGATGCTGTCATTCGATCTTTCATAGACCAGCCCATCACAGCCCTCTCGAGTGCGAATATAGGTAATGTCTCCCACGTATGCCTCATTGGGCTGCTCCCGTTTGAAATTACGGTTTAGCAGGTTATCAGCCACTGGCTTGTTGTGGCGGGAGTCTGTTGTTGCCTTGAATTTGCGCCTGATTTTGCAAACAATGCCTTCCTCCTTCATTAGGCGACTAATTCGTTGACGGCTGACGTTTTTACCCTGCTCAGCAAGATCGTCTTTTATACGGCGCTCACCATAACGCTGGCGGTGTTTTTCATGTATCACGCGAATATCTGCCTTCAAAGCACGGTCTTCCTGACTTCGGTTCGATTCTGGACGAGAGCACCAGTTATAAAAGCCCGTGGTGGATACAGACATAACCCGACACATGGAAGTCACGCTGAAGCTCTTCTGATTGTCCCTGATGAACTGGAATCTCAGAGACTTTCTCTTGCAAAGAAGGCTGCCGCCTTTTTTAAGATAGCGTGCTCCTCTTTAAGCGTTTTCAGCTCTTTACGCAAACGTTTCACTTCATCATACACATGCTCATCATTTTTTCCGGGCTGATTAACCACCTTCAGGCGGTGGTACTTTGTTATCCAAGTATGAAGAGTGTTGCTATTAACTCCGAGCTCCCGAGCCGTCTCAGTCACTGGCTTCTCTGACTCAATCGCCAGCTTCACGGCAGATTCCTTGAACTCAGCAGTATAATTTTTTACTTTCTTTTCCGACATGCGACACACCTTAATAGGGTTTCAAGATTACACTTGTTTGTGTGTCCGGAAAACTATAACCACTTCAAGAGTAGCAGGTTTTGCTAAAGTTGAGGCTATCAACTCTTATGAACCTTCACCCCGTAACGAATCACTGATTTTTGCTGAGAGCATTAGCGGCAGGGGACTTCAATGACAGCCATAGATAATCCAAAAGTCAGAATTATACGATGATAAATTTATGCCTCCAATTTTTTTTATATCACCACCAATTATAGCTTAAGCCTCATAAAATAATCATGACGTATGTTTCTCAAACAGCTCGTCGACATCACAACGATGCTGTCGTCGCTTTGCTTTTGCTTGCGCCCACTTTTTCTCTATAGGATTCATGTCTGGGGAGTATGGCGGCAGGTATTCAAGTGTATGGCCAGCACTGATTATGGCATGCTGGATATCGTTTCTTTTGTGGAAGGTTG
>JAQYUY010000124.1 GCA_028728195.1 Endozoicomonas sp. (ex Botrylloides leachii)
CGATGGTACGAGGCTTCGTTTTCTTGCGAGCACTTTCAAGGATCGGAAGAATAGGTTCAAACTGTTCACGAGTGATATCGCTGGGGTACTTTTGTCTCATTCGATGAATTATCAAGGAAAAGCAAGATCATGAACAGCTTCTAAGACTTATTTTTGTCTGGATATTATGGGTCTTAATAAATTCTGGAAATCAGGCTGAGGGATATTCAACCTGACTGCTTCATCTGCGCCTTATTTTTTAGGTTCGATTAGTTAGAATACACAATTTTTATTACAACTTTACCGTCATCCGTAATCAACAGTGATCACTTGGCCATTAGGACAGCCCTCAACCGCTTTGCAATAGGCAAGGCCAACAGCTTCGTTGGATACATGGTAATGCCCGTGGAAAAAACCATCGAACTTTTGTCGTGATTCTTCTAGCACCTCTGGGCTGACGGTATTGATACGGATTCCCCTTGGCATATCAACAGCAGCGGCGTGCACAAAACTGTCTAGCGCACCATTAGCTGCGGCTGAACTGGAACCATCGCGGATAGGGATACGATTCAAAACTCCGCTGGTTAACGTAAAAGATCCCCCAGCGTTAATATAATCAAAACCTTCTAGTACTAAGTTTACCTGAGGTAAGGTTTTGTGCAGGATGCCTTGCATGAATTGTTCGCCGGTCATTTTATCCACGGGACCGAAGTGTCCATGACCAATCGTACTAACTACCGCGTCTATTTTACCTACTTTCCGATACATTGCTCGAATGCTATCAATATCCTCAATATCCATTTTTATATCGCCACTGCTACGGTTGATGCGAATCACCTCGTGCCGAACCGACAACGCATTGGCAGCAGCCTTGCCAACATCACCATTAGCGCCCACTACTATTATTTTCATTTGTTTTTACCTAAGAGTTAGCTTGAATATTAATATGTTTAATTTAGACAGCTGTTGTCACTGCTCTTTGTCGTCTTTTTGCTCTATTCAAGGAAAGACGAATATCTAGATCAAGGTCTTCAGGTTTTTTGTGAGGCGCATACCTACAAACACTTTTAGTCATTGGGTTTACTAGAAACTTAGTAAAATTCCATTTTATTCGCTTGGAGCCAAATAATCCGGTTGCCTCTTGTTGTAGGTCGTGAAATAGAGGTGCCGCATTGCTACCATTAACATCAATTTTTTTAAAGATAGGGAATGTGACACCATAATTCCGCTCACAAAACTGGCCTATTTCAGTACTATCACCAGGCTCTTGATTACCAAACTGATTGCAGGGAAAGCCAAGCACAATAAACCCTTCATCTTTGTATTTTTGATAAAGGTCTTCTAGAGCTTTATATTGACGAGTGAAGCCGCATTTGCTTGCTGTATTCACAACTAGAACAATATTATTTTGATAGTCGCCAAGCGATTTTAACTCACCATTTAGCAGGGGCATTTTATAATCATTAAAATTCATTTTGCGTCCAAACCTTAGGTAGGCTATTTGCTGAATTGCCTTGGCTATCGCATAAGCACTTGTGATATCAGGCAGCTTGATGGGTTCAACTTTTCTGACCCACAAAAATAAGCGACAGTAAAGGCCCTTTATGGGATTTTGAGTTATATTGATGCTCTATTCTAGCCAAACCAATACTCGTTATCCCACCTTTTAAGGCGCTTAGCTTATCACGTTAATCGTGGCAGTTATAATTGGAAATTAATGTTAATCTATATTGTAAGAAAAACAATGATAACCCTATCATAATGTTATATAACTATGAATTTTTAGATATCCTTTGTCGTTTTTTATAAGAATAACGTTTAGGTTATCTTTTTTAGGTGCTTAGGGTTATTAACGACAAGGAGTTCCCAGTGACTCATATAGGTATATTATTATGCGATGATCATCGCCCTTATGCTATAAAGCGCTTTGGTACCTATGATAATCATTTTAAGGCGATGCTGGCTGAAGAAGAACAGGCACAGCAAAAATGCAGCGTTTGGCGCTGTTTTGAAGGCAATTTCCCTGTTTCAGCAAAACAGTGTGATAGCTGGATTATCAGTGGTAGCAAATGGGGCGTATATGACTCAGACAGCTGGATAAAAACGCTAAGGGCTTTTATTCAGAATCTTGACGAAATAAAGACTAACGTTGTTGGTATTTGTTTTGGTCACCAGATTATTCATGATGCATTAGGAGGGCAGGTTGCTAAATCAGAAAAAGGCTGGGGTATTGGCGCATACCCTGTTAAAGTCTATGAGCAACTAGGCTCAATTGCACCTGGGGACTCACTCAAACTATTAGCTATTCATCAGGATCAAGTTCAATCAATGGCTTATGGTTTTACACATATTGCTGGTTGCTCATTTACACCTTATGCCATAACAAGAAAAGGAAGCCATATATTAACATTTCAGGCTCATCCAGAGTTTAACGATGGCTTTTATCAAGATCTCTGTGAAAATATTAGGGAAAAACTAGGTAGAGAAGCCTTAAAAAAGGTGAAAGCTACTCGTGGCCAGCCAGATGACCGGCAGATTATTCGCCAAGTCATCAGAGATTTCTTACTGTAGGCCGAAAAGAAAACTATACAGCACATATTAGTGATAACTTCTGTATTAATGCTGTTTTATTAGATTTTACAGCTAATAATATTTATATTTTAAGTAATTTAAACTTTTTACTTAACGTTGCGCTAAGTACGTGTTGTGCTAGTGGTTATTAAACGATTAAATGCAATCTAGGTTAACTATGGCAGCTGCTGTTGTGGCATGGCGATTCTGTGAACATAAGCCTTACTTTGCCAAAGTGTGAACTAATAATTAAAAAAACGTTCTATATCCATCATATTTCTAAATATTACGATATCGATAGGTTTTTTTAGTTACAAAACGCCTTTTATTCTCTGGGCGTTAACACTTTGAATGAATATTAATAATATTTTTACAGATTCTTCATGATGTTAGCCTAAGAATATTTTATTTAACGTAACATTATAGGCCAATTCAGTTTGTCTGAGTCAGGGGTATTCTTTCGCCTTTTATTTGATTGAGATTAAAAAAATGAAACAACAAGGTTTTTTTCAGGTGCTTTTTATATTGGTTGTGCTGACCTCTTGTGGGCAACTAACAAATACAATTTATGTACCATCAATGATGCATATGGCGACTGACCTTGCTGTTAACCCTATAAGCATTCAGGCAGTTATGGCTATGTATTTGATATCTTATGGATTTTCTCAATTGATATATGGCCCTTTGTCTGATCAGTATGGCCGTAGACCTTTAATGCTGATTGGACTGTTGATTTTTATTTTAGGCTCAGTTATCGCCAGTGTTGCAGGTAGTTTTGCATTATTATTGTTTGGCAGCTTCATGCAAGGTATGGGGACAGGAGTTGGTGGCGTTATGTCTCGGACCGTGATGCGTGATAATTACAGCGGCTTACAGTTGCAGCGTGCTAACAGCTACATCAATATAGCGTTTGTATTTAGTCCGCTAATTGCACCACTACTAGGCAGTTTTTTTGAGAATACCTGGGGCTGGCAGGCAAGCTTCCAGTTTCTCTGTGTCGTTGGTATTTTTGCTTGGTTACTAGTGTATTTTCGGTTCAATGAGACTCATAAGCATGTTGGCAAAACACGCATAAGTGCTTTAGCCAGCTATAAATATGTATTAAGCTATCCTCAGTTTAATGCCTTTACGGTGATATTGGTCGCTGCGATTTCAGGCATTGCTCTCTTTGAGGCAACGGCTGGCATATTATTCAGTAAAGTTATGGGCTTCGACCCAAATATGATCAGCATCCTCTTTATTTTGCCAATCCCTGGCTATTTGTTGGGCACTTGGCTAGCTGGGCGTTTAGCCAATAACTATGCTCTAGAAGTGATTATAGGATTTGGAGTTGTAGCAATGATCCTAGGTTCTTTGAGTATGTTGATAGCTGGTCTGGCAGGCTATATAAATATTATTGCCGTATTAGTGCCGATAACATTCTTACTTTTAGGTGCTGGCCTTATTTTTCCTACAGCAACATCAGCTGCACTGGAGCCTATGGCTAATAATGCTGGTGTGGCCGGTGCAATTTTGGGCAGCATACAAAATTTGGGGGCGGGCTTGGTTGCTCTGGTTTCCTCAAGTATTCCTATGCAAAGCCAAGTGCCAATGGCTAGTATTATGTGCGTATTAACATTATTGATCGTCATGATTTATCGGCTTCAGCTTTTTCCAGCGGCGAGACGTGTAGCATCCGGTTAAACCGATATTACTGCAAAGTCAGCAGAGTATTCATACCAATCGAATGGTTTAACTACGCTATTGCACTGACCACCCGAACACCAGCACTGTATTGGAACCCTTTGCAATAGCGCTGCTATTACTCGTCATTCCATCTTGTTATGGAGTTTAGCTGCCTATGCTTATTACGGTAGTTAGAAAACACGACTGAGATAGATTCATAGAAGTGGACAGGCTATCCTTATTACCCGTTATTATAATATTAAACTTTTTTAGTCTATCAGCGCTGCTGTCTTTTCCGTTAAGAGGTGCCTTATGCGCATTTTCCGTTGTAAGATTGGATTATTGCAGCTAATAGCGCTTTTTTCTTAGCTGCTGGTATTGAACTATAAAGCATTGTAACCGCTACCCCTTATTGTTTAACCGCATAGGGGCTACGGTTTTGGTTAGCTTAATCCTCTTCTCTGAATGCCATTATTGTAGTTATTGCTTAACTTAACGAATTGTCTAACTGCCAGTGAGGTGCCTATAGGTAGTGCGTCACATCAAGTGACAATTAATGTCTAATGTTGAGTTTCGCTTGCAGGCATAATATTAGGATGATCCAGCCACTTCTCAGGCGCATCATCGATGGAGTTTATTGCTTCTGCTTCTGGTATTTCATCTCGAGTAGCAAGAATCGCCAGTTCTTTAGAAAATTTTTGAATAATATCAATTACCTCCTCTCGGTATGGGTTGAGGCTTTTATCAACAGCAATATTGAACAAGGCCGGACCTACCACTTGGTCATCATCGCTTTTCCGCATCAGTGTCATCTTTAGCCCTGAAAAGTCATCGCTACATACTTCTGATAATTTAAATGTGACAGATTCTGCATCTCTTAATATTGACAATAGCTTTAGCGCCTCCGCAGCACTTATATCTCCTGAGTCTACACAGCACTCAACATATTCTCTAGCGGATAAGCCTGATGCGATATAGCTGTCGACTAACTCTTGAAGACTCTTGTACTTATTCTGATTATGGCTCATGGACCCCTCCTTACACCCATGCCTGATGAATAGATCGCAGAAGCTTGCTTTGTATGATCTGTCATTGAGATCACTTCTTCAGTGTACCCTATTGTCAAATAATGTATAGGGTTGGTAATAGATATATGCAAAGAGTAATGGTCAATCAGGGATTTAAAAAAAGGGGATGGAGCTGATGGGTTACCTGTGCTATACATCAATAGCCTTTTAAAAAAGGCTTTACTGTTTATCTTCACGAAGACTAAGCACTGATTGTTAATAAGTGCTTAGTCTTTATTTAATTGGCAACTCGCAGTATTTTAAATATTCTATCAGTATGGCTTATTATAGCAGTCGCATTGAGAGATCAACTGCGCGGCAGTCTTTAGTCAGTGTGCCGATTGATATGTAATCGACACCGGTTGCTGCGATATCAGCTAGGGTAGCATCTGTTATTCCACCAGATGCTTCGAGCTTTGGTGCAGGGTTGCCCAACTGGTGATTTAGTGAAACCGTCTCTAACAGCAGCGGCAAAGGAAAGTTATCTAACATAATGCTATCAGCACCTGCATGTCTGGCTTCTTTGAACTCTTCTATGTTTTCTACCTCAACTTCAATCGGTTTACTGGGAGCGATGGTCCGAGCTGCTGTAATGGCTTTTGCTATACCGCCGCAAGCGGCAATATGATTTTCTTTAATTAGAAAGGCATCAAAAAGACCTATTCTATGGTTAAAGCAACCTCCCGTTTTAACTGCGTATTTTTGAGCAAGACGAAGACCTGGGAGTGTTTTTCGCGTATCAAGTAACTTAACAGGAAATTGTTTTACTTGTTCAGCATAATGATGACAGCGGGTTGCAGTACCTGATAATGTTTGCAGAAAGTTTATCGCACAGCGCTCACCTGTCAGCAAACTTCTCGCTAGACCTTGAATGTAGACAAGCTCTTGGTTGGGTGACACTTGATCCCCCTCTTTAACCTTCCAATCTAATTGTACCGAAGCATCAAGCTGACGAAATACCTCATCGACCCATGGGCGACCACAAATAGTAGCATGTTCACGACAAATAATACTTGCCGTTGCTTGTGTAGTTGCGGGAATTAACTCAGCTGTAATATCGCCGGTAGCGATATCTTCGACCAGCGCCTGTTTAACATTATTGTAGATAGTACTATTGAGATCAGTTGTCATAGGCGTGCATATTTTTTTGTTGAAGAGGTATAATATCAATCGTCTTTTCTAACTATGCTAGTTTACGGCGAGGCAAAGAGACAACGAGTCATGTCTATCATAGCTAGAAAAGCTGTCCATAAAGTATCATGAGCAGCTTATAATACCAACATGGCATTGGAATCCCCCTCGCAATAGCTCGGCTATTATGCATCATTGCACTTTATTTTAGAAACCGGCTGTCTATGCTCATTAGGGTTGTTAGAAAACATCATGGGTATAAGGAATAGCCTGCACTTCCCTGTTTTATCCCTTCATAAAAGCCGTTTTATAGGTCCACATTAGAAGGAAACCCAGAAGGCATTTAGCGGCTTACGAAGTTACCCGATCAAGAACAAAATAACTTTAGTATTTTTTAAATCTAGACTGGAAATAACACAAAATTTGTAATCCTAAGCACAAAATCAATATGGGCCAAGATCCTGTAATCATAAAAGGGGTGTTGCCTAACATAATGTTAGCGCTACCTCTTAAAATACCCTCTTTAAATCTGGGAATAGTTTGTAGAACTTTTCCATGGTTATTAATTAGGGCAGTTAAGCCATCGTTAGTATCCCGAATTAGATAGCGACCGGTTTCCAAAGCCCTCATCCGTGCCATCTGAAAGTGCTGTTCTGGACCAATTGATTTTCCAAACCAAGTATCATCACTGATAGTTAGCAGCAAGCCTGAGTGGCGAGCCATTCTCGCAGCAAAATCAGGGTAAACAACTTCGTAGCAAATATAAGGAGTAATCGTAATGCCTTTTACGTTTAGCGGCTTTTGATTAGAACTACCAGCAGAAAAACTAGACATAGGCAGATCAAAAAATGCAATTAACCCTCTTAATAGCGATTCGAAAGGCACATATTCACCGAAAGGCACCAGTTTTTGCTTGTCATAAATACCTGTTCCTGCCCCGATAGCTATAATACCGTTGTAGTATTTCTGCTGGTTTTCTGAAGGCATATCAATAGGTAGCCCAATAATTAATGCCGTATTATGGTTTTTACCTTGCTGACTGAGTTGCTGAAGCAACCACTGTGCTCGACTATAAAAAATAGGTAATGCATTTTCTGGCCAGATGATTAGATCCTGCTTCCATTCTTGTTCAGTCTGGTTGGTATAAGTAGCTATAATATTTTGTATATAGTCTGGGTGCCACTTAATACTCTGTGGGATATTTCCTTGTATTGCGCTGAAGGTGAGTTTTTCCCCTGTGGGTTCTGTCCACTGCACCTTTGCTAAAGGCCATGAAGCCAACCAAAGGCTTGCAATGGTGATCACTACAAACACTTTTGAAGTAATAGTCTTTCTGAGTGGCTGCTTGGATTTGATAATAAGAGAAACTAGCAACGTACTGGTTATCACCAATAAAAAACTTAGCCCATAAACACCTGTAACTGGCGCCCAATTAGCTGCCGGCGTATCCAGTAGTGAGTAGCCTGCTAGCAACCAAGGGAAGCCAGTTAACAGCCAGCTTCTGGTCCACTCCGCTATGACCCAAAATGCAGAAAACAGTAGTGCTTGCTGGCAAGGGTGGTCCATATGCCAGTGGTGTCGCAATTTACTATATAGCCAGAGTCCTGGAGCAACAAAAACCAATGATATGACGATAACAAAAACAGCGGTCAGTAAGCTTGCAAGCGCTGGAGACGCTGAGCCAAACTGGTGAATACTGACATATATCCAAGAGGTTCCCACACCAAACATACCAACACCAAACATAAAGCCATTCAGCAAGGCTTGGCGAGTCGGCATATTCCTGTGAGCCATAAATAAAATAGCCACAGCCACCATCAATAATGGCCACAGGTTAAAGGGGCTGAAACCAAGAGGAGCCATGGCACCTGAAAGCAAAGTAATCAGATAGCGCATGGCAGGTTTTTTTTCGTTATTCATTAACAAGGGCTAACTCGCAACAGCCTAATACGTCGACCATCGGCATTAAGTACATCAAAACGCAGTCCGCTCATTTCAACAGATTCATTGCGCTGGGGCATATGTCCAAACTGTTGCATAAGAATGCCACCAATCGTATCAAACTCATCAGAGGAGAAATGGGTCTTAAAGTATTCATTGAAGTCTTCTATTGGCGTTAGAGCCTTCACAATACACGCTTTATCAACATTGTTGGTTGGCTTGATAAAATTGTCTTCTTCAATATCGTGTTCATCTTCAATATCGCCGACGATTTGCTCTAGTACGTCTTCAATAGTAACCAGCCCAGCAACCCCTCCAAATTCATCAATAACAATTGCCATATGGTTGCGGTTGGTTCGAAACTCACGCAGTAGTACATTTAACCGTTTGCTTTCAGGAATGAATGTAGCCGGTCGCACATGATCTTTAATACTAAATTTAGCGTGATGTAAGACCATTGGTAATAAGTCTTTTGCTAGTAAAATGCCCGTAACCTCATCTTTGCTGTCGGCAATAACAGGAAAGCGAGAGTGGGCTGACTCTATAATTTTAGGCAGAAAGTCTTTTGGCGGTTGCTCTTCCTCGACACAAACCATTTGTGCTCGGGGAATCATTACCTCGCGGACCTGCATGTCTGCAACCTGTACTGCGCCCTCGATGATACTCAGAGCCTCTTCATCAATCATCCCTTTAGAAGCAGATTCTCTGAGCAATGTCATAATATCATTGCGATTTTTTGGATCTTGACTGAATAATCGTGATACCTTTTCTATCCACGTGGGAGGTACCGGATCATCCGTTAAGGTCTTGTCATTCATTACCCGCTGTATTCTCCGAGGCTTGCTTAGGTGAGAGATAGCAGCTATCAGCAGCCATCGTCTTTATATGGATCAGGGAAGCCCAATATCTCCATAATCTTAATTTCTAAGGATTCCATTTCTGAAGCTTGCTGATCATCTATATGGTCATAACCCAGCAAGTGCAAGGTACCGTGAATTATTATATGTGCCCAGTGAGCCTGAAGCTCCTTATCTTGCTGTTTTGCTTCTTTTTCAATGACTGGTGCACAAATTACCAGGTCACCTAACAGCGGTAAACTGAGTTCAGGAGGAAGATTTGCTGGAAAAGACAAAACGTTGGTGGGGCCGCTTTTATTACGCCATTGTTGATTGAGATCAGCTGCTTCCTTGAGATCAACAATACGCAAGCTGATTTCCGCACTATCTCTACGATTACCAATGGCGGCTGTTGTCCATGCTTGAAGCGCATCCAGTGTTGGCAGGTGTTGATTATCAGTAGCCACCTGAAGGTCTACTACTACCCGTGCACTCATGACTTACCCTTGGCACGATCATGGTTGTCATAAGCTTGCACTATATGTTGAACCAGCGGATGGCGCACCACATCTTTTGCTGTAAACCAGGTAAAACCAATAGCATCTACATCTTTAAGAACATCAATAGCATGGCTGAGCCCAGATTGAATGCCTTTTGGTAGGTCAATTTGTGTAATATCCCCTGTAATCACAGCTGTAGAACCAAATCCAATTCGGGTTAAAAACATTTTCATCTGTTCTTTAGTAGTATTTTGAGACTCATCGAGAATAATAAACGAATTGTTTAGCGTACGCCCACGCATATAGGCAAGAGGTGCCACTTCAATCACATTTTTATTGATCAATCTTTCAACCTGTTCAAAGCCCAGCATTTCATACAGAGCATCGTAAAGTGGTCGCAGGTAAGGGTCTATTTTTTGGGATAGATCACCAGGAAGAAACCCCAGTTTTTCACCCGCTTCAACCGCAGGACGCACCAGCATGATACGGCGAACATTTTCTTCCATTAACGCCTGCACGGCACAAGCCATTGCAAGATAGGTTTTTCCTGTACCAGCAGGGCCAATACCAAAATTAATATCGTGCTTAAGAATGGCTTTCACATAGTGCTGCTGATTACGCCCACGTGGCGTGATGAGACCTTTACCTTTAGCAGTGCAAATAGAAACAGGCTTTTCTGCGTCGCTGTTTATTCGGTCAGATAGCCACTCAATAGCAGATTCTTGCATAAACAAATGCACCCTGTCTGGCGTAAGGGTTTCTTGCTTACCTGTTTCTCGGTAAAGGTGTTTAAGCGTCTCTGTGGCTGCATGGGTTAGGTCATCTCTGCCTGAAACAGCAAAACTATTCCCCCGAACACGAATATTAACGTCTAACCGGTCTTCAATCTGTTTTAAATGTTGATCGAACTGACCGCATAACTCTGAAAATCGTTGCGGGTCTTCCGGCTCAAGGGTAAATCGGCAGGTGTTTTCTATAACCTTTTCTTCTTTATGGGTATGTGCGTTCAAATTTTTTTTTGGGCCTTTACTTCAATTCTTGTGTTTAAGCATATACGCCTCGACCCTAGATGCAAAGCCTTAAGGCTTAGCTTTTACTTTGCCTTAGTCACATCGGGAAGACTTAGGTATACTAAGTATACATTGCTACATTATATACCTAAACCCAGTACCTGAGCACGCAAATGATTGCTCAACCATTGAAGCAATTTATGGGCTATCCAAGTTAAGCGTACTCCAGCGGTCTTTATGATACCGCATGTACAAGCGAATTACCTTGTTAAACATCAAATAAATGTCAGCCCTATTGTACTGTTACCCATTAGCTAAATGTTAGCAAGATTATTCAGGATTGAGTCCATATTAACGAAGCAATCACACCTTTGGGCTCTCCTCTATAACCACTCACTGGTTGATAGGTTTTATTAAAAACATTAACCCATTGGACGCTTGCTTTTAACTCTTCAGTTAGCTTTAAAGAGCCTCTTAAATCAAAGATTCCAAACCCAGCCACCTTTTGAGTATTGGCGGCATCAGCATAAGATAATCCCTGAGCCTTAAAAGATGCACCTACACCAAAATGTTTAAACTGGTGATCAAGAGTCAACGTCATTAGTTGTTTAGAGCGGGCAGTTAATATTTTGGAATAGTTAGCAGGCGATCTATTCTCAGGTTTTAACAAACTGATACTTGCATTTATATTCCAGTTATCATTGTTTATAGATCCATTGACTTCTAACCCTTGAATGAGCGCCTTGTCAATATTGGTTGGCTTATAGTCTGTTTCCTTTGTAG
>JAQYUY010000125.1 GCA_028728195.1 Endozoicomonas sp. (ex Botrylloides leachii)
GCCATGCTATTATTGACTATTCGGCCCTATTTTGGGGTTCAGTAGCCATGCTAATTATGGTGGTTAGAAAACACGACTGGTATAACAGCCCGACTTCACTCGAGAAGGGTAGTGTTATTTATCTGTGGAAAAAATCAATAGATAAGGGCGCCTATAGAATCCGGTTTGTATTCATTGATGCGATCATGACATTTTGATAATCGATTAGTCTGCTGTTGTGTAATGGTTAGAAGTGTAATTTTTTAGGGTTTGAAAACAGTATCAAAAAGCTATCTATACTCATACACCGTCTTAAATATTTGTATCTTTACCGTTTATAAACCTTGCGGGGGCTGCTTCTTGATAACCATGTCGAGAGCTGCGGCGCTTCTTACTAAGAAGTTCGTTACAATAATCGCTTAACCCAAGGAAAGAATTTACTTCATTTATAAAGTTAGCCCAAGCCATATCATACCCTTGCAAATCGTAAGCAAGCCGTTTAACCCGAAGGGGAGTCCAGACGATATGTTTATGTTTAAGCAAACGCCCGCCATATTTTGTGTTATGTGTACCTGCTAACAAAATATGGCTAACAACTGTGGAGCAGTTATTAAAAAGCTCATTGTAGGACATTTTACGGCTTTGCCTTATTTTATCCCATGCTGAATGCATATGCAGGGTATTCAGTCTAGGAGATGGGATTTTTATAATATGATCTGGGGCGTATCTTGCATTATTAATATCGGCTATAAAATTTTTGATCACTGTATGATATTGAAAAGGGACGCCTTCAGCCCACCAAGTAACATATGGATATTTATAATCTTCGCACCATTGGTCATCAATATTGAGCGAAGCATGACCTGTTGTATAATGTGATGTACCCCCTCTAGCGGCTGAAATAATATTATTATTCCAAATAAATACAGTTGCCATAATTAGATAGAGTCCTAATATCTTGACTTAACTTGAATATAGTATCTTTAGTTGGGTTGCGCCTCATACCAGTTGATAATGATTTCTTGAGATAAGTCGCCAACCACCTTATCGTGAACCTCTTCTGACCTAGCTAGGGGTGATATCCATTCAAAACCCAGAAGTTAACCATCACTATTTTTTACTCTTTACGTAGACTTTTAAGTTCTTCTAGCTCATCATCAGTTACAGCCATTCCTATCTAGGGGTTGCGCATTGACAAACGAAATATGTCTTTTATTCTAGTAAGATAAATGCATCCAGCTAAGTCATGTAAGAGTGCCGGTATTATATCAAGGTACCAAAAATTGGGATAAACAAACAAAATACATATATTTTTCATCAACTAATAACCTGAACTTAATAGTTTTCTGGCTTTTTTGAGTAATGTACAATACATCATTATCGCCAATGATAAGTTCACTATCCTTTAAAGCCAGCATATGGTGCTCTCATTTATAGAGCAAATTAAGGGAAATGCTAGGTGTCTTATAGGAAAGCAATTTTATTCAGAATGTTTTTTTAACAAAAAGGAATGGATGGTGAAGATATGGGTCGATGCTGATGCTTGTCCGGTGGTTATCAGGGAGATTTTATACCGCGCAGCGGAACGAACAAACGTAATAGTGACGCTGGTGGCTAATCAATCAATCAGTATACCGCGATCAAAGTACGTTAAAATGATGCAGGTAGTACCCGGTTTTGATGTTGCTGATAATGAAATTGTGAAGCGGGCTGAGGCTACTGATATTGTGGTTACCAGTGATATTCCCCTAGCAGCTGAAGTCATTGCTAAAGGTGCCGTTGCGCTGAGTCCTAGGGGGGAGCTCTATTCGCCTGATAATATCAAGACGCGTCTTAATATGCGCGATTTTCTTGATACGCTCCGTGCCAGTGGTATTCAGACTGGCGGTCCGTCAGCTTTGAGCCAAAGTGACCGACAGACATTTGCTAATCATTTAGATAGGCTGTTATCTGCTCGTTCTTAACAGTTAAATCAGGATATACTGCTACTTTTTTGCAGCCGAGACATGACAAGATGGTACCAGATCACACGCTGAACTACCGCAGTATTATGATTCGCTCATTGCAGGAACAAGGTAAAGCGTTGTTAGCGCTGAGCGACCGTATTGATGCGTCTTATGAAGAGGCCGTTGAATTAATGCTGGCTTGCAAAGGGCGAGTGATTATTTCTGGTATGGGCAAATCAGGCATAATTGGTAAAAAAATAGCAGCAACACTGGCTTCTACAGGTACGCATAGTTTTTTTATGCACCCAGGTGAGGCGTTCCATGGCGATCTGGGTATGGTTCGCAGTGACCAAGAGGCTGACTTGATTGTGCTATTGTCATATAGCGGTGAAACCGAAGAAGTTTTAAAGCTCATTCCATCCCTAAAGAGCTTTGGCAATAAAATTATTGCCATTACCGGTGGCCTTGAATCGACATTGGCCAAGCACGCTGATATTGTCCTAGATGGCTGTGTTGCTCAAGAGGTGTGTCCGCTGAATTTGGCGCCCACTACATCAACAACGGTAGCGCTGGCAATTGGTGATGCGCTGGCGATTGCCTTGATCAAGGCACGAAACTTTCAGCCTCAAGACTTTGCTCGTTTTCATCCAGGTGGTAGTCTCGGTAGAAGACTGCTGACGCGGGTCAGTGATGTCATGAATAAAAATAATTTACCATTGGTAAACACGGATACTGCTATTTCTGATGCAGTGTTGGTGATGACGGAAACGCGTACGGGTACCGCTATTGTTTTAAATCGGGATAAAAGTCTTGCCGGTGTTGTAACCGATGGTGATCTGAGGCGTTACCTAACAACGAGTGATAGCCTGAAAGGGGTCTGTGCCAAGGATATCATGACACCGAATCCTTTGTGCATTTCTCAGGATATGAAGTTATCAGAAGCTGAAGCTAAAATGCGTAGTGCCCATGTAAAATGCCTGATTGCAGTAGATGTTGATCAGCAGGTTACAGGGCTTCTGGACTGGGCTGATTAAGAAGCAATACCTTGTTTGCCGTCTCTTGCTTCATAAGCCAGCTGCTTACATGACTTGATTGAGGAAGACGTTGGTGAATTTTACCTGGATCGACTGGGTTATTTTTGGAGTAATTCTGGTTTCTGCTGGACTGAGTCTTCGGCGCGGTTTTTTTAAAGAAGTACTCTCTGTATTGAGCTGGGCTGGAGCTGCTTTTGTCGCTTGGGCCTTCGGGGGCGTGTTTGCTGATAAGCTGGTTAATTATATTGATTTACCTTCAGTGCGTATCAGCATTGCATCTATATTGCTGTTTATCTCAACCTTGTTGGCGGGTGCATTCATTAACCAAGTGGTTTGTCGGTTTGTTGAGGCAACGGGATTCTCCGGCACTGACAGAGTGCTTGGCATGGTATTTGGTGGCCTAAGAGGTTGTCTGGTTATCATGGTTCTAGTTAGCTTTATTGCTATTACACCATTGAAACAAGAGACAGGGTGGAAAAATTCTATTCTGTTGCCTCATTTTATTGAATTGGCTCACTGGTCAAAAGCGCAGGCAACAAAAATTATAGAGCCAATTTTGCAAAAGCGGGATTTAGTTCACCCAGTGTAAAGATATCGTTAGCACGATAAATAGCTGTGAGAAATATGCTGTACTACTCCAGTGAGTTATTAAAGAGTAGTTTCTTAGAGGCAGACTGAACATAATGATGCTGTTAGCAGCGGTGGATGAAAGTTGGTGATCCATTGGTTGAAGTTATCGTCGCTTATTATAGTAATAGTAGTCTCTTATCATTGATTTAGCCTAGGGGCGTGCATTCATGTGTGGAATTGTCGGTATTTCGGCAACGGTTAATGTTAACCAGCTGTTGTTCGATGCACTGACCGTGCTTCAGCATCGTGGGCAGGATGCGGCGGGAATGGTCACTTTGGAAAACAACCGTTTTTTTTTGAGAAAAGAGAACGGGTTAGTGAAAGATGTATTTCGTACCCGAAATATGGCACATTTACGAGGAAAATCAGGCATTGCCCATGTGCGCTACCCTACGGCAGGGACTTCTAGTGCTGCTGAAGCTCAGCCGTTTTACGTTAACTCGCCTTATGGTATTGCGCTGGCTCACAATGGTAACCTAACAAATGCTGATGTCATTAAGGATGCCTTGTTTTCTAGTGATCTTCGGCATATTAATACCCACTCTGATTCAGAAATTCTGCTCAATGTATTTGCTCATGAGTTATCCAAAAACTGCGGGCATTCATTAAAACCCCATGATATCTTCCTTGCCTTAAAAGGGGTTTATGATCGCTGTGAAGGTGGCTATGCTGTTGTTGCGATGGTGAATGGCCACGGTCTTTTAGGGTTTCGCGATCCTTATGGCATTCGGCCGCTAGTGTTTGGTAAGCGGATAATGCCTGAAGGTATAGAGTATATGGTTGCATCAGAGTCTGCGGCATTGGATGCGCTAGGCTTTGAGCGCATTCGCGATGTGGCACCTGGAGAGGCTGTTTATATTGATGAGCAAGGCGTATTGCATACTTTTCAGTGTGTTGAGGGGAAAAAATACCCTTGTATGTTTGAATATGTCTATCTTGCGCGACCTGACTCTATTATTGATGGTATCTCTGTCTATCAGTCCCGTTTGAGAATGGGCCAGACATTGGCTAATAAAATTCTCCGAGACTGGCCTGAACATGATATTGATGTGGTGATGCCAATACCTGATACTAGCCGTAATTCTGCTCTTGAACTAGCGACGCGACTAGGTTTGCCTTATCGGGAAGGCTTTGTAAAAAATCGTTATATTGGCCGTACTTTTATTATGCCAGGGCAGACGGTACGGAAAAAATCGGTTAAGCAGAAGCTTAATGCCATAAGCCAAGAGTTTTCCGGAAAAAATGTCCTATTGGTTGATGACTCTATTGTTCGCGGTACTACTTCGGGGCAGATTGTTGATATGGCACGTGAAGCGGGTGCTCGTAAGGTATATTTTTGTTCAGCTGCGCCGGCTATTCGCTACCCGAATGTGTACGGCATTGATATGCCTACATCTAATGAGTTGATTGCTTTCGGTCATACAGAAGCAGAAATTGAACGGCAAATTAATGCGGATAAACTCATTTATCAGGATATTGACGATCTGAAAAAAGCAGTATCCTCGCTACAGCCTGAGATAGAAGATTTTGATTGTTCAGTTTTTGATGGAAAATATATAGCTGGAGAAATAAATCAGAACTATCTTGATAACCTCGCAAAACAAAGAGGCCACGATAGCCATGAAGATGGGTATGGTGATACCCAAATTGATATTCATAATGTTGATGAAGTGCACTAGCGCTGGTTCGCTTTCTCTTTATTTCTCGCTTAAAGCGTGATGGTAGCTGTGATTAGCGGTGGTCCGGATTAAATCTGAACTGCTACACAGCTGGGGATATCGTATTGATTTTTCGACGGTGGGCTTAAATCAGAAATTTGATTGGTATTAGACCAGTACGTAGGTCATTCAGTGTCTGGTAATTGCACATTGACCTCAAGAATCGAATAGTCACCCTCATTATCGAGACGAATATTTATATTTTCTTGATTGACTTCGATATATTTTTTAACAACGCTAAGAATATCTTTTTGCATCGCTGGTAAAAAATCATGCCCACCGCGACTCATTCGCTCATGTGCGACAATAATTTGAAGACGTTCTTTAGCAACGGAGGCGCTACTATGCTTTTTTTCATCATTACTAGACGCACGAAAAAGTTGCATCAGATTCATGTCCGTCCTCCAAACATACGTCGAAGTAAGCCCTTTTTAGTAGGCTCAATGAAGCGATGAACTTTTTTTTCGCCTAGATATCTGCATACCATGTCGCTATAAGCTTGTCCTGCATCGGTTTCTGATTGATGAATCACTGGAATACCTTGGTTGGATGCTTTTAATACACAGCCAGATTCGGGAATGATTCCCAGCAAGGGAATAGCTAGAATTTCTTCTACATCGCTGACGTTAAGCATATCGCCACGCAACACGCGGTCAGGGTTATAACGCGTTAATAGCAAGTGTTCTTTGACAGGTTCCATATTTTTTTCAGCACGCCTAGATTTGCTTTGCAAAATGCCGAGTATACGGTCAGAGTCGCGGACAGATGAAACTTCAGGATTAGTGGTTATTATCGCTTCATCTGCAAAATAAAGAGCCATTTGGGCGCCGTGCTCTATGCCTGCAGGCGAATCACAGATAATATAATCAAAATCTTTTGCCAGATCATCTAATACTTTTTCAACGCCTTCTTTACTCAACGCTTCTTTATCGCGTGTTTGCGAAGCAGGTAGTACTGATAGGTTTTCTACATGTTTATCGCGTATTAGTGCTTGATGAAGAGCTGATTCGCCATTAATAACATTGACAAGGTCGTATACGACTCTGCGTTCGCAGCCCATGATAAGGTCAAGGTTACGCAACCCAACATCAAAGTCAATGACAACTGTGGAATGTCCTTGCATAGCAAGTCCTGAAGCGAAAGATGCACTCGTTGTGGTTTTACCGACGCCACCTTTCCCGGAAGTTACGACAATAGTGCGAGCCAAATTGTATACCCATTCATTGATAAGCTATATATTAGAATAGTATTTCCTAAAGTGCTGCCATGTGCAAGCATTGGTCTTTAAGACTAACCAGCACACTTTTTCCCCAGTAAGATCGATCTGAATTGGCAGGTAATTTATACTGTCCGCAAACTGAAATAAGCTCAGCTTCGAATTGCCCACAAAAAATACGTGCGGCCTGATGGCCATTCACACCGGCTAGTGCACGCCCCCTTAAAGGGCCGTATACGTGAATGTGGCCGCCGGCTACCAACTCAGCGCCTGTGCTTACAGATCCGAGAACAACCAGATCACCCGGTGAGTAGATTTGTTGACCTGAGCGCACTGGGCGCTCTACAATCTGTGCAATGATATCGGGTACTGATTTTTCCAGTTTTGTTTCAACTTCGCTGATATTTTCCTGATCAGGTAAGCCTCGGCTTTTTGTGATTTTGACAACATTAGCAGCAGTATTGTTTTCGCTTGAGTCATCCGTTTCGCTTCGACTCTTTGCTGCGGGTAACCATGCAATACCGTGAAGTTTAGCTTCTTTTCGGGCGCTTTCTGAGCCACCCCTAACAGCAACTAGAATCATACCGAAGTCGTACAATAGATGCTTAAGCGAAGATATATTTAGCATGTATGGTTGCGTTTGTAATTTCTCCAAAGCAATAACAACCGGTGTTTGCTGGAAAAAGTTGGGTGCTTTTTGCGTCATTAATTGCAATTGTTTTTTAATCAAAGGCATCGTTGCAACATGCAATTCCAGAGTAGTCAGTGTGTAAAGCCCGCCTTTCATTCGAAAGGCTGTGGCGGTACTTTGGGATTGCAAGTCTGGAGTCATAATTTCACCGGCACCACTTTATTGTAAAATAATTAAATCGTAAAAAAAATGTCAACGACAAACAAGGGTTGATCATAGGAAATAGCTCTATGGGTTATCAGAATACAACAGAGGCCGATCAGTTTAAAGGCGCATTCCTTCATCCCCGCTATTGGCTAACGTGGTTAAACTTAGGCTTAACTATGTTACCAGCGCTGTTACCTTACCCTATGTTATTAAGGCTGGGTAAGCGTTTAGGTTATTTATATTACCGTTTGTCAGGCTCGCGTGTACATATTGCCCGGGTGAATTTACAAAAGTGTTTTCCAGAAATGATTGAAGAACAAAGAGAAAAATTATTGCGAACCAATTTTCAGTCGGTTGGTATCGGTATTATGGAGGTCGCTATGGCGTGGTGGTGGCCGAAAAAAAGGCTAGAAAAGCATGTCCGTTTTGAAGGGCTTGAGCACCTACACGATAAACAGGGGCGCGGAACGATCTTATTGATATTGCATTTTACTACAATTGAAATCGCTGGCGCTATGATTGCACTGCGCCAGAGTTTAAATGCAACTTACCGCCGACACAAAAACCCAGTATTTGAATATATGCAACGCCGGCAGCGTTTGCGTCATGATAGAAACAGTTATTTGTTGGAAAGACGTGATGTTCGAGGCATGCTCCGTGTGCTCAGATCAGGAGGGATGATTTGGTATGCACCTGATCAGGATTATGGCCCCAAACAAAGTGTCTTTGCGCCTTTTTTTGGCATTAGCTCTGCGACAGTGACCGGCACCGCCCGGTTAGCAAAAATAGGCAAAGCTAGGGTTGTTCCTATGGTGGTGACTCGACAGTCAGGTACTACAGACTACCTGCTAAAAGTGTATGAACCTTGGGAGAATTTTCCTGTTAATAAAGATCTTGAGGATGCTAAACGAGTTAACCGTTTTATAGAACAGAGAATAAGAGAGCATCCTGACCAGTACATGTGGTTGCATAGACGTTTTAAAACTCGTCCAGCGGGTGAGCCATCTTTTTACACATAAAGATTTTCTTATCTTTTAAAGTGGAGCAGGCTGCTAGGAAGGCAGCCCTCTGATAGAAGGCCCTTCTCAACAGCATAATGGGTCTTTAGGTTATCAAAGAACCTGATTGTATATACCGTTACGCACTGACCATTATGCGTACAGCGTCAAGCCTTAGCATGGCTTTCTGTAGGCTTTGATGTCCCTGATCAGCTTGATGTTGGAGGTGCTCAATTTCCTCATCACGTACATTAGGGTTAACCGCTTTCATGGCGGTCAGTCGTTCAATTTCTTCAGCCATATCTTGTTGTAAGGCTTCACAAGCAGTGTTGATAATGTCGATAATGGTCTTTTTAGCAAGAGCCTCAGCTTTGGTCAGCATGTTCACAATAGGGGTTCGCTGAGCTTTTACTAGTTTTTTAGCCACACCCTTTTTGATGGGTTGCAGTTGTGCATTGAGCGTATCAAAGGCTACCTTATCTGCCAAATTATTCATGCTGGGGTCAATCAAAGCTCGAATAGGGGTGATAGGGAGGTAACGGTCTAACTGTAATGATTTATTTCCTGATGCTTCGATTACATGGATCGCTTCTAATAACAAGGTGCCAGGCTTTAAAGCTTTATTTTTTAGCAAGGCAACAGCTGTGCTGCCCATATCACTGGTCAGTATGATCTCCATGCTGTTGCTAACCATAGGATGTTCCCATGTTAGAAACTGCAAATCTTCTCTTAACAGCGCCATCTCACGGTCAAAGGTAACCGTTGTGCCTTCTTCAGGCAACATGGGAACAGCTGTAACCATATGGCTACCTGGGCGAACTACTAGACAATGTTTGGAATGATCTTCTGTTTCGACACCAAAGCACTCAAAGAGTTTTTCCATGTAACGTTTGAGTTGCCGCGGTTCTTCCTGTGCCTCAATAGTATTAATAACAGTTTCACTTGAGGAGAGACCTCGCGAATTTAACTCAAGTAAACGATCCCTGCCATTATGAAGGTGCAACCGCAGTTCTTCATTCATTAGGGACGCCTTATCCAATAAAGGTTGGAAGCTTGTTAAGCCAGCACTGGCTCTCAAATTTAGAAAAGACGTCAGCTCAGTCTTCAATGCGTGGTGAACAGCGCTGCCGGTAGGGCACGTGTCAGCAAAGGCATTCAATCCTTGATCATACCAATGGAACAGGACTTCCTGACCTGTGTGTTTAATATAAGGGACATGAATTCTGACAGGTTGGGTTTGACCGATTCGGTCAAGCCGGCCAATGCGTTGCTCTAATAGATCAGGGTGTTCTGGTAGATCAAATAAGATGAGATGATGAGCAAACTGGAAGTTACGTCCTTCACTGCCAATTTCAGAGCAGACCATTACCTGAGCACCATCAATATCATCAGCAAACCAAGCAGCGGCTCGGTCTCGTTCAATAATATTCATGCCTTCATGAAATACAGCCGTAGGAATGCCCGATAGAATACGCATGGCATCTTCAATATCCAGTGCAGTAGCAGCATGGGCACAGATAACCAACACTTTTTCTTTTTTTAGTAGCTTAATCAAGTGGATCAACCAGTCTATACGAGGGTCGATCTTCCACCAAGGGTCCATATCATCAACACGGATATGTTGTTGGTATGATAATTCTGGATACAAATTGTGCTGCGGATTAAACTGAATGCTAAGCTCTTCTTTCAGTGCTATGTGGTAGAGCTCCGGTAGGTCTTGTGGATACCCTTGCACCACCCGGCCAGGAAAGCCACCAACAGAAGCGCGGGTGTTCCTAAATAAAATCCGTCCAGTACCATGGCGATCAATTAATTGGCGAAGTAATTGATGTTGTGCGACTTGAGAGTGTTCTGGTTGGCCTTGTTCAATTTGATCAAGCAAGGGTTGGCAACTTTCACCTAGAAAGTCGATTAAATGTTGCTGAGCTTGCTTAGTTAGCTGCGCCGATTCCAGTAACGTTCGTACTGCATTGGCAACCGGTTCATAGGAACGCTCAGCCATTTGAAAAGCAGCCAGATCATGAAAGCGGTTAGGGTCTAATAGGCGCAAGCGGGCAAAGTGACTTGCTACGCCCATTTGTTCTGGCGTAGCAGTCAGCAATAATAGGCCGGGTATGTGTGCGGCCAGCTGTTCAATGCATTGGTATTGGAGGCTGGGCTCTTCGGCTGACCACACTAGATGGTGGGCTTCATCAACCACCATTAAATCCCAGTGAGCGGCCAATACTTGTTGGCGTCGCTTTGCATTGTCGCAAAGAAAATCAAGACTACAGAGAATCAGTTGTTCGCTATCAAAAGGATTATCTTCATTGATACACTGGTAGCGCTCTTGATCAAATAGGCTAAAGGAAAGATTAAACCGGCGGAGCATTTCAACCAGCCATTGGTGCAGTAAACTTTCCGGAACAACAATCAAAATGCGACTAGCGCGACCGCTGATCAGTTGCTGGTGCAGAATCATGCCGGCTTCAATGGTTTTACCCATACCTACTTCATCAGCTAGCATCACTCGTGGGGCATGACGTTGAGCCACTTCTTGAGCGATGTGCAATTGGTGAGGAAGCAAGCTTGTTCTGGGGCCAATAAGCCCTCTGGTAGATGATTTACGCAGACGTTCATTGTGTCGCAGGGTTTTATAACGTATAGAATAATGATTGTTTTGGTCAATCTGACCTGCTAGCAGCTTATCTTGCGGTTTGTTAAAGCGAATAAAATTACTAAGGCAGGATTCAGTCAGTACTTTGCTTTGGCCATTTTCCAAAACTCCTTTATAGGTTAGTAGGCCCTCATTGTCGATAACATCGGTTACCGTCATTACCCAGCCCTCATGGCTTTCTACCTTATCATCTCGCTCAAACTGCACCCTAGAAAGAGGGGCATTGTCGATGGAATAGACCCGCATTTCTGTGGTTGCGGGAAATAACAGGGTAACCATACGGCCGTTGAGGGAAAGCACGGTGCCCAAGCCCTGTTCGGTTTCTGTGTCGCTTATC
>JAQYUY010000126.1 GCA_028728195.1 Endozoicomonas sp. (ex Botrylloides leachii)
TCTGGCAGTATTTCTATGGCTAGATCATACCCTTTAAGACTACTTTTTAATGTATTTAAATAGAGCGGTTCAATGGTTTGATTGGTTATAATAGCGACTTGCCGACCTGTAATGTAAGGCGTTAAATACTTGGCTTGACCTAATAGGTCGGTACCAATAAAAACAGGGTAGCTACGTTCGCCTAAGTCAACAGATAGCTCAAGCATTACACACTCCATTAGCATTTATGGTAAGGATAATTTGATTAATCATCTTTCTTGGTGACAATTTATCGGTATCCAGAATAAGATCTGCCAACTCTCGGTATAGCGGCTCCCTCTCTGCTAACAGGCTAGTTAAAACTTTTTCTCGATCTACCTGCTGGATTAAAGGCCGTTGCTTATCTTTTGCTATTCGGGTAAGTTGCACGCTTACTGGTGTATGCAAATAGACAATAAAACCGCTGGATCTAAGCTGTTTTCGATTATCCATTCTTTTTATAGCGCCACCACCGGTTGCCATAATAATATCTCGCCTAGCACACATGTCAGCAATCACTTGTTTTTCTCGTTGTCGAAAGCCTGCTTCACCCTCTACATCAAAAATCCATGGGATATTTGCTCCGCTGCGTGCTTCAATTTCATGATCAGAATCGATAAATGCTACGTTTAGCTCATTGGCGAGCATTCTTCCTATTGTGGTCTTTCCTGTTCCCATAGGGCCTATGAAGTAAATATTTTTCAAGAGCATATACTTTGTTTGTCCAAGCATCCAGCGATGCAGAGCGCATTGAGCGCTTGGTTAGATATTGTACAAGGAGTTTAACTAAAAACGTTAAGCAAAAATAATCGTGCTATAGAGCCCTATTGTAAACGGAGACGGCGCTTCACGGCTGCCATTATGGCACTATTATTCAGTGAAAGCAGAGGTATTTATCATTGTAAAATTACCCGTTGAGCAATACGTCCAGACCCAGTGACATGCTGTAGGATTCAATATGCCAACGGCGCTAGAATAAAATGATATGGATTACACATTAAGGTAATCCAAGATGCCTTCCGCTGCTTGACGCCCTTCCCAGATCGCCGTCACCACCAGATCAGAGCCTCGAACCATATCGCCACCGGCAAATATTTTAGGATTGGACGTCTGAAACTGAAAGCCAGCCCTATCGCAAGTTGCTGCATCGCTAACGAGAACAAGGTCACTTTTATTCGTCTTAATACCCTGCCTTGAAAACCATTCAGCCGGGCTGGCTCGGAAGCCAAATGCAATTAAGACCGCATCAGCTTTTATAATATCTTCACTGTTTTCAATTAGCTCAGGTTTTTGTCGACCGTCCTTATCGGGCTGCCCCATACGGGTTGTCATCAGTTTAACGCCTTCAACCCTAGCATCTCCTACAATGGCAACCGGTTGGCGGTGAAATAAAAATTCAACGCCTTCTTTTCTGGCGTGAATCACTTCACGACGGGAGCCTGGCATATTATCTTCATCCCGACGATAAACACATTGAACACTTAATGCACCTTGTCTTATGGCTGTACGGTTACAGTCCATTGCTGTATCGCCACCACCGAGCACAACAACGCGTTTACCCTTCATATCAATTAAATTTTCTTGGTTCTGGTCATAACCAAGACGACTGTTGATGTTAGAAACAAGGTAAGGCAATGCCTCATAAACACCAGGCAACGTTTCGCCTGGGAAACCTCCTTTCATGGCTGTATAGGTTCCCATGCCCATAAAAATTGCGTCGTAGCCTTTAATTAATTGCTCAATACTGATAGCTGTCCCTATTTCTGTATTCAACTGAAATTCAATACCCATGCCGACAAAGATCTCTCTTCGACGCTGCAGCACACTTTTTTCCAGCTTAAACTCAGGAATACCAAAGGTAAGTAGTCCACCTATTTCTGGGTTCCGATCAAAAACAACCGGTTTAACACCATTGCGGGCCAGAACATCAGCACAGCCTAACCCTGCAGGACCTGCGCCAATCACTGCTACTTTTTTAGTGGTCCACTTAACCTGACTTGTATCTGGCCGCCAACCTAATGCCAGCGCTGTATCGGTAATATACTTTTCGGTTGCACCGATCGTAACTGCACCAAATCCATCATTGAGCGTACAGGCACCTTCGCAAAGCTTGTCTTGGGGGCAAACTCTGCCACAAACTTCTGGCAATGTATTTGTTTGGTGAGATAGTTCAGCAGCTTCAAATAGTTTTCCTCCAGCTATCAGCTTTAACCAGTCCGGTATGTAGTTGTGCAGTGGGCATTTCCATTCGCAGTAAGGATTGCCACAAGACAAACAACGATCTGCCTGCTTGCCAACCTGCTGTTCCTCATAAGGCTGATAGATTTCAGCAAACTTTTGCTTTCGGATTTGCAACGGTTTTTCTAGTGGCTCTTCTCTGCCCACATCTATAAACTGGAAATCATTTTTCGGTGTCCGGGGCATAAATTTTGACATAGACTCACCTCATAAAGTGTTTTTTTATTGAGAGGCTATTCGTAAAAAACCACACACAACCTCTTAAAACAGAACAGCTCCTGTTGGTTTCAGGAAATATAAAAAAAACAACCATTATTCGGGTGCACCGCGGATTGTTTTTAATAATGATTCCAAACTCGTTGCTTTAGGTTTAATTAGCCAGAATCGGCCACGATAATCATAAAAATCGTCTATTAGCTCACGCCCCCACTGACTTTCTGTTTCCTTAACATAGCCTTCCATAAGGCCCAATAAATGCGATTGGTAGATTTCCATGCTTTCAATATCAATACGATGAATATCAACAAGCTCATGGTTATAACAGTCAACAAATTGCCGTTCCATATCTAATACATAGGCAAACCCTCCTGTCATACCGGCACCAAAATTATGACCTGTTTTACCTAGTACCACGACAACACCAGCCGTCATGTATTCACAACAATGGTCACCTACCCCTTCAACGACAGCTGTTGCTCCAGAATTTCTGACCGCTAACCGTTCTCCAGCACAGCCAGAGGCATATAATATGCCTCCGGTTGCGCCATAAAGGCAGGTATTGCCTAAAATCGTTGTTTCCTGACTTTTAAACGTGCTTTCTTTGGGTGGCCTAATGACTAACTTGCCCCCTGCCATGCCTTTACCTACATAATCATTAGCATCGCCTTCGAGGTACATGTGCAGCCCACCCACATTCCAAACACCAAAGCTTTGTCCCGCCACACCTTTTAAGTAAAGCTTTAAAGGCTTTGCTGCCATTGCAGTATTACCATAACGTTTTGCAATTTCACCCGATAACCGTGCACCTAAAGAGCGATCGCAGTTACTGATACGGTAATTAAACTCCCCGCCTGTAAACTGCTCGATAGCCGTTAAACAATCGGCCACCATCTGCTCTGCAAGTTCACCTTTGTCAAAGGGTGTATTACACGACAACTGACATGTGTGTGGCTTATCGTTATTGTCCACGCTGGTAGTTAATAAAGGGGTCAAATCCAAGCTTTTCTGCTTTTCTGTTTGTCCCGGTAACCGTTTCAATAAATCAGTTTGACCAATAATATCTTCCAGCCGCTTTTTTCCAAGCCGTGCTAACCATTGACGCACTTCCTCAGCCACAAAGGTAAAAAAGTTCATAATCATCTCAACTGAGCCACCAAAGTGGTTGTCTCGCAAATATAGATTCTGCGTTGCCACTCCTGTAGCACAGTTATTAAGATGACAAATTCTTAAATACTTACACCCCATGGCCACCATAGGCGTAGTACCAAAACCAAAACTCTCTGCCCCCAAAATGGCTGCCTTGATAATATCAAGCCCTGTTTTAATACCACCATCAGTTTGAAGTCGTACTCGTCCTCTAAGATCATTACCACGCAAGGTTTGATGAGCCTCACTAAGACCTAATTCCCAAGGAGAACCCGCGTGCCTTATAGACGTCAATGGGCTTGCAGCAGTACCTCCATCAGAACCTGAAACGGTAATTAGATCAGCGTATGCTTTAGCAACCCCTGCGGCAACCGTGCCAACGCAGGGTGCTGATACTAGCTTGACTGAAACTAACGCTTGGGGATTTACCTGTTTTAGGTCATAAATAAGCTGTGCAAGATCTTCAATAGAGTAAATATCATGATGCGGTGGTGGTGAAATCAGTGTCACCCCGGGTATAGAAAATCGCAGCCGAGCAATCAATGAGTTGACCTTACCTCCGGGCAATTGCCCACCTTCTCCTGGTTTAGCACCTTGCGCTATTTTTATCTGAAGCACATCGGCATTGACCAGATAATGAGGGGTAACACCAAAACGGCCAGAGGCGATTTGTTTGATTTTCGACATACGTTCAGTACCAAATCGTGCAGGGTCTTCTCCGCCTTCTCCAGAGTTTGAACGAGCACCTAATCGATTCATCGCTTCTGCCAGTGCTTCGTGAGCCTCTGGTGAGAGTGCTCCTAGACTCATAGCAGCAGAGTCGAATCGTTTGGTAATGTCACTAATGGGTTCTACCTCATCAATAGCTACCGGATCATCGGTAAGCTTCAGTCCCAATAAATCTCTAAGCGTCGCAACTGGCCGATTGTTAACAGCATCAGCGTAACGTTGATATGTCTCATAACTACCGGTTTGTACAGCTTTTTGCAGTAACTGAACAACATCGGGGTTAAATGCATGGTATTCACCACCATGCACATATTTGAATAGGCCGCCTTGTTGCATGGGCTTTCGTTTTTGCCAAGCTAGCAAACTTAACTGCTCAAGGTCATGTTGAAAGTGATGAAAGCAACTGCCTTCTATTCTGTTTTGAACACCTTTAAAACATAGATCGACAACCTCACCAGCAAGCCCCACCGTTTCAAATAACTGTGCGCCTCGATAAGATGCAATAGTAGAGATGCCCATTTTAGAAGCAATCTTCAACAACCCCTTATTGATGCCTCTGCGATATGCTTTATAGGCTGCTAACTTATCAATTGATACTTCGCCTGCTTGAACTTGGTTATTGATAATTTCATAGGCTAGATACGGATAAACAGCAGTTGCTCCAAAACCAATTAATACGGCAATTTGATGGGAATCTCTTGCTGTAGCCGTTTCGACTAAGATGTTGGCATCTGCTCTTAATTGCTTGTCAATTAACCGGTGATGCACAGCGCCAGTTGCCATAGCAGCATGGACGGGTAATAGATCTTGGCTAATAGCTCTATCTGATAGATGTAACAGTACTTTTCCATTGCGAACGGCTAATTCGGCTTGATCACAAATGTTTTCTATTGCCTGCTTTAAACCTATTTTAGGATCAAAGTTAAGATCAATAGTTTGAACATTAAGGTCATTATGAGGATGATGAGCATTAATCAAGTTGAGAAATTTTGTCGTTGACAATATAGGCGACTTTAAGATTATCCGTGCAGCGTGCCCTGGTGTATCAACAAATGGATTCTGTTCTCGCCCAAGACAGGTTTCCAATGACATTACGATAGCTTCTCGCAGCGAATCTATCGGCGGGTTGGTTACTTGAGCAAACTGTTGCCTAAAATAATCGTAAGGTGAGCGAATTTGTCGAGATAATACAGCCATTGGTGTATCGTCGCCCATAGAGCCAACGGCTTCCTGTGAGTTTTCTACTAATGCTTTTAATGATTGTTCACGCTCTTCATAGCTGACCAAAAAGAGTTTTTGGTAAACGGCAAGTTGATCTTCATCAAAATGGGCTACTTTGTGATCATCTTCAATAAATTGCGCGCGCATACGATAAGCGTGCTGTTTAAGCCACTTTTTGTAGGGATGCTTCAGTTTGAGCTGTTCATCAATGTCATGGGCTTTAAGCAGTTCACCAGAAACTGTATCAATACTGAGAATCTCTCCCGGCCCTACCCGACCTTTAGCGACTACGTCTTCAGGGGCATAATGATGAACACCTACTTCAGAGGCTACGGTTAAATAACCATTTCGTGTTACCACCCAACGAGAGGGGCGTAAGCCGTTTCGATCAAGCACGCAAACAGCATGACGACCATCAGTCATAACTAGTCCTGCTGGCCCATCCCAAGGTTCCATATGCATGGAATTGTATTCATAAAAAGCCCGTAAGTCCGGCACCATAGTATCAACATTCTGCCAAGCAGGAGGAATTAGCAGGCGTATTGCGCGGTAAAGGTCTAGCCCACCGGTCACCAATAATTCCAACATATTATCCAGTGACGAAGAGTCTGAACCTGTTCGATTGATTAATGGATCAATCGACTCTAAGCCCTCCAAAAGGTGTGACTTAAATTTATGTCTACGTGCTTGAGCCCAGTTACGGTTACCGGTAATAGTATTAATTTCGCCATTGTGAGCAATCATGCGAAAAGGCTGAGCTAACTGCCACCGCGGGAGCGTGTTGGTAGAAAAACGTTGATGGAAAACACAAATAGAGGTTTTAAAGCGAGTGTCTGCTAGGTCAGTATAAAAAACAGCTAAGTCAACGGGCATCATCAGCCCTTTGTAACAAATTACCTTACTAGAGAGTGAGCATATATAAAAATCTTTATCTGCGGCTAACTCACTATTCGCATGACGACGCGCCATATAAAGCCGGGCAGCGAAAAGAGAGTCATCCACATCATCATCAGCACCAACAAACAGTTGCTCAATTACAGGAAGCTGCTCAAGCGCTATTGGGCCAAGGCAACGGCTATTAACAGGCACCTTGCGCCAACCAATGATTCTAAGCGACTGATTGATCAATGATTGCTCAAGGCATTTTTTTGCAATAAGCGCTTTTTTAGTGTCATTGCTGAAAAAAGTCATCCCTACTGCATAGTGCTTAGGTAGCTTTTTGCTCAGCTGCTCTTGCACAACCTGCCGAAAGAAACCATCGGGTATCTGGATCAGCAAGCCACAACCATCACCCGTTTTTCCATCAGCAGCTATACCACCTCTGTGAGTCATACAGGTAAGTGCTTTGATGGCTGTTTGCAAAAGGTGATGTGTTTTTTCGCCTTCCATGTGAGCAATCAACCCGAAACCACAGTTATCTTTAAATTCTTCGGGTTGGTAAAAACCTGATGTCATAATAACCCCTTCCAATGATTTTTTATTTTGGCTATCTTGTGTACCACTCAACTAAATGACTAATGACTTATAATAAATAACGGTGCAGAAGTGCCTATAAATGCTACTTCAATGGCATAAGTGTAAAATCGTCTTCTACTCTGATGGCCGCCTTATATACAAGCAGGTGAGGTAGCATCTTGCTGCTTGAAAAGATCATAGCTAGCTTGTTAAAGTCAAGCAGATCGTAATTTACAGCAATAGTAAACCACAAAAGCCTAAGCGCTGTGGTCAAGGATGACGATAAAAAGGGCTAATACTTATTAGCCCTCTACTATATAGGCCATTTTACGCAGTAAAGGCGAAAAATTTAGGGTGGAAAAGTTAAAATTTACATACAAGCATGTGCAATCTGCCATAGCGCCGAATGTTTATTCCGAATGATGATCTGTTGAGTCACAGCCTGCTATAGCGGTTGAAATAGCAATACTATCTGAGAAAAAGCTGAGTAAAGGTAGATAATAAGATAGTCTTTTCAAGAATGAGCATATAAATATGCATTTTCTATTATGCCTATAATGTGGGAAGTTGCCAGTCTATCGGTTTAATATTATGTTGTATTAGGTAATTATTAGTCTGGGAAAAAGGCTTACTACCAACAAATCCTCTGTAAGCAGACAACGGCGATGGATGTACAGATTTCAATACACAATGCCTTTCGTGATCAATGTATTTTCCTTTTCTTTGCGCATAGCTACCCCAAAGAATGAACACCACATGTTTTTTATGTTCATTCAGCTCGGCAATAATCCGATCGGTAAACTGTTCCCAGCCACGACACTGATGTGAGGCCGCCTGCTTATGCTCTACCGTTAGTACGCTATTTAAAAGTAATACACCCTGTTGCGCCCAGTGCTCCAAACAACCATGATTTACCGGTGCGATAGCAAGGTCATCCTCTAACTCTTTATATATATTAATCAGTGACGGAGGAATCTTAACTCCAGGTCGTACTGAAAAACTTAAACCATGAGCTTGATCAGGGTTATGGTATGGATCTTGACCTAAAATAACGACGCGAACCTGCTCAAAAGGCGCTAAGTTTAACGCCTTGAAGTACTCACTTCCTTTTGGGTAAATAACCTTACCCAGCTTTTTTTCATTAACAAGAAATGCCTTGAGCGCTTGCATATGCGTCTTGGCAAACTCATTCTGCAGCCGAGATTTCCAGGATGGTTCTAGCCTAATATCCTGCATATAATTGCTCCAGCTATATCAGGGCATTTACTGATAAGTGATGCCGATCTAATCTTATTATTGCAGTCAGTATACGTATCGCCTTCGAATACTTCACGTTGCTATTTTCCTGGCCAATTCTCTAGCATAGGCTATTTATAAACATTTGGCTTGGCCTACGCTAAATTGGCGCTGCTAAGCTGCTAAAGATTCAACGGATAGCCATAATTATGGCTAAATGCAGCCATACTGGAAGCGATCACCCAACAGCCAGTTCAATATGACGGCGCAATACGCTTCTTAAATCTGATGTGTGCACAGACTGTTCCCGAACCATTGCGTCATATTGAACGTGCATGATAACTGCAATTAGTAAGCGTGCATCAATTCTGGGTTCTTTTGATCCAAGCTGCTTAAAGAACCGTTCAAGGCTGTCGCGTACAAAACGTTGATGGCGGAACGCAATTGGCCTTAATGCTCCATTACGCAGACATTCTAACTGGAAAGAACGCTCAGCAATCAGGTATTCCCTGTGATTATCTAACTGCTCTTTGACAAAATCCACGGCCAAATCTGTCATCTTATCGACAAACTGCTCTCGAGACTCTTTATCATCATTAAGCAGCTCCAGTGCCGCCCTCAACTTTTCATCAGATTCCTGCCAAAATAAATTTATTTTATTGGCACCCATCTCAACGAATAGGGTAAAGGTATCCGTAATTAAATCAGAAATATCTTTAAAATAGTAGGTTGTTGCAGACAATGGCACATTGGCTTCTTTTGCTACAGCACGGTGTCTTACCCCGCGCACACCATCTCGCACAACGATTCTTAGCGCAGCTTCTAATATAGCGCATCTACGCTGTTCGCTATTAATACGGCTCGCTTTACGTCCTTGGTATTTCAAACTCAAAGAATCAAGAGAGGGAGCGCTGTTCATTGTTTCCATTTCATACGCCTTTTGCCTGAAATTAAAACGGTATAGAGATATAGGTTGTTAACCTTGTTATTGAACACGCCTGACAGCAGAGATCAGGTTAAAAAATTAACGTCCCTAAAGCTGCTAAATGCGGTTACCAAACAAGTTAAACTCAAAATTAGCAGGTGCTGACAACTCTGCCAGTTTAAATAAAAACTTTGCCTAGGTTATATAGAAAGCGCTCATAGGGCAATTAATAGCTAGGCATACCATTTTGATCAGCCTGTCTATTAGACAGCAAATTTGGTGAATTATAGTCAGAAGCAATAAAAAACTTGGCAAGCAATTAATAATTTAGCAAAAATTTCTACATTAAAATCAAAGCATTATTTATAAAAAAGCATATTTCTTTTCTGAACGCCTAGCCATATTTAAATTTAGAACTACGCTTAACAGCTGGATTGACGTATTGCAAACAAAAGAAAAGCTGTTTTTTTAAAAAAAAGCCTGGTACATGATTGGAAATAATATGAAACGATTAATCAATACAGCATTGACTTTAGGGGTTACCCTTTCTAGTTTATCTCCCTTATCGAGCAGTGCTGACTTTCTGGAAGACAGTAGCCTCAGTGGTAAAATAAGAACCGTTTATTACGATGTTAAAAAGTCTGATCGTGTTGATGCAGATAACCCGGACCATCCAAAACAAAGCGCATCCTATGCAGGTGCTTGGACCAGCAGTGTGGCACTTGATGCAAGTTCAGGCTATTGGCGAGATCTTATCGGTGTAAATGCTTCTTTTTATGGCGTTACCAAAATTGATATGCCAGAGAGAAATGGCTCAAACAGTAAAGAACTGCTGAATGATAATAAAGAAGGATTTAGTAAACTTGGCCAAGCTTTTATTAAATTAAAAGCCGGTGATGAAGAAAATAATGCGCAACTTAATGCCGGACGGCAACTTATTTATAATGCATTGATATCAAGCTCAACATCACGCTCAGTACCTAGCACTTGGCGAGGCTATAATTTTAATGCCAATATTCAAGGTATTCATATTGGTTTAGCGTATGTTGATCAAATGTCACTGCGTAATCAGGCTGGATTTCATCGTTTAGAAAACTTTGATGGTAAACACATTGACTATATTGTCGGCGGCCAGCTAGACACAACGCTAAACAATTTTGAGCTTAGATATAGAAATGCTTACTCAAAAGGCTTTTTGCAGGCGCATAACATTAAAGTGGGGTATACCTTTGATTTGGGAAATAACCGCAATCTTTCTGTGGACACACGTTATTACCTAACAAAAAAGAATGGTAGCCTATGGACAGGATATACCAACTGGAAAGGACCTGTAACTGATAATAATTATGACCCGGCCACGGCTGCATTTGATGATAAGGCGGAAAACATCACATTAAATGCTGAACTAAACATCGGTGCATGGGAATTAGTTGGGTCGATTGGCTACACAAGCGCAAAATCGACAAAAACACTTGGCCATTATTATTATGACTTTGGTAAAAATACTCATGGCATTTTTGATTCGCCCATATCAGCTTTTGGGGAAGACTTCCTTTATCATAATGAGACGGCCTGGAAAACCGGTTTTTTCTACGATTTCAGCAGTATTGGTGTAAAAGCGCTTAAAGCGGGTTATATTTTCCATTATGGCTCTGGTATGACCGCAAATAACGGCAAAGCTGCCAATGAACATGAACATAATTTTTATATGCTTTACACACCTCCTCAACCTGCTTTGAAAGGGTTTAAATTCAAACTGTCTTATGCTTTATATCAAAATAATGACTCTCTCAGAGATACCATTGGTTTTGGTAAAAAGAATGACTTGCGTACTTGGGTAGATTATCAATTTGCTATTTTTTAAACGGCTATCTACATAATTGTTAACTTGGAAACAGCAACGCCCTCTAAAAGAGATTTTGGAGGGCTATAATGGTCGATCTAATCATATCTTTTTATAAAGATTGTGAATGGCAATAAGCACTATGTCTATATCTAGGCATCAAATTGATAATGTCGCTTTTTATTCTAGCGTACATCTCATATACCAAGAAAAATTAATATGATCGACTACACTTCCTAACACCTATTTCATTATACGGATACTCACAGTTCATGAACTTGAATAAATTTA
>JAQYUY010000127.1 GCA_028728195.1 Endozoicomonas sp. (ex Botrylloides leachii)
ATATTGATGATAAACTCTTCTACAGGCATGACCGATACCGTCTGGATAGTGGTTCGCACTTCTATTTTAGGCGGTAGTCATGCCTTTCTGGCTAGATTATTAAAAGTCACACATCAGGTATGGTTGTATATAAATAATGAAATTGTCGCCCACTTTAATAGAGTCTCTTTCACGACTCGTTGAGCTGCCATCTATTAGCTCTACTATACCAAGAATTGGCATGGCTAATTTGCCAGTAATTAATGAGCTGGCTTACTGGTTAGATAATATGGGGTTTGACTGTGAGGTTATGCCACTTTTAGAAAAAGGCAAGGCCAACCTCATTGCCACCCTAGGCAAGGGAGCCGGGGGGCTAGTTTTAGCTGGCCACACCGATACAGTGCCCTGTAATGAAACACTCTGGCAACATTCTCCATTCAAACTAATAGAACAGAATAATCGATTTTATGGGTTGGGCACATGTGACATGAAAGGCTTTTTTTCATTGGCCATCGAGGCATCAAAAGATTTTTTAACTGATGAATTAAAGGCGCCTTTAATTATCCTCGCAACAGCGGACGAAGAGTCATCTATGAATGGCGCTAGAGCATTAGCTAACGCAGGAAAGCCAAGCGCTCGCTACGCCATTATTGGAGAACCAACCGGTATGGCTCCAGTATATCTTCATAAAGGCATTATGATGGAACGTATCAGAATAGTTGGGGAATCTGGCCATTCCAGCAACCCTTCATTAGGGCGTAATGCGATGGAAACAGCTCATAAGGTAATAGAGGAGATCTTAAAATACCGTAACGAACTAACTCAGCGCTATAATATGCCAAGCTTCTCTATTCCAACACCAACTATTAACCTTGGCTGTATTCATGGTGGTGATAACCCCAATCGTATTTGCGGAAATTGTGATATTGATTTTGATGTGCGCCTTATCCCTGGAATGGATAGCCAGTTAATCCGCTCGGAGATTACTCAACGCCTACAACCTATAGCCGAACAGGACGCAGTTGATTTATCCGTTACTGAATTAACTAAAGCAATCCCACCATTTAATGCCAACACTGAATCTGATCTAGTGGAAACATGCTCAAAATTAACAGGGTACACCGCCCAAAGCGCTGCATTTACAACAGAAGCCCCATTTTTTCAACAATTGGGCATGGATACCGTGGTATTAGGGCCCGGCGACATTGATCAAGCCCACCAACCAAATGAATATCTTTCACTTGATCGCATCAATCCAACAATTAGTTTGCTCAAGAAGCTAATTAAACGGTACTGTCTTTAATGTTTAAGGCCCAAGGCTACTCGCATAAAATAATAAATGGCCTATCATGCATCAGTGTGTGCATAGCGCTCAATCATCATTTTTTATCTAATACCAAATAGCTATAAGTCAGTCTTTTTTCGTCCCCCGTGGATTTATCACATCTTGAAACTTCGTTCCATTCACTGTTATTAAATTCTGGAAAAAAGGCATCCCCATTAAAAGATTGATATACACGAGTTAAATAGAGCCGTTCAGCTTTTGGTAATGCCTGCTGATAAATCTCTGCACCGCCAATTACCATCAACTCATCGACACCTTCAACTAGGGCTATATTCTCAGCTAAAGACAGTGCATCCTCAATGCTATGAACCACACGGATACCATCGCAACAATACTGCTGATCTCGCGTGATCACAATATTTGTTCTTCCTGGAAGCGGTTTGCCGAGCGACTCAAATGTTTTCCTCCCCATTATAATAGGCTTACCCATGGTAACCGATTTAAAGTAGAGAAGATCGTCAGGCAAGTACCAAGGCATTTTATTGTTTATGCCAATAGCATTATTTTCTGCAACGGCAGCAATCATTGCAACTTTCATTACGTGGAAAACCTGTCATTCAATGAGCTTTTCGTGATCAGTTATATCAATAGTCTTTTCTAACTACGCTATTGCGCTGGCCATACGAACACCGGCACTGCGCTGGGACTCCTCGCAATAGCCCTGCCATTATTCGTCATTCGGTCTTGCTCTAGAGTCCGACTACCCATTATCGTAGCTAAAAGGCACCTTTGGTATTAGATATAACAGCGGGCTTATAAACACTTACATTTTCATACCCTTCATCTTTCAAATGCATAGCATGGAGTTGACTCATTACGCCCTTCTCACAATACAGTACATAATGCTTCTGTTTATCTAACTCAGAAAATTTTGTGAGTAGTTGGTAGAAAGGAATATGCAATAACTCTCTGTCAGGTATAATTAAAGGTTTAATATTTTCTTCATCAGGGTGACGTATATCTACAACCACATCATCTTTGCCTAGGTCAGAAACAACTTTAACATGTTCTCTTGTTAAATCATCTGCAATGATATCGTTTACAAAAACAATTTTTCGATTATTGACTGCCTCTTTAAGTATACCAAAGTCGAATTTGGCTTCTTTAGCAGCAATTCGATCTTGACGCGCACAAGTTGTTGGCTTCTTGGAAACAACAGCGCAGTATTCTGGAATATTATGTACAAACTGCTCAGTACCAATCTTTGCAGCAAGATTAATGATATCTTGCTTATCCATGGTGGCAAGCGGCCTTAACACTAAATGATCGGTAACTGAGTCAATCACGGCCAAGTTTGTCAAGGTTTGACTAGCAACCTGTGCTACAGCTTCGCCGGTCACAAGCGCTGTTAACCCCATTTCTTTAGCAATGTCAGTTGCTGCACGTAGCATCATTCGCTTTAGCACAACACCCATTTGGGCATTATCCACATTTTCTAGAATCTCATGAACGACGCTTTCAAAAGGCACTGTGACAAAACGCACCGCGTGAGATGAACCAAATCGACTCCATAAATAATAAGCGACTTCTTTTACTGCCAATTCATGCGCATGCCCGCCAAGATTAAAGAAACAAAAGTGTGTGCGGATACCTCTTTTCATTGTCAGGAAACTAGAAACTGTAGAGTCAAAACCACCAGATATAAGCGATAAAACCGGCTCTTGGGTACCAAGAGGGTAGCCCCCAAGACCTTCCCTGCGCTGCTTAATAAGAAAGTAGCGATCTTGCTTGATTTCAATCCGAACAGTAATATCAGGGTTTGATAAACTAACACCTGCCGCCTTAGTTTTCTGATTAAGCCCACCCCCAATATAGCGCTCAACATCGACCGAGCTAAAAGAGTGCTTGCCTGAGCGCTGACAACGGACACAGAACGTTTTGCCAGAAAGCTCTTCCGTATAGACAGCCAGTGCCTTTTCCAGAATATCGTCCATATCCGCTATTGGGTAATCAGCCACTTGAAGCCAATAACAAACACCAGGTATATGGCTGAGCAAATCGCCTACTTCTGCAACCACTACAGCATCATTACTGCTGGTAGTGACTTCTATATAATCCCATAATCCTGTTACATCAATATGCTCATCCGCGCGTTTTATAATTTTGCGGATATTCTTACGCAGCTGTTTGATAAAACGCTTACGCACTGGCGGACTTTTAATTGTGATTTCAGGAAATAGTTTTACAATAAATTTCATGCTATGCCCACCTTTGAACTCCAACAAAATCTTACGGGCTGTTGCTTGTGTAAACGCCGCAGTTTATACGCATTTAACTTGAATATGCTAGCTATTAAGTTAAATAGACCTTAGTCTGACAGAGCAGCTATGAATCTATGCCATAGCCCATACCTTTAGTCGCAGAGTTTTATCAAGATTGCAGAAGTTACTTAAAAAATTGAGCGCAATAACCTAAGAAGCTATTCATACTCTTCTCAATAAGAGTACCAAGAAAGCCAAATACGTAAATGTCAGACGATATTCACAATAAGGTGGCTGGCGGCTTTATTTCAAAAAATCATCAACTGACATAAGACATAATCGATTTTTGAACATGCTGTCAATTAGCAAGTCCTAGTATATACTCAATTCGAATCCTATTAATGCATCACTATGCGTTATATAACATGGTATGCTTTATCTGCAAATAGCTGTATCAGAGGCTAAAAAAACAAATTTGAACATAGCCTAACCTATACAAGTAATATATTGCCAGATGATACTAATAAATACAGCTACCCTGTAATACGCTTTCAATTTTTTCAAATAGGCAGCATCCTCTGGAGGAGTGACAAATGTCAAAAACGCTTAACCTAATTAAAGAGCATGATATTAAATGGGTTGATATGCGCTTTACGGATACCAAAGGCAAAGAACAACACGTTTCTATTCCCAGCAGCGAGGTGGACTGCGAGCTTTTTGAAGTAGGTAAAATGTTTGATGGCTCTTCTATTGCAGGCTGGAAGGGCATCAATGAGTCCGATATGATTTTACTTCCTGAAGATGCCACCGCTACGCTTGACCCGTTTACTGAAGCTTCTACGCTAAACTTGCGCTGCGATATTATTGAGCCAGCAACGATGCAAGGCTACCAAAGAGATCCTCGCTCTGTTGCTAAGCGTGCAGAAGAATTTCTGAAATCAACTGGTATTGCAGATACCGCCTTTTTTGGCCCAGAGCCTGAATTTTTCGTTTTTGACGATGTAAAGTGGCATATTGATATTTCTGGTGCATCTTATGCCGTTAATTCTGAAGAAGCAGCTTGGTCTTCTTCAGCATCAATTGAAGGTGGAAACACCGGCCATCGACCAAAAATAAAAGGTGGTTATTTCCCTGTACCGCCCGTTGACTCTTTACATGACCTACGTGCCTCGATGTGTAAAGCCATGGAAGCTCAAGGGCTTGAGGTTGAAGTACATCATCATGAAGTTGGTACAGCTGGCCAGTGTGAAATTGGCACTAAATTTAATACCCTTGTTAAGAAAGCAGACGAAATACAGGTACTGAAATACGCCGTTCATAATGTAGCGCATGCCCATGGTAAAACTGCTACCTTTATGCCTAAACCACTGGTTGGCGATAATGGCAGCGGTATGCATATTCATATGTCTTTGGTCAAAAATAGCGAAAACCTCTTTGCAGGCGATGGCTATGCAGGATTAAGTGAAGCCGCCCTCTATTACATTGGCGGTATCATCAAACATGCTAAAGCTCTGAATGCCTTTGCTAATGCTTCTACCAACTCCTACAAGCGTTTGATCCCAGGGTTTGAGGCACCTGTTATGCTGGCCTATTCTGCCCGAAACCGCTCAGCATCGATTCGCATCCCCTATGTTAATAGCCCTAAAGCACGTAGAGTAGAAGTTCGCTTCCCTGATCCTACTGCAAACCCCTACTTAACATTCGCCGCTATGCTCATGGCGGGACTAGATGGCATTAAAAATAAACTGCACCCAGGTGATGCTGCTGACAAAGACCTTTATGATCTACCTCCAGAAGAAGCGGCAGAAATTCCTACTGTAGCAGAGAGCTTTGAAGAAGCCTTGGCAGCACTGGATCAAGATCGTGATTTTCTTACTGCTGGCGGTGTATTCACTGATGATATGATTGATGCTTATATTGAACTCAAAAAAGAAGAGTGCCTAGCAGTGAGTCAGACCACTCATCCTGCCGAATTTGACTTGTACTACAGTGTTTAATAACTCTATAGTACTTTGCTTACCCCCCATAAAAAAAGGCTCTGCTAAGCAGAGCCTTTTTTACGTTCATTGACCGCATTCAAGCAGCACTATCAGATGCCTTTTTGGATGCATTTACTTCTTTATTAAACATACCCCCGAGCCTGAATGCTGCGTAGCACCAAGCTAGAATAATAATTAACAAGATACCCCCAAGATAAGGGGTAATAGCGCTAATAGTTCCAAATATAATGATTAGCCCTTGCTGTACCAAAGCACCGCCTGATTTACCCATTCTTGCTCCCACAACATCAAGTGCCGCTTTACCCTTTACTTTTTGTTCTTCATCTAGCGGGATATAAGCCATTTCTTTTGTAGGATCAAATAGAGAATATTTTGAAGATTTGCTCATTACATTTTGTGCGCACCCCAAAATAACAGCCATCATTAACGGTGTGGTACCCATTAGAGAGACTACACCACTTGCTGCATCTCCCCCTAGCACACAGATAAAAAAGCCTGTACCTGTAATCAGCAGCACGATAGGTGTAAAGAGCGCTCCCACCGTCCAACCAAAACGACGAATGACATTACCCCCAACAAAAAGCATCATAAAGATAGTTGCTATACCCGTGATACTGGTAAAGATACCCATGAATTCTAGATAACTACTGGGATCAGGATATTGCAGCTTTAGCTGGTTTTTCCACGTAACCTCAATCAAGTTAATACTAAAGCCGTAACCAACAATCAATAATGACAGCAAGCACAGATATTTAGAACTAGCTAGGTATTTGATACTTTCAATCATCCCCATATGCGGGCGCTTCTTTTTATTTTTTTTAGGTTCAGTATTAACAAAGCGTGAATCCGTAAACACATATCGGTGCATCCACCAATAAAGCGCCATAATGCCAAGCGAACCCAACACTACAGCAAACATTAGCCAATTTAGAGTCAACTGCCAAGTATCTACATCAGGAGCCGCTACACTACGGAATTGGCCCGCGGCAATAATGATAACACCTGCCGCTGGAAGAGAGAGGTTACCAAGCAAACCGAACAACGGATAAAACCGCTTAGATTCAGAAACCTTATTCGTATCATTAGCAAACCCCCAATAGAGCAATGAAAGAGCAACACTGCCCCACAACTCTGACATAATATAAAACAGTGAGTACGTCCAATTCCTGAAAATAGCAATTAAACCCATAAAGCCTTGAGGCAAAATAGACTGTAACTGATCAGCAAAAGCTTCAGGGTGTAGTGTATGACGAAAGGCATAAAGCAAAGGAAAGAAGGCAAAAAAGAGGGCAAATGGCATCACAGACGAGTAAAATAGCGCTTTCTTACTTAGCTTGTTACTCATCTTCATATACAGCATAACAAAGAAAATAGCGCCTGGCAGCACTCCCCAAAACTTCAGAAAAGGGATAATTTCGGCACCGGACCCTTCAGAAGTAACAACAAGTGCATCTTTAATATCGCGTAAGATCTGATAGTTAAAAAGTACCAGAAAAAACATAAGCACCATGGGTATAACTTTTTTCAGCTCATATCCATGGACTGGCCATAACCTTGACCGCCATTTACCAAATACAGGATCACTGCCCATTGCAGGAATCTCCTTATTTTGATTAGTCTGTATAGAAAAACCGCTTTCTTCCCTTCTAATCCCTTCATGTACTTGATTCTAATTCTATTATTTGAATATCATCAGACATTTGGTTAATTCAGTATGCCCTACTTGTAGTTATAAGTAGTTACAAAAAAATAATCTGTAACCCATATATTTATCAAACATGACGCCATCTCTTGCTTACCGCATCAGAAAGCAGAGCTGTATTAGCCAACAGGTAATAAGGTTTATAGAAAACGACTGCTTGGAAAATTCCAGCCGAATATTTCCTGTACATAGTTATAGTCGAAATCTGATAAAATGCTTATAAAAAAACCATAAAATAATTAACCAAATGGTTTTCTTTTATAAATTGGCCTTTAAAATAATAGCCATGCCTTTTAGGGAATAAAATAACCTAAGTATTCTATTAATTTAACAGCCTTACGTTACGCACTGAGCTGATTTTACGCAAAAATAGCTATTATCAATTTAGATCTTATTGCATTTTACTCTACTCATCTGCTGTCATCCTTCAACAAATCAGCAACCACCAAATGATGGATTAGCCTTTGACGATACTATTCAGTTAGACCAATCATGCTGTCAAACTATCGTAATGGGCATGGGCAGCCAAAATCCAGAACAAAGCAGAATGATGCATAACAGTAAGGCTATTGCTATAAGTCCAATGCCCTTATGGGGTTCGAATACCCAGCGCAATAACTCAATTAGAAAAGATGACTGGCACCAAAGCCCTTACTAGAAAAAATGAACTGAATACCTACCCTCTTGGCCATTTAAAATATGTAACCACGTATTGAGTTCACGAAAGATAATCCTATCAAAAGCTGGATATCAATTATTGGTTTTCGCGAGCCACCACTCCAACAGGTTTTTCAATTTAAAAATGGCAGCTCAATACTCTCTATACTCAAACGCTTTCAAGAAGCTCACCTCTATTTGGCTATAACCTTTCATTTTAAGGAGTAAGTTTCGAGAAAATGTGCATCTTGAAGTGTAATGGGTATATATGGTATGCAATGACCCTCCATGTAATAGCAATGAACTTAAGAAGATCTATTAAAATGGTGCAACGTTTAGATCTTTTACACAGCGCTAAATTTTATCGCCTTTATAGCTAAGTCACCATCGTATACAGTAATGTAGAATAAGCATATATTTCTCTCAATATATCCAGTATTGCGCTCTAGACTGTCTTGATTTAACTCAATGCCTTTGTTTGCGGTTTCTCTTATTACCTACCATTATCCGTTGTTGTATTAACTGTTCATTTTTTACATGTGCTTTTTTATATTGCTGCATCGCTAAATAAGTCACTAATTCTCCAGCTGCCGCTATACCATGACCCGGAGAGCGTTCAACACATGCAAGAGTAAGGTTGCCTACCACGGGTGGCAGTACCTCAGCTCCATCTCCAGCATGAATCGCAGCTACTAAATTTTCTCCACCATATAAAGCGCTGGCAAATGTAAGCCCATCACCAACTTGCTCTGTTCGTTGAAAAGCATGCTTAAGGACACTGTTTTTCTGTTGACAAAAAGCAGCTGTCATCATTGTTTGAAGACCTAACCCGATTTTCCCTACACCACTTATACCATGACCTGCAGCCATACCATAACAAGCAGCAGCCGCTGACGCCCCTACTTTATCGTCAACCTCTTGATAGCCCTCTAAACACCCGACTACCTCACCAATACCTGTAACATTCATGCCAAAGCCCGCTAAGCCAAGATAAAATCTTTCTTCCAAAGACGGACATTGATTAATACTTCCTAGCACCACAGAACATGCATTTTTATCTTCAGGCGTATCAAATAAAAATTTAGGGAGTAATATTACATCGCCTCGGCAACCATCATCAGTACTGATTAAATCAATCTTCATGCAGAGTTTATCTTGATTATGCGGCTTTTTTTTATTCCTAACTTTTCTTTTTTTACCGTATTTAGATGTTTTATGGCTATAAAAACAATGATCTCCATGAAACAAATCATTTATAACCTCTTCGTTTAATTTTTTTTCAGGTACTATCAGAATAGTAGTGACTGGCTCGTCATCACAAAAATATGCTTCTGCATGCTCTTTAATATATTCTTTTATAAATTCATCAGTAGGGCTATTATCAATTATCTCTAATCTTTTAAATCTATTTCCTTTACCTTTCTTTTTGTAAAGAGCGTAGCTTGGCATATAACCTTTTTCATAATTTCTTATTTTGGAGGATGAACTAATAAATATATAATCACCACTTGATATATGCATGGAAAAATCAGTTGGTAACATGCCCTCAAACGTATTCACTTCATGAGAACTATTTGACTTAAACAGCCTTTTAAGGTTGCTAAAAACTCTATTGCATTTAGGTGATGTTAAATCTGATACAATTAAAATTCGACCTATTTTATTAGGTAAGCAAATTAAATTAACTTCTAATTTACCATCATCTTTTTTTCCAAAAGATGATGATTGCATATTAAAATCATCATTTGCAAAAGACTGCATGATAATTAACAGACTAAAAATACTAATTAACTTAAAATTTCTTGCCACTGAATATAACATCATAACTTTTCGCTCATATATTTGTTATGTAACTTTACGAAGTAAATAAATCATTGATAATTAATGGATATCACTTTCAATATGCTGATATAAATTTTCCGATTAAAATATGATTACCGATAAACAATAATGATTATCAATTGCAAATTTAGCAGGATTTTAGAAACCGTCAATTGAGAGCAAAATAAAATTATGAAATGAATCATAACCGTTGATATCGATTGCTTTATATAAATTCTCCAACCATCTTATCGTTAATATGTTGGCATCTGGAAAATGAGATAATCTTTCCGTTAATCTTTTTTGCCAAGTTATTAATGTAAGATTATTCCCCTCAATATCTTGAGTTAATTGCTTGCTGGCAACATAAATGCGCAGAGGCAGGCAGATTTTAATAGTTTGGCCTCAGTAGATTAAGTAACAGTCGCATTGTAGTAATGTAATTCAATCAATGTTTAACTCATATAGTGCACAACCAAAATAAAGACGTTCCTTGCATCAGCGGATAATCTCTCTAGCTGCATTTACGTAGTTATTAAAGTCAATCTACCCACCAGTCGATCTAATCATTTTAGCTAAAAATAGGTTATTGTGATGGATGGGTTTTATAAGAGGATATCGGATACTTCTAGCGAGTCAATTCCATCAAATGAACAAGAACCTTCTGATGGCAAGGGCAATGGACGAATTAAAGTAATCGCCCCTGAACAAACCTATCTATCAGCTGCTGATAAAACAGCTTCTGCTTCATCTCCCCCCACCACATCGTTGATGCAACGCAAAGTCACTTATTTACTGCAACAGAAGCCTTCACGTGAACTATATATCAGGAGCGGTGTTAACCCACAATCGACACTCACTCAGCTCACAGATGAAGAACTGCCTGTAGATTCCTCGTTGATATTGGCCTATAAGTCGAAAGGTCTTGGAACAAATTTCAATTGCAAGGCTACTAGCAAAAAAGATCAAAAGCTCATTGAGTGTAGGCATTTAGCCTATGCCTTTGCCACCGGTGTATTCGGTGAAAAAATACAAGAGGGAAAATCAGTAGCAAAAGGGCAAAAGTTTGCCGGCGTAGATTCACTCGATAAAATAGCCAACCACCCAGGTATTCTCACTGATAAACAACTAAAAAACACACCAATACACCATGGTATTGCTAAAGAAGCGTATTATGTTGCAGGGCAGGCGGTTGGGCTCTCTATCCACCAAGCTGCTCAACAGCTGAGCTATGAGGGGGATAGCAAGCGCTACCTAGTTGAGTCAGAAAATCACGTCATGGCTTTAGCAATAGAGCGCCTAGCAGACTCAAGTTTCAAATTGGCTTTTT
>JAQYUY010000128.1:0-7237 GCA_028728195.1 Endozoicomonas sp. (ex Botrylloides leachii)
TCGTGTAGCTCGGAAGCTGCTGGGCATCACTGTTGGCATTTACTTGAACATTCAAGCTGGGCGTGAGCCTATGCAGTTTGCGCCTATGCTCTCAATTTAAAGTCACACATCAGGTTACAACCTTACTAGTAATACCCATCGTAGATGCTAACTGTTGTAATGAGAATGGCAAACTGAGTGTTAGGATAAAACAAAATGGCAAGTAATAGCGGGGCTACTGCGAACCCTATTATTTACAAATTGTGCTACCTTTGTAGCAAAATTTAAATGTATAGGAAGCACCAATGATAACGTCATCAATAAAAATATGGTTATTTATTCTGTTATTTGTTTCATTATTATCCGTAACAGCTCAAACCAATGCCTGCCTTTTTATAGAGGAAGCAGATAAAAAAAGAGAAGAGTTATCTCAAGAGTATTCTGAAAAAAATATTTCACTCATAGAAAAAATAATAAAACTTACCAGCTGGTATAATCGTCAGATCGAAATATTAGAAAAAGAACTGGGAAAACCATTCGTTGGTGATCTAGTGCGTGTGGATTTTTCTTGGCCACTGAATGACGTTGCCTATTCGATGTTAGCTAAAATTTTAAGTGACACTTCCAGTGATTTTGGTATGTATGCTAGTGATTTTGAAAATCAAGCAGCCCGTTTAAACGACTTAACCCCTTTTGATATGTTATTTGGTTTAAACATACAAAAATTTTTTATAAAAAGACCTTATTCTCTTGAAACATTTGCAGAAGAAAAGATAAACAACATCCTTAGTGCCTTTAATAAAACAATGGAAGAAATATCTGATAATAACGCTTGCCAGATTGAAATGCATGACTCATCACTAGGTTATAGGATAAAAATACCACCTAAAGAATTACAAGATCGATTTATTAGTTATTTCCCTGATAATAAAGGTCTTGCCATCAAGCTTTGTTTGCATGCAATGGACTGGTGTCTAAATAATGCCCTGAATAATAAAAAGCTCATTATTCCAGATTTAAAAAAGTTTAATGATTTGATATTAAATTATCCAGAATACAATAAAATAAAGGGATTAGTCACAAGGACTCACAAACAAAAAAGTGATGTCTCATACAGAATGCTCAAAAAGTATATGAAGGAAGATAAGAGTCGACCAGGTTCCCTTTCCCTATATGAAAGTGCACTACAAGGTATTTTACAAAAGCTTGAATCTATAGCAGATGGGATGAAAGTAGGTATTATTTCAAGTGAATCAAAGCAATGCTCTTATCATGGAGGTGCTTTTATCTTGACAGAAGAAGCTATACCGCCTAGTACAGATCTCTATGTACTACAGATCGTGACTTGCAAATATCTTACGTTCAATGGCGACACGCTAAAAAAGATGAGTGAATTATGCGGTCGTTTTTTTCTAGTAGAAGCTGAGGAAATGAAAGTATCTCCTATATATGGCGTTATAGCTGATTTTTCCATACTACAAGACAGCCCAAAAATTAAAATTGAAAGCCATTATCGTGGTTCTGCTATTTTGGTTGATTATTTTAAAGGACAGATGATTGAACATCCCGCCAGTAATATTGAGGGTCATTCAATGACTAGATCACTGACCCCTTATAATTGATAATAGGCAAACCTGTGATTGCTATATCAGGTGAGGGTTCATAAGAGTTGATAACTCTCAATTTATTGCTAATCCCGTAACAAAAAAATTTGCAAGGCAAATGAAAAAATTGTTAGCTTAGCCAGATAATAACCAAGGGTAACATATTATGAGTGTGACTATTTATCATAACCCTCGCTGTTCAAAATCCCGACAGACACTTGCTCTGCTGGAAGAGAAGGGCATTGATCCTGAGATAATTCTGTATTTAGAAACACCGCCAAATATAGATACGCTTGCAAAGGTGTTAACGCAATTACAGCTATCTCCGAGACAATTACTCCGTACAGGGGAGGAAGAATATAAAACACTTGGTCTTAACGATTTATCATTATCGGATGATAAAATTCTTGCCGCTATGACAAAGAACCCTCGATTAATTCAAAGACCTATTGTCATTCATAATAATCAGGCCAGAATTGGCCGCCCGCCAGAGCAGGTACTGGAGATTCTTTGATAATGGAACTAGTTGATAGCTTAAAAAAAAAGCGCTTTTATCATTTAAACTCTCTATAGCGTTATACTCAGGGTTGCTAGTATTACTTTTAACTAAAATACACTGGTCTGATCAGTCTGCTTACTCACTGATATTTTCTGTAAGTAAACTAGTGCCTCTGCTGCTTCCCTTGTGGGGGATAGTAAAAATGCGACCCAGAGCATCTGCATGGCTGTGCTTTATCTTATGCTTTTATTTTATCAGTGGCGTATTAGCCATTTGGGTAATGCCGACTGATATCCATAATTGGCTCATCATGTTTTGTGTGCTACTGCTATTTATCAGTGCAATGTTGTTTACTCGTTGGCAAGGAAAATATGACCATAGGATAAAATAGAAGTGTACAAAGTGTACACGGTACGGGTTAGGTAAAATAGAGTCTATTTATCCGATGATATTATCGATATTTTATCTAGCCTGGCTTTTATAATAAAAAATCTACTACGTAGTTGAACAAAGGTCATGGTGTGGCATATCGGCGTTAAGTATGCCTTGTTCAACAATAAGAGCAACAGTCGCTCTATTTGGGCGTATGCATTAGATTATATTGATGATATAGCGCTCACCAGTCCATGACTTGTTTGACAAAAGGAATCGTTAACTTTCGTTTTGCTCGAAGCGAAGCGCTATCAAGTTTATGTAAAATCTTAAAGAGTTTACCCATATCGCGACAACTACGATAAACAATATAGCGAGCCACTTCTTCATTTATCTCTAGTCCACGTATATGACCTCTAAGCTGAAGTGCAGCTACTTTATCTGTATCATTAAGAGGTTGAACCTGATAAACCAAACCCCAGTTCAGACGTGATACGAGGTCAGGCAATTTTATACCTAAGTTTTTAGGGGGATGCTTAGCAGCTACCAGAAAACGAGTGTGTGAATCACGCAAACGGTTAAATAAATCAAAAACAGCTTCTTCCCACTCAGGGATTCCTGCAATTTTACCTAGATCGTCAATACAGACTAATTGCAAGCGCTCCATTCCTTCCAATAATTGTGGCGAGTAATATACTAGCTCCGACATGGGTAGGTAGATACTGCGACCATCACGGCGGTCAACCTGATTGCAGGCAGCTTGCAATAGGTGGCTACAGCCCACACCTTTATTGCCGTAAAGAAAAATAAATTGTTCGGTCTCAACGCCGGGTAGGGTTTTATCCATATCTAGCATATTGACTAAGGCGCCATTAGCTCCACCATAAAAGTTGGCGAATGTTACGTCGTCTCTTAATTGGACACCAAGTGGTAATTGCACAGGCAGGCTCATATACGACATTTTACCCGTAACAGGATCTTAGAGGCTGTTCGTAAAAAAGCATGAACAGCTTCTCGAAACAGCTGGAGATGATTCTGATAAATGAATGCATAATGTTTTACAGTCAAATAACAGTCCCAATACTCAATGAGTATGCAATATTAGCCAAGCCTATTGTAGAAAAATCTACTGTTTTCTGGGGAAGAAGCTGCTCTTCTTGCAGTAAGATTATACAGTAAAACCTCAAAAGCCATGGCTCGTCATTCATGCGATTTTGCATGGTAAAACAGACTTTCTTTATAATTTCGATGAAAATGCCGTAAGAATACCACAATAACGGCTGCAAGTGGCAATGCTATCAACATGCCTACAATCCCAAAGAGTTGACCACCGGCCATCAAGGAAAAAATAACAGCTACAGGATGAAGACCAAGGCTATCGCCTACTAAATTGGGCGTGAGAAATCCTCCTTCTAGCGCTTGTCCAACAATAAATACACTGGCAACACCAACGAGTAGCCAGTTATTGTCAGGTTGAAACAACGCAGTAATTAATGCCATGGAAAAACCAACGATAAAACCCATGTAAGGAATAATACTTACCAAGCCTGCTAGCAATCCAATTAAAATAGCGAATTTTAAGCCAATCAAGCCAAGGCCAACGCTATAGATTAGCCCCAGAGATAGCATAACCATTAGCTGCCCCTTTAAAAAAGCGCCTAGTACACCATCACACTCTTTCGCAAGTATCATAGCTTTCGGCTCAATGCGCCGCGGCAATAAACTACGTAAATGGCTGATTAAACGTTTCCAGTCTCTTAATAAATAAAACGTGACCACAGGTATCAGAAACAAATTAGCAAGAAAATTAAACAAAGCGATAGATGAACGTGTAGCTGATGAGCTAAGTAAGGCAATCAGTCCACCGGTTTTTTGCCACTTTGCGGTTAACACTGTTGCAATATGGTTGAGATCAAATAGGCTTGAATTTACGTTTAGATATTTCTGTAGCAAAGGCCACACATTCGCTTGCAGCCATATTCCTAAATCAGGCAGTAATTGAATCAAAGATTTTAGTTGCTGAAATACCAGTGGGATAACAACTAGCAGTAAGGTGATGATCACGAGGGCAAGAACAAAAAAAACAACAGAGACCGACAGGGTTCTAGATACCCCTAACAACTCTAAACGCAACACGAGAGGATTACCAAGATAAGCTAACACTATACTTATCATAAAAGGCGTCAATACTGAGCCAAGTAGATAGAGAAATAAAACAGTAACTATTGTTATTGCAATCAGAATCCAGCGTTGCTCAATGGACATAATGCTTCCTCAATTGAGCTGATCAACAGCTGTGGTTTTTAGCTTAGCGTCTTATCCATCGATAATGGAGCTCGCCTTGCTGAATATTAGTCAAGTTTTCTATTGAGCCATTGTCTTTTGGTTTCAGGTGACGTCCCAACGCAATGGTATCAATTAGCTGATTTCTCTGGCCATCAATGCGTAAGTCAAGTTCAATGGTTGAACCTGCTAATCGTCTAACTTGTACTGAACGAACAGCAGTCAATTTGTTTAAATAATTCAATAGATCACTATAATCTTTAAATGATTTTACTTGTTCAACGAGCAAGCGAGAATCTTGAGAATCAAGTGAAGCAACAGCATAATGGTTTGCTAATGCGCTACCAGCTAAATCCGCAGCAACCAATGCCAATTGAGCAATGTTTAAGTCGGTTACCGTCGCTTCTTTCAGGGGTTGATTACGAAATGAAAAGACGAGCCTCCCATCATAAATACCCTGATTTTCTGACAGTCTGCCAACCAGTATGGCATCAGCATGGTAACGCTTAGATATGGGAGTGAGGTTGCTAATAAAAAAACCCCAAACATCGACTGGAGAGACCAAGCTGGTGTCTTTAACATCCATTAAGGGAAAAATTAGCGGCAAAGAGCGTTTTTTAAACTGAGCATCAAAACCCTGAACCACTTGATCGGTACTATTATCAGCTTGAATGCTGCGCTCCCCATCTTGATCAATGGCTAACAACAGTAACGTGGTGGGTCTATTGCCCCCCCAAATAGGCAGCCCTGCTGATCTTAGTAGGCGATTAACGGCTTCTGGTTCGAATGTAATATCTAAATATAATTGTTTTGCCCCTACAGTATCTCGACGATAACTATACCCTTTTACATACGTGTCGGGGGTATTTAGGGCCTCCTTCAGCGTGCTGTTTTCAAGGTGTTTGGTTTCGCCTGTAACCCTGATTAAGACTTCCTCAAAAGCTTGCTTCATTGCTTCCTGTTTTACTTCATCTGACTGGGATTGAACGGCTTCTTCCGCCTTATATAAGCCAGCCACTTGTTGAGCTTGCACTGTTTTTGAGTAAATGGGTAACATAGCGCTCACTACGAGAGCAAGCGCTATAAACCCTTTTGTTAATTGGTCTTTCATCAATTCTTTAGAATACATTCGTGCTTTTCTACCGGAAGATTATTGCCTGATAATTGCAAGCATGAAAATAACCTCAGTCTTTCATTAACACTATTTTGCCAGTGATACACTGTAGCCTACAAGGCTGAAATGTGAAATGGGTTTTTTATATCTTATAGAATTTATACTAGTCATCTTATCTTGATGTTAATATGTAGAAAATTGATGCACACCTTACTTCAGATGCAATGAACTCCTTATGGTAAGGTAGCATCGATAAAGTATCAGTGAGAGGTTTTTACATATCATTCAGATGGCAAGCAAACCCTACATTGTTTCCAATAGCACATATCCCTATTTTTTGGTTTAAGTACAAGGAAGCTAATCACAGTGGCTGCATTAATAAAAGACTATGAGCGAAATTACTATCAGAGCGGGTTTATACAGCTAGATGCAGCAAAATATCTCATCGATTTTGCTAAACCTTATGTTCGCTGCGGAAGTAGTCTCCTTGATGTCGGGTGTGGGTCGGGTAGGGTGACAAACCTTATCTTTGATAATCTTTTGCCTTCGAAGGTGATAGGGGTAGATCAGGCCGATGGTATGATAGCGCTAGCTAAGAAGTCGACACGCAATAAGCTGATTTGCTATAAACATCATGCTATAGAAGATTACCCTACAGATTTTCGCTTCAGTCATGTTTTTGCTAACTCGTCTTTTCAGTGGTTTTCTAACTACAGCGCAGCACTATCTACTATCCACCATTGTCTATCACCTGATGGTTATTTTTTTATCCAATCGTCTTATAAGGAACGATGGTGTCCTGAGTTTTTGGATATCATAGAGTCATTAAAACTTCAGCACTCGTTTATTAATGATCTATTGTCTCAGCACCATTTTCCCTGTATGCACTTAGCTTCGCCTCAGGAGTATACAACATTTTTATTAGGGCACCGTTTTAGTGTTACAAGTATTGAAACAAAAGATTTTGTGTATCAACTGCCTCAAGAAAGAGCTATTGATGTCTTCAATTCTGGGCCGGTAAAGGCTTATACGTCTGAGAAGTATTACAATAATGCTGTTGACCCCCAAGCCATTGATAAATTCTATTCATTTTTTCAGTTAGCATTAGCTAAGAAAAAAAAGATACAAATAACTTACCCAAGGGTTTTTATTCGATGTCAACCGCAATAGACCGACAGCAGCTGAGGAAATGCTAAGTGGTTAGCGCAATAGCGTAGCTAAAAAAACCGGAAGCCTAATAATGACTTCCGGTTTTTTTAGTTTCTTATTATTTTAGCGCGCTATATTCACGTGCCTGATAGTTGGAACTAGTGTTAATAGCGGCTATTCTTCCCAGTCACGACTAGTATTCTCATAGGGAAATGCGTTAGCCATCTGAGTCACTAG
>JAQYUY010000128.1:7337-10923 GCA_028728195.1 Endozoicomonas sp. (ex Botrylloides leachii)
TATGCATTATATACTTTTTGAAATCGTGTCTCTGTTTAGAATTACTCATATAAGTTGCCACTGGGGTACCAGTAAATGTTTTCATCTGTTTTTCAGCATCAGTTTTCACCTTATCTCGTCTAGTTTTAATGCCTTTTAAAATAGAGCTTATTTCGTTTTCAAGTTTATTTTTAGCATCATCAAACTTCTTTGAAGCGTGTTTTTCAGATTTTTTTGCCTTAGCCATGACATTCCTTTTCTCTTGGCTGTTTAAACCATTGCAATTGTAATGGCGAACATCTGATCGAGCTAGAGTTAGGGAACATAAAGCATTATTGTACTTTTCAATGCTTTTTCTTAGGACATCTGCTTGGTCACTTGTGCAAAGGTTGACCAGATATTTTTCTGCCTCCACTTCGATTTCCCCCTCGTTTCGCAGGTAATGCTGAACAGCATGCACCGCTGACTTGACTGTTTCTACGACTGTTCCCGTAGCGCTTGAACGATAAGCATTAAGCACCCCCCGAACACTGCCTTCGACTAATCCTGCTACCGTTAAAAATGGCACAACAGCAATAATGGCAACTGCTCTACCGATATTTCCAGCAAGCCCTTTAATACCTTTCAGAGCAGTTCTAGCAGGCTTAGATGTTGCAAATTTAGCTGTTGTTCTAAAAATGCCTTTTTCTCCAACAAGGCTTTGGACTTTTTTGCCAAAGGCTGTAGGTTGTTTAGAACGTGCTGATCCATTGCTTTGTGTACTCGCTGTTCTGCTTAGTGATACACTCGCTACTACAGATGGACTCATAGTCATACTCCCTCTGTTATGAAAATTATCGAACTGATAATAAACAGAGAGCATACTGAAAACTATTCAACTTTGGTCGCAAAGGAAGCAGATTTAGGCTAAATTATCATACCAAGCATCTTTGCTAACGACGCTATTGCGCTGAATATCAGCACGGCAATGCAACTCCTCGCAATAGCCCTGCTATTATTGGTCATTATGTTTTATTTTGGAGCCAGACTGCTCATGCTCATGATGGTGGCTAGAAAATACGATTGAAGCGGTTCACTTTGCTTAGTTAGCGGGTGGTCACGGTTTATGTTTTGTTGAAAAACGCCCTAAATAACCGGTGCCTGCATAGCACATACTCCTAGTACGTACTAAAAGCATTTAAACTAGCAGGCTAGCACGATATAATCGCCCTGCGATCAGGTCAGGCAACCTCCCCCTACCTGACTACTAATGCCCTTGACAGAGCCTTCTTAAGCGTAATGGAACAGATAAATCAACTGGCGCTGATTATGGTCAGCGCCATACTGATCAATAATTTTGTGCTGGTTCGATTTCTTGGCCTTTGCCCTTTTATGGGGGTTTCTAATAAGCTAGAATCGGCCATGGGTATGTCGTTGGCAACAACGTTTGTTTTAACGCTTGCCTCAATTTGTAGCTATCTGGTTGATCGGTATATTCTCACCCCTTTAGGGTTGGAGTTTTTGAGAACAATTGCTTTTATTCTAGTGATTGCCGTTGTTGTTCAGTTTACTGAGATGGTAGTGCGCAAAGTTAGCCCCTTATTACACAGAGTCCTCGGTGCTTTTCTTCCGCTCATTACAACTAACTGCGCGGTACTAGGTGTAGCCCTGCTCAATAGCAACCGGCTTGATAGCACGCTAGCCTACTCGGCGACATATGGCTTTTCTGCTGCCGTTGGTTTTTCATTAGTGTTAATCTTATTTTCAGCTATGCGAGAGCGAATAGCTGCGGCTGATGTGCCGACACCTTTTAGAGGGACTTCCATTGGTATGATTACTGCTGGATTAATGTCTCTTGCGTTTATGGGCTTTACCGGCCTAATTAAAATGTAAGGGCTTTTATGGAGATTATTTTTTATGCCATTGGTGCGCTATTAGCGCTGTCACTTGTTTTCGGTGCTCTATTAGGGTTTGCTAGCGTACGATTTAAGACACAGGGCAACCCTATTGTTGATCAAATTAATGACCTGCTACCGCAAACTCAGTGCGGCCAATGCGGCCATCCAGGGTGCCGCCCTTATGCAACGGCAATAGCCAATGGTGAGCCCATTAACAAGTGCCCTCCCGGTGGCCAAGCCACTATTGATGCATTGGCTGCCTTACTGGATGTCACACCAGAGCCTCTGGATGCAGAACACGGCGTAGAAACGGAACCTCGGGTTGCTTTTATTCGCGAAGAGGAGTGCATTGGCTGCACAAAATGCATTCAAGCCTGCCCTGTAGACGCTATCTTAGGCGCAGCAAAACAAATGCACACGGTGATAGCCGATGAGTGCACAGGGTGTGATCTTTGTGTTGCCCCCTGCCCTGTAGACTGTATAGATATGATTCCTTTAGAAGTCACAACTAAAAACTGGAGCTGGACTCTGCCACAAGCGCAACAACCGCTGATTGTCACAGATCGTCATCCTCTAAAGATCTCCGAGGAAGGCACTGCGTGAGCACTCTTATTAAAACCTTTCCAGGTGGCGTTTATCCTGAAGCCAATAAAAAGCAGTCCACGCATACACCCATCGCCTGCTTACCGCTGTTTAAACACTATGTTTTGCCACTGAATCAGCATTCTGGCACACCGGCAAAACCACTGGTTTCCGTAGGCGATAAGGTACTTAAAGGACAACTGCTGGCACGAGCAGACCGTTTTGTTAGTGCCCCCGTTCATGCGCCCACATCAGGCACTATCACTGCGATAGGCCCCCATAGTGTACCCAGCCCTTCTGGCTTGAAAGATACATGCATAATACTAAACAGCGACGGTGAAGACCGCTGGTGTCAGCTTACTCCTACGCCTAACTATCAACTTATTAGTACAGATATATTGGTTGAGCGGATCTACGCTGCCGGTATTGTTGGGTTAGGCGGTGCTGGGTTTCCTACTGCCGTTAAAATGGCCTCTCGCTCCGAAAAGAAAATACATACTCTTATTGTTAATGGTGCCGAGTGTGAGCCTTATATCACCGCCGATGATATGCTGATGCGCGAGCGTGCAGACAACATCATTCATGGTATTGATATACTTTGCCATATGCTTCACCTTGAGTGCGTACTTATTGGCATTGAAGGCAATAAGCCCGAGGCGATACAGTCGATGGAAAAAGCCTGCAAAGAGCGTCCATGGCAAGTGGTTAGTATACCAACGAAATACCCATCAGGTGATGCTCAGCGGCTTATTTATACATTAACCGGAAAAGAAGTGCCTAATGATGCCCGCTCTGTTGAAATGGGGTTTCTATGTTACAACGTAGGCACGCTAGCGGCGGTTGCTGATGCAATCATTGAAGGCAAGCCGCTTATTTCTCGAATCACCACGCTAACAGGAGCTGCCCTAAAATACCCACAAAATGTAGAAGCTCCCATTGGCGCACTGGCCAATGAATTGTTGCGTTTTGCTGGCATAAATGAAGAAGCACTTTATCATTTAGTTCTTGGCGGCCCAATGATGGGCTTTAGTCTTGATAATACGGCTATTCCTGTTATTAAAACAACGAATTGCTATATTGCAGCCACTAAAAAAGAATTTCCCCCAGCGACACCGGCACAACCCTGTATTCGTTGTGGTATTTGTGCA
>JAQYUY010000129.1:0-2965 GCA_028728195.1 Endozoicomonas sp. (ex Botrylloides leachii)
GACAAGTCGTGTAGCTCGGAAGCTGCTGGGCATCACTGTTGGCATTTACTTGAACATTCAAGCTGGGCGTGAGCCTATGCAGTTTGCGCCTATGCTCTCAATTTAAAGTCACACATCAGGTGCATACTTATAAACAATATAAAGTTATTAATGCTTTAGTATGTTATAAATTTTTTTCGAGAAAAGTCATGCGCATAGGCTCAACAAGCTACTGTGCTATCTGGCGCTGAAGTTTAAGAACTGATCTTCTTAGGTACTTTATATATTGTATTTACTTCAACCCATAAATACTCGCTTATATCATGGAGTATCAATCAGAATATAATTTCAAATGCGAAGAAAGTGGGCAGGATAGCAACGTAAATTGAACCGGCTGTATTATGATCTTTGATCACCGGTTCTCAAAGGCTGTTTGAAGCAGGCCATAAACAGCCTTTTAATAATAAGCTTTCTAGGGGAAGTTAGAAATAAGTCAACTAACTCGCTGTGCTTTTTTCGTCTTCATCTGAATGCATATCATCTGAATCATTATTTGCAGATAACTGAATGCTATATTCTTCATCGCCTGATTCTTCAACAGTTTGTTTCTCATCATTCGTTGTAGAAAGCTTTAGCTTATAGTCTAAATCTTTAGCTTCGTCATGATCATTCTGCTCATCAATAGTAGGTACAGGTGAAGATATATTTTCTTCTGCAACCGTCAACGGCGCTAAACCCATAGCCATTAGACCCACTACAAACAAAGGTACTACAGAAAATACGTTTAATATCGCTTTTAATACACGCTTAGTTTCCATAAAAAAACCTCATTCTATTATTTATGGTGTTGAAACATCATGTTTCCTTATTAAATATGGACGTTATTATAGTTAATTAGTTCCAATATATCGTTTTATTTAAAACAATATTCTTAATATTCAAAAAATTTTTTTGCGATTTAGTAAGTTACTGGATCCGTTGATATGGCTATCTCTTGTCATGTCGCACACTAGTTGATAATAATTTCTTGAAATAAATTCGCCAACCACCTTGTCGTGAATATCTTCTGACCTAGAGAAGCATATAATCCGTCGGTTTAATCTTTTTAGCCGTATTCTCAACGTAAGGCTGTTCCTCTCAAACCCCTGAGGCAGAGTAGCTGAACCTGTGAATTTTGAAAGGGTAAGCAGGGCGAGAGTTTTTAAAACGCTTTATAACGGTGTTCTGGCTAATACCAAGCACTCTGCTGGTATCTCAAACTCGCACCATTCATAGCCCTATTTATGATGTGATCCTGAACACCGGGATGGTTAGGACCGAATCATAGATAGGGCTATGAATAGTGCCTCAGATCTCATCTGCTCTGGCCGATACCATCTACAATTCTGCTCTGGCCGATACCATCTACAATAAAGACAAAAGATATCTGATCAATGAATACTGATAAAATACCGCCAAAGCACTCACCGACTCATGCAAACAATGATGTTAATACCCGTTCAATAGAAAGTGATCATGCTCAATATGATGGAAGAGCTGTTTCATTAACGGATATACCCTCCCCTGCTTCCACAAATGATCCAGAGTTAACCAAGCCAACCCCTGAAGCCATTGCCCTAATGAATCGAAAGCTAGAACGGTTAGCTGAAGAAGACCCTGCGCGCACTATTTATAAGCGCCACTATACTCGTCAAGATGCAAAACTAGAGTTAGCCGCCAATACAACGTTAAAGCTTGAAGACCCTGCTATCATTGCATACATGTCGAAAGGAAATTATATAAATCTAAACCAGGAAGCCATCGGTCATAAGGATAACCAGCCTATTGAATGCCGACACCTCGCTGATGCTTTTGTAACCGGTGTGTTTGGCCATAAAAACAAACTAGGGGAACCATCATCGGCATCCTCTATATCCAGTGGAGAAAACAACAATCGACCTATTGACAACGAGCAGCCAAAGAAAAGAAAAAATATAGGGGGAAAATTTTTAAGTATTAGCACCGCAGAAAAAATAGCCGCTCACCCAAGTATTAAAACAACAAAAGAGCTGGATGGTTTGACCCCTGATAACGGTGATGGGGTTGCTGAAAAAGCTTACTATTTTAGTGGAATAGCGATTGGCCACTCCCTGTATAAAATAGCCCTGCAATGTCTCAACACAGGAGATAGTCAAGGATGGGTTCTGAATTCAGCTACTCATGCAATGGGGCTAATGGTAGAACACCAGAAAGAGGGAACCTTCCAACTAGTGTTTTATGATCCAGATGACAGCCTCAGGGTTTGGCGATTAACCGTGCCTAACCGTGAGGCTTTAAAAATGGTCACACTAAACGATTTAATACCGAACCCTGCGGATCTTAACCAAAACTTTTTTGGTCCAGATTATAGTGGCGTACTGCGCTCGACAAACACCATAGAAAATGCAAATGAGGCAACGGTTGAACTAGATGGTGATGTAAACCCTTCTTTAATCAATCAGTTAATGGGAGAAGGGCATCTTGGCAAAAAGGATATAGCAACTCGTATTAAACCGCACTTTAATAAAAGCAAGGAATTGATTGAGGCAGAGGTTAATGGAGCTACAGGAGTTTACTTTGCCATGCAAAATGGACACTTTAGAGCTCTGAATAATTATTTTAATCTATTGCGCGATTCAAGGCAGAGGGACAAAAAAATATTTGTTAAAAACCTGATCTCAAAATCCAGCAACCCGAATACTGGTATGACGTGTTTATTCATAGCGCTATACAATAAAAATACAAGGATTATCAATAACTTCTTCGATAACTTAAAGGCATGTGGTATCAATGAAAGTGACAAGAAATGGCTAAAGGAATGGGTTGAAAAGCCAGAGAACAACGATGTGACGAGTTTATCGTTTGAGCTAGCATATGGAAACCCAGAGAGCATTAATACCTTGTTTAACAACCTAAAAGCATTTGGTATCGATAAGAATGACCCAGAGGACAAGCAATGGCTAAAAAA
>JAQYUY010000129.1:3065-10905 GCA_028728195.1 Endozoicomonas sp. (ex Botrylloides leachii)
ATATGGAAACCCAGAGAGCATTAATACCTTGTTTAACAACCTAAAAGCATTTGGTATCGATAAGAATGACCCAGAGGACAAGCAATGGCTAAAAAATTGGGTTATAAAGCCAAGAGATAATGGTACTACGGGTTTATTCCTTGCTTTAGCTTCTAAGCACATCAAGGCCATTCAAGTTGTAATTAATCAATTAAAAGCGTTTGATCTCTTAAGTGACAATACATTTAGAGCCGATTTAATTAAGGCATTCAAATCCAGTGGGCCTATTACGCTATCTGAGGAAGAACAGAAGCAATATGATGATATCATTGAGAGCCTACTATCTGGTTAATCTCTCCTATCTAAATCGGTAACCTTTCTCATTTTTGATGCTTTCACTATATTAGCATCCTTTAAAATAATAACCTCTGTTTACATTTATTTTAATTTTTATTAAAAACAACTATTAAAATAATACCTTATGAGTGATAAATAACTTTTTTTAAGTTTTTGTTAATAATTAAAACTGGTTGATTGTTCTCACAAAAGCTGATTTATAGCTGATCAAAGAAAGATGTTAGGAATATAACAGGTTAACGGGTTTAAATTAGCAAAAATATCGCTATATCTATAGCTTACATTGATTACAAAACACCCTAACATCAGGTAGAATGTGCCACTTGACTTAATCTGTGAGTGATATAGGGCAATGCTTGAAGTTAATCCCATAAAAGAACGTATCAAAGATATGAACTCGCGCACTAACGTGCTTAGGGGGTATCTTTGACTATGCACAAAAAAACGAGCGTTTGCAGGAAGTTGAGCGAGAATTAGAAGACCCCGTGGTTTGGAATAACCCAGATAATGCTCAAGCATTAGGACGTGAGCAATCTCAACTTAGATCCGTAGTGCAGACGATTGATGCACTAACACAAGGCATTGTCGATGCTAAAGAGCTTCTGGAAATGGCCGTAGAAGAGTCTGATGAAGAGGGCGTTAAAGGCGTTATCGATGAGTTAAATCAACTATCTGAACAATTAGAATTATTGGAGTTCCGACGGATGTTTTCCGGCGAAATGGACTTAAACAACGCCTATCTTGATATTCAAGCAGGTTCCGGGGGTACTGAAGCTCAGGACTGGGCAAATATGCTACTGCGAATGTATTTACGCTGGGGAGAGGCGCGCGGCTTTACGACCGAACTGATTGAAGTTTCAGCTGGTGATGTTGCCGGTATAAAATCAGCTACCGTGCAGTTTAGTGGTGACTATGCCTTTGGCTGGCTAAGAACAGAAACAGGTGTGCACCGTTTAGTAAGAAAGTCACCCTTTGATTCTGGCAATCGTCGGCATACTTCATTTGCTTCTGTTTTCGTTTCTCCAGAAATTGATGACAAAATTGACATTGAAATTAACCCGGCCGACTTGAGAGTTGATACCTATCGCTCCAGTGGTGCCGGCGGGCAACATGTAAATACAACTGACTCTGCAATTCGTATTACCCATAACCCTACCGGCATTGTTGTACAGTGTCAGAACCAACGGTCACAGCATCAAAACCGTGATAAAGCCATGCAGCAGTTAAAGGCCAAGTTATATGAGCTTGAAATGCAAAAGCGTTCTGCTGACGCACAAGCACTGGAAGACAGTAAGTCTGATATTGGCTGGGGTAGCCAAATTCGTTCTTATGTGCTCGATGATGCTCGGATAAAAGACCTTCGTACAGGCGTTGAAACCCGCAATACGCAGGTCGTGCTCGATGGTGACCTTGATCGTTTTATTGAAGCCAGTCTTAAAAAAGGTTTGTAACCCGCTTTGTGCTTACGACGTTTTGTTTAATGATGAATCATCAGTGAATGTATACCTACCTTCATTGACTGCTGAACCCAAATAGGATGTGTTATGTCTGATCAACAGCAATTTATTGATCCTCAAGACGAAAATAAACTGATCGCTTTACGTCGTGAAAAACTGTCCACTATTAGAGCTGAGCGAGTTGCTTTTCCTAATAAGTTTCGCCGTGACTCCCTTGCTGGTGATTTACAAGCGCGTTATGAAAATGCTACCAAGGAGGATTTAGCTGAGCAAGGTATCAGGGTCAGCATGGCTGGACGGATTATGCTAAACCGTGGTGCCTTTATGGAAATTCAGGATATGTCTGGGCGGATTCAGTTATACCTAAACCGCAAGGTATTATCCAAGGCTGAACTGAAAGAAATCAAAACCTGGGATCTGGGTGATATTGTTGGTGTTAAAGGCATACTGCAACGCTCAGGTAAAGGCAGCCTGTATGTTGATATGGCCCAAGCTCAGCTACTCACCAAGTCATTGCGCCCGCTGCCAGAAAAACATAAAGGTCTAACGGATACTGAGCAGCGTTATCGTCAGCGTTATGTTGACCTAATCACCAATGAGGAATCCCGCAACACATTTCAGGTTCGTTCTGATATTATCCATTGCATTCGCGATTACTTTCATAGTGAAGGATATATGGAAGTGGAAACGCCTATGCTCCAAGTTATTCCTGGAGGCGCTACTGCCAAGCCATTTATTACACATCATAATGCATTAGATATGGATATGTATCTACGCATCGCACCTGAGCTTTACTTAAAGCGTACAGTAGTCGGTGGTTTTGAAAAGGTATTTGAGATCAATCGTAATTTCCGCAATGAGGGGTTATCTACACGTCATAATCCTGAGTTTACTATGCTCGAATTTTATCAAGCGTATGCTGATTACAATGATATGATGGATCATACCGAAGCACTGCTAAAAAAATTAGCTCAAGATGTTATCGGTAAGACCACAATCAACTATCAAGGGCAAACTCTTGACTTTGGCAGGCCCTTTGCGCGGATGTCTGTTTTTGATGCTATTTTGCACTATAACCCTGACTTAAAAGCGGCTGATATTGATCAGATTGGTCCAGCTAAAGCTGTCGCTGATAAACTGGGCATTGAGGTAAAACCAACGTGGGGACTGGGTAAGATTCAAATAGAATTATTTGAAGCAACAGCAGAGCATAAACTGATTAACCCAACCTTTATCACCGACTATCCAACAGAAGTATCACCTCTTTCTCGTAAGCGTGATGATAACCACTTCCTTACAGAACGGTTCGAATTCTTTGTAGGTGGTCGCGAAGTAGCCAATGGTTTTTCAGAGTTAAACGACCCAGAAGATCAAGCCGAACGCTTCCGCCAGCAGATGGTCGAAAAAAATGCCGGAGATGATGAAGCCATGCACTTTGATGCGGACTATATCACTGCATTAGAATACGGTTTGCCACCAACCGCAGGTGAAGGTATTGGTATTGACCGTTTAGTCATGCTATTTACTGATGCGCCGTCAATTCGTGACGTGCTTTTATATCCACATATGCGCCCTCAAACATAAGAACCTCAACGTGAGGTCCGTGCATGGCATTGGAATATTTGAAACCCATTGAAATTCAATGGGTATAAACCATTCATGCTATTAGTAGCTTGTCGTATCAATATTATCTTCATTGATGCCCAGATCGATCAGCAGATTATTTAGCAGCCCACTAGCACCAAAGCGATAGTGCTGTGGGTTAATCCAGTTTCTGCCCATAATATTTTCTGCCAGTTGCAGATGTTCTTTGGCATCTTTGGCTGTACGAATGCCACCAGCTGGCTTAAAACCTACATCAACACGGCTTTCTTTAATAGCAGTTAACATGATTTGTGCTGCTTCAATCGTCGCATTAACAGCGACCTTCCCCGTGGACGTTTTAATAAAATCTGCGCCGGCCTCAATGGATAAATCACTAGCTTGACGAATCAATTTAGGCGTTTTTAATTCACCTGACTCAATAATTACTTTTAAAATAATATTATCACCACAAACGGCCTTACATTCACGCACCAACTCAACGCCGGCTGTTTCATCACCTGCTATCAAGGTTCGGTAAGGGAATACAACATCCACTTCATCAGCCCCTTGATTAATTGCAGAATAGGTTTCCATTACGGCACTCTCAATATCATCACCACCATCGGGAAAATTAGTTACCGTAGCCACCTTCAGATCAGCTAAACCCAGTTCATATAGCCTTTCCTTTGCAATGGAAATAAAGCGAGGGTAAATACACAATGCCGCAACAGAACCTGCTGCTGTTGTGGCTTTATCACACAAATCTATAATTGTTTCATTGGTATCATCCATACTCAATGCTGTCAGATCCATTAACTTCAGCGCCAATTGGCTATAGTTTTGTTCAATACTCATTTGAATAATACCTAGTTGATCGACAAGCAAAGCATTGCTGGGTGTGGACGAGGCCGTCATCATACTAAGGGAAGATTCAAAGGGTCAATCGCGCTCATCTTGCAATGCTCATTAGCACGATTGGAAAACAGCACACATCCTACAACACTTGATTTTCAGGTAACGTCGCTGGATTTAGTAAACAAGCGAAAACATACCGATCGTACCTAGTGTAGAGATTTTATAAGCATCTTGGATTTTCCTATGAACCCGTGATATTGAAATAATCCCTGTAAAAATATACCGACTCATTGATTAACTGCTTTTTATGAAGCATGTTACTGGTACCAATAATGACAGCCAATCTGGCTTCGGTTATAAACTCGCTACATTAAGTCTTAATAACTGAAAGTTTGTATTTTTATATTGAGGTGATGTCATGCACGAAACTAACCTGGCTTTATCCGTGCTAATATTTTCCGGCTTATTTATGTTAGCAACTTGTGCAGCTATTAGCCTTAGAGCATTACGCATACCTTATACCATTGGACTTGTTGTTATAGGTATCGCCCTTGGCTTGTTGGCACCTCATTCAGTATTTCTCGCACCTATTCTTAAGGTTCATTTAACCCATGACCTCATCATGTACGTGCTATTACCCGTATTAATTTATGATGCCGCACTGAATATCAAATTACCCATGCTATGCAATGAGCTAATACCTGTTTTGCTGTTAGCTATCGTTGGCGTTGTCTTATCAGTTTTGATTGTTTCAGGGCTGCTGGGTTATTTAACACCACTAACCATGACCGGAGCCTTACTATTTGGTGCTTTGATTTCAGCCACCGATCCAGTCGCTGTTATTGCTCTTTTTAAAGAGGTTGGTGCACCTGAGCGTCTGTCTTTGCTGATGGATGCAGAAAGCTTATTTAATGATGCAACAGCCATTGTAGTATTTGGCATCGTAATGACAGTTATTCAAACAGGCAATGGCGTTAATAACGGAAACTTATTGGTCAGCGCAGTATGGGACTTCTTCAGAGTATTTGTTGGCGGCGGCATTGTTGGTGCCCTGCTTGGTTTTGGCACATCATATCTATTACGACTTGGACGCAATATACCTTTTGTGCAGATCTCTCATACGACTATTCTCGCTTATGCAAGTTTTATTTTAGCTGATCATCTATTGGGTGTATCGGGTGTCATGTCTACTATTGCAGCAGGTCTGGTAACTCGTGCTTATTCCACCAAAGTACTCAGTGAGCCTGTGCAGAAATATCTGTCCCCCTACTGGGCGTTTATGTCATTTGTTGCGAATAGTTTTGTGTTCCTGCTGCTGGGAATGCAAGAGGATATTTTATTTCAGGATCTAGATAAATACCACGGTCATATTGCTTTCTTACTTCTGGCTATTAGCGCCGTCTTAATGGCACGTTTACTTGTCGTTTATTTATTAATTCCTGTCAGTAACCGGTTACCAAAAAGCCCATTCGTAGACAATGCTACAAAAGCAGTCATGTTTTGGGGTGGGCTGCGAGGCGTTGTTCCTGTCGCATTAATGCTCTCTATTCCTGTCGATATTCCAGAGCGCAATATTGTTATTCATATGACTCTAGCTGTTATTCTGTTTTCCTTGTTAGTTCAGGGAACCACAATCAGCCAGCTGATAACAAAACTAGGGCTTAGTAAGCCCGCTTAATTACGCAATATACTGAGATCAGAATGATTTATTTCGATATATCACTTGGTACTGTAAGAAGCTAAACGTCAGCTAAGAAAAGTTTAAGCACTTGCAGCGCAGTAAATAACTTAGGGAGCTAAAATAGGATAAATAATACAGTAGCATCTTCAAAAGCGATGGGTATAATGGCCTGTTATTTTACTATCCGTCTGATTGGAGCCATTGCAACATGACCATTCGCACCAGAGTAGCTCCCTCTCCTACTGGTGACCCCCATGTGGGAACCGCTTATATTGCATTGTTTAATATGGCCTTTGCGCACAGTCAAGGCGGCCAATTTATCTTACGGATAGAAGATACTGATCAGGTTCGCAGCACGGCTGAATCTGAACGCCAGATTCTCGACTCATTAAAATGGCTAGGACTAAACTGGGATGAAGGGCCTGACTTAGGTGGCGCCAATGGTCCATACCGTCAAAGTGAACGCCGAGAGATCTATGATCAACATGCTAAGGTACTGCTAGACAAAGGCCATGCTTTTCATTGCTTTTGCTCACCTCAACGTTTAGACACCCTACGTGCTGAGCAAATGGCTAATAAGCAAACGTCTGGTTATGATGGCCATTGTCTGCACCTTACAGAAGATCAAATACAGCATAAACTAACCGCAGGCGAACCACATGTTATTCGTATGAAGGTCCCTGATTCAGGTGTATGCACTATTAACGACATGCTTCGAGGCACCATCGAAATTGACTGGCCACAGGTTGATATGCAGGTACTGGTCAAAGCTGATGGAATGCCAACCTATCATCTGGCTAATGTGGTTGATGATCATTTGATGAAGATTACCCATGTTATTCGTGGCGAAGAATGGATTAATTCCGCACCCAAACACAAACTGTTGTACCGCTATTTTGGTTGGGATATGCCTGTGCTATGCCATATGCCATTATTGAGAAACCCCGATAAAAGCAAACTCTCTAAACGTAAGAACCCAACCAGTATTACTTACTACCGTGATGCCGGCTATTTACCGGAAGCGCTAGTGAACTATTTGGGGCGCATGGGTTGGTCCATGCCTGATGAACAAGAAAAGTTTTCTTTAGATGCTATGTTGGAAAATTTTGATATTTCACGTGTTTCATTAGGTGGTCCTATCTTTGACCAAGAAAAATTATCTTGGTTAAATTCAAGATGGATTAAAGAAGAGCTAACCGTTCAACAATTTGCTGAACGACTACAAAACTGGCTATTTAATAAAGAATATGCAATGAAGTTCTTGCCTTTTGTAAAAGAAAGAGCAGAGCGCTTTAGTGATGTTGCACCGATGTCATTCTTTATGCTGGCCGGGTTACTAGATTTATCTGCTGAACACTTTGTTCATGCAAAATTAGCACAAGAAGATGTTAAAAAAATACTTCAATTTACTTTATGGCGGCTGGAGCAACAAACACAATGGACTAAAGATAATATCTTTGCTGATATTAAAGCTGTCTCTAAAGCAATGGGGCACAAGCTCGGTGAATTTAATCAACCAATATTTATTGCCATTGCCGGTACATCAAATTCATGGTCTGTTATGGATTCAATGGAAATTCTTGGCCCAGATATGACCCGTGCCCGCCTACGACAAGCTATTACAGTATTAGGCGGACTTTCTAAAAAGGAAACAAAGCATTTTGCTAAAGCTTATAAAGCATTAGACTTATAAGCAAAGCTATAAAATAGCTTTAAGTCATTTAAGGCTATTTTATAGCGCATAGTCAGCTAAATAAAAAAATGCTTTTCAAACCCAATAGCGAAAGCACAAATAGAACGTAGGCATTATGTACTGGTCTAATAGAACCGGACACTTTAATAAGAGATAATTTCTATCACTTGTTAAGGTGTCACAATGAGTCAAAAGAAACCCTATAAGCACTATCCAAAAGAGTTCAAAGAAGAG
>JAQYUY010000013.1 GCA_028728195.1 Endozoicomonas sp. (ex Botrylloides leachii)
GGATGCTGTCGCTCTGTGAGACAGCTTTTTATCTTTTTGTACTTTAAGTACACGCTGTATAAAATCATTTGAATAGGTCATAAACGACATTGTCATATTTTTAGATGGCGCGTGCTATAGCTCCATTGCTAGTATCCCGAACACTAGTACTATATGATTTAATCCTGAATACTGGGTTGGTTACCGTTATATATGAAGTTCTTTTAAAAGCTTTTTCCACAGATTTTGCAGTAAAAGCGTTGTAGGCCTGAGGTGGAGTCGTTCTATTTTTTACGACACAGGTGCCTTTACAGTGAGAGTGGCTAACTTTAGTGGTTGTCATGAGATCAAAATGCCCAATAATTGCATAGTGGTGCTGCAAGTCAACCGATGCTAACGCATGTTATGCATCATCAGTATTTTAGTAAATTAAAATTTAGGTTAATAATTATATTATCGTTATAGCATTGTCTTTTATAAAAAGTATTTTTTATTTTAAAAAAATAATAAATAACATGTTGAATGATTTTTAATTGATGCTAATTTTAATCATGCAATAACTTATTATATATATTTGGAGTATTTTAATGAAGCTAAAATTCAGCATTTTTTCTGTCTTTATCTCTTTGTTACTAACGCTTTCTTATTATGCTCATGGAGATGATGAAGATACTAAAAATATTTTGTTAATTGATTTTACAAGCGTTGCAGATAAAAATTCTGGAGAAGTTGCAGCTAAAAAATATGGAGAAGCAGTAACTGAAAAAGAACAGATTTTTTTTAAAAGAGCGGCGCTTTTTGCTGAAATAAGATCCGCATTTAAGGCTAAAGTTAGCGAAATTGCTCAAGATAGAGGTATACCTGAAGATAAGGCTAAGCTTTGTTTTTATACGCAAATGCCTAATAGAACGTTTGTTGAGCTTGGCTCAGACGATGAATTATCTAGTAATTGTTTTGAAAATGAGTTTATAGAAGCTCCATTAATTGCTAAAGGTTTTGATTGTAATAAGTTGCTTGTGGAGGGCGAGTCACATGATAGAAGTCTGATTAATGATATTTTGAGTCTTGTTGCAACGGTAGTTGCAGATATTATAGATTTGATTTCTAAGAATAGTTGATTGTAATCATATAGATTTAATCTGGCAGTTGTAGATTTTTAAAATGCACCTGTCAGTTAGCTATACAGATAAAAATTATTCACTAATATCACCTGCTGTTAAGTCATGTGATCTATTTTTTAAAATAGATAATAGAATCATTATTTGAATAAAAATATTGCTGGTTATCTCATTATTATTGATAATAATACTTTCTCAATATTTATTTTTAACAAAATAAAGCATTCAGACTAGAGTAATGATGGTGTCAGTAAATTTTGGTATTATTGTGCAGGTATCATATTTTTGGATATTCGATCAATTTACAAGCATTAAGAATAATAATTTTCTTACTCAGGAATTACAGTATTGCGCGAAATTTGATAACTGCTACTTTTAATGATGTAGTTATTTACTCACTTACATAATGGGAGGAATTTCATGAGCGTTAAATTTAATATTTCATCCGTTTTTATCTCTTTATTAGCAATATTTTCATATTATGCCTATGGGGATAAACCTAAATACAGTGTATATTTAGCAGGGCCTGATGTTTTTCTACAGAACCCTATTAATGTAGGAGAAGAACTTAAAAATAAAATAATAGCATTTTCAAATCAATGGGTAAAAGATAAAAAATATGATGAACTTCCTTTTGATTTAGATCTTAAATATCCCATGGATAGTAATATTGATTCTAGTAACAATAGTGTACCTAATAAAAAAATGGCGGCAGATATATATAATGCCAATATTAAGATGATGGACGCATCTCATATTATGTTGGCTAATACCACAAACTTTCGAGGGCCTGAGATGGACACTGGTACAGCCTTTGAGGTTGGATATATGAGCGGAATTAAAAAACCAGTATTTGCTTATTTTAACACGCAGCCTTTTTGGGGTAAAAGCTTTGATATAAGCAATTATTTGGATAGGGTGAAGCAAATGATGAAACTAAATAAGGAATCAGTAAAAGATAAGTATTCAGTAAGTATCGAAAATTTTGGGACTGTACATAATATAATGATTGACTGTAGTGTAAAAAATATAACAACAGAATTAAGAGATGCAGTTAATAGTGCTTTAGACTACCTTGATGGAGAGTATCAAAAAAGCATATCTAGCCATTCTGGGCCAACACCTTACGCTAACTTGTAGTCGTTATGACCTAACCGGACAGTTACCCAATTTTAAAAAAGTATTTGTCAGGTTAGGCTGCGTACATACGTTTTTTTGTAGATCGTTTCAAGACCGCTGTTTTTTTCACTTGATTTCTGGATTAGGAATTCTTTTGCATTGCCACCCTTTAGCTTTCAAGTTTTCAGCTAGTTCGTTTGCTTTTGCCTCACAATACCCTTGTGTATAGTGGGCATACCATAGGGTTTCTTCGGTGCTATTTTGAAAATATTTTATTTCGCAGGGAAGGGGTTTTTCTCTTAGTAAATAGTCAACTTCAATGGTGTTAGTGTTTTGTTTGGAGTGGCATTCATAACGGTAATTTTCGTTGGCCAATGCTAAACTAGAGTAACCAAGCACGGTTAGTAGTATCATGACTTTTCTTGCGTATTTCATGATCATATGCCTCTTGTGCATATTTATGTTTCATTAATTATATCTCTTTATTCTTTTTTTGTTGAAGCTGTTGCTTGTATTTTCTTTTTTCCTTCTTTGTTGTGAGAAAGTTACGCTTTTTTTGAAAGGGTTCTCTGCTGGTGGTAGCTCTCTTACCGAGGCCATTCCATTAGTTATCGCTTCATCTAGCAAGGTACTTAACTCATCGGTTAGGTTTCTCATAAACGTAGCGTAACACCCTTTTCGATCTACAATGCTTTCTAAAAAGAATTCCCAACTGGCTGTCATATCAGGGCGACTTATTTTTTCTGGAAGCGCTGCAATTAAAGCTCGGCCTGTGGGGGTTGCATGAATGCTGCGCCCCTTTCGTATTAAAAACTGACGTTTAAACAGTAGCTCAATAATGCCAGCTCTTGTTGCTTCCGTACCAAGGCCGTCAGTTTCTCTCAATATTTTACGTACCGCAGGGTCTTTAACAAAGCGAGCGATTCCAGTCATGGCTGATAGCAATGTTGCATCAGAAAAGGGTTGAGGAGGTTGAGTTTCTTTTTCTTTAAGTTGCGCAGTTAAGCAACTAACGGTATCGCCTTGTTTTACTAACGGCAGGGGCGGTGTTTTTTCTGAATTTTTGGCATTGTTATTGTTAAATAGCATTTTCCAGCCTTCATTGATTGTTTTGCTGCTTCTTGCCTGAAATAGCCCTCCTTCAATGCGCGTATCAATATGCTGTGTCATATAAGTATGATCAGGGTAAAACTGTGCGATGTATTGCCGAGCAATCAGGCCGTAAAGATGAGCGCCTTCAGAGGTCAGATTAGCCGTCGTTGCCCGCCGTGAAGTCGGGATAATTCCATGATGAGCCGATATTTTTTTATCATTCCATGCCCTGCCAGGTTTATTGGGTAACGCCTTATCTACAGCTTGTATTAACGGTTGATAATTGTGCCGAATAGCTGTTAGCACATCAGGTGCTTGATTAAAGTGTGCTTTTGGTAAGTAACGACAGTCTGAACGCGGGTAGGTAATGAATTTTTGTTCATAGAGATTTTGGCATATTTCCAATACCTGATTAGCACTCATTTTTAATTGCCTAGCGGCATCAATCTGTAATGCAGATAGTGAGTAAGGCAGGGGTGGGCGCTCTTTACAAGATTTATATTCAGCCAAGATTACCGTACCTTTTTTCCCCTGAATGCGTTTAATGACATTGAGAGCAAGACGCTTATCTAATAAGCGTCCATCTTCATCCAGCCACTGTTGGCATGATTCACTGGGTATCCATTTAGCTTGAAATGGCTCTTTATTATCTGTTTCAAGCACAGCAATAACTTCAAAAAAGGGTTTAATTTGAAACGTTTCAATGTCTATATCGCGCTTTACTACGAGGCCAAGTAGAGGTGTTTGAACCCGCCCTACTGATAATAGACCGTTATACCCTTCTTTTCTGCCTAATAATGTAAAAGCGCGGGTCAAGTTAATACCATATAGCCAGTCAGCCCGCGAGCGAGTAAGTGCAGAAACAGACAGTGGGATAAAATGTGTATTCGGTTGTAATGAAGCTAAAGATTTTTTTACAGCTTGTGGATTAAGATCATTAATTAACAGACGGTAAACGGATTGACGACGGGCAGGTGTTAATTTTAAAAAATCAAGTACTTCATCGATTAATAGTTGTCCTTCTCGGTCAGGATCGCCAGCATGAATAATAATATCCGCTCGTTTCAGTAATTTATTAATGATGGCTAATTGTGCTTTACTACTTTTTTTAGGTAGCAATATCCATTGCTTTGGCACGATAGGTAAGTGGGCCAATTGCCATTGCTTAAACGCCGGATCATATGCCTGTGGCTCTGCTTGGGTCAGCAAGTGGCCTAGACACCAAGTGACACAATCGCCACTAGCAGTTTCAATATATCCGTGTTGCTTTTTTTGTGGCTTAGGCAGTACATCAGCAATAGCTCTGCCCAAGCTTGGCTTCTCTGCAATAATTAGTCTCATGCATGCCTATAATGCTGTATGTGTATACAGTTATGATAATATATCAAGCGGTTTGATAAAAGCATGCTAGTCTTGAGTCTATGCTAGAGGCTTGAGTCTTTCTATAGTTGAAGCTTAATAGAATAATCATGCTTCATATTTTTTAAATAGTCGTTGAGATCACAACGATATTGTCTTCGCTTTATCAAGATTAATTTTAATATATACGTCTATAGATGTTTAAATGTTCAAAAAAATAGTTTTGAGTAAACATCTAATGGTTAAATTATTTATTCCTGCTGTTCTACTTTCCTATTCTTCCAAGGTTATAGCCACTTTGCAGCAAAAAAGATGATGAGCATGAATCAGCTAATGGATTATTGCAATAAAAAGAAGGCGTAGCTAAAAAAATACTTGTTATGCTGCCATGAATTAGTAGGGTTTGCTAAATTTCATGACTGTACAACCGTTTCCATTAAAGTCGTATGATGGGTGTTCAGGGAAAGGTTAAAGAAGAGCTATTGTTAAACTAGGGAGCGTTCTCAATTAGGCGAGCCAAATTAAGGAAGCCGCTAGCTGAAGCATGCCCAAATAATTACGGCCCAGTCGCTCATATCTTGTTGCGACCCTGCGGAAATGCTTCAGTTTTTGAAATAACCTTTCTACTAGATTACGTTCTTTGTATAACTCTCGATCATAATCTCTTGGGGATAACCTCCCTTTTCTTTGAGGAATAACAGGTTTAGCTCCTGTGCTACGTATCGAAAAGATAAAAGCATCAGAGTCATAGCCCTTATCGGCTAATACATAGTCAGCGCTGAAGCCTTCTATCAGT
>JAQYUY010000130.1 GCA_028728195.1 Endozoicomonas sp. (ex Botrylloides leachii)
GGGGCGTTATCAATTAGAGAAAATAAAGATATTTGTAATATAATTTGTGACTTTTTGGTGTTCTATGTCCCGTAACATACTCAGCAATAATCAATGCAATCGCATCAAAGACCTTCTGCCAGGCAAGAAGTCAGACTGCGGAGTGACCGCTAAAGATAACCGTAACTTCCTGGAAGCGGTTCTCTGGATTGCCAGAACAGGAGCACCCTGGAGGGATTTACCCGAGTCTTTTGGTAACTGTCACAGAGTCTACGTTCGATATAATTGCTAGTGTCATAAAGGTACCTGGGCATGTGTTTTTGAAGAGCTTTCTAAAGATAAAGATTTTGAATATTTGATGGTCATGGCAACATTACCCATGTCCATTAAGATGGACACCAAAAAAACAGCTCAAACTGATGAGGCGGTTGGAAAATCAAGAGGCGGCTTAACGACCAAAATCCACGCAGCTGTTGATGCTTTGGGAAATCCTGTTCCCCTGAACATAACCGCTGGTCAGGCTTCAGGCTAATGCACTGATAGAAGTGCTTCAGCGCTGATTATGTGTTAGTTGATAAGGGCTATGACTCTGATGCTTTTATCTTTTCGATACGTAGCACAGGAGCTAAACCTGTTATTCCTCAAAGAAAAGGGAGACTATCCCCAAGAGATTATGATCGAGAGTTATACAAAGAACGTAATCTAGTAGAAAGGTTATTTCGAAAACTGAAGCATTTCTGCAGGGTCGCAACAAGCTATGAACGACTGGGGCGTAATTATTTGGCCATGCTTCAGCTAGCCGCTTCCTTAATTGGCTCGTCTAATTGAGAAGGCTCCCTAGTGCTTCTCTATATACCCAAGTGAATTCAAGATGCTCATTTTTCTTCCAAGCTTACTCCTTAAAATGAAGGGTTATAGCTGAATAAACGCGAGCATCTTGAAAGCGTTTGAGTATATAATACGCCTTTCGGCGTATCGTATAACAAGCATAGATCTAGCACATTACCGATCAGCTGCTTGATTAATGCTCGTTTTGCTGAATAGGCCCTGCGCTTATGAGTGACTGCCCTTCAGCTGTATCGGTAAATTTTTCAAAGTTTCTTATAAAACGTTTTGTAAGATCATTCGCTTTAGTATACCACTCGTTTTTATTCTGATACGTATGTCTAGGGTCAAGAATAGCTTTATCTATACCCTTTAGCGCAACTGGAAACTGAAGTTTAAAATAAGGAAGTTCTGCTGTTTCTGCTTCATCAATAGAGCCGTCCAAAATAGCATCTATGATTGTGCGAGTAGCATCAATAGATATACGTTTTCCTGTACCATTCCAACCGGTATTTACAAGATAGGCCGTAGCATTATTGGCAGTCATTTTTTTTACTAGCTCTTGAGCGTAGCGTGTTGGGTGCAGCATTAGAAAGGCAGCACCAAAGCATGCAGAAAAGGTGGGCGTAGGCTCAGTAACCCCTCGTTCAGTACCAGCTAGCTTTGCAGTAAAGCCAGATAAGAAATGGTATTGCGTTTGCTCAGCAGAAAGCTTCGAAACCGGTGGCAGCACACCAAATGCATCAGCGGTTAAAAATATAACTTTTTTAGCATGACCTGCTTTCGACACGGGTTTAACAATGTTTTCAATATGGTAAATTGGATAAGAAACACGCGTATTTTCAGTTTTTGAGCCATCATCAAAGTTAATGTGGCCTTGCTCATCAACGACTACATTTTCTAATAAGGCGTCTCGGCGAATAGCATTGTAAATATCGGGTTCACTGTCTTTGTTTAATTTAATGGTTTTTGCATAACAGCCCCCTTCAAAGTTGAAGACCCCGTCATCATCCCAGCCATGCTCATCATCACCAATCAAAGCTCGTTTTGGATCAGCTGATAACGTTGTTTTCCCTGTGCCAGATAAACCAAAGAAGATCGCCACATCTCCTTTTTGTCCCACATTGGCAGAACAATGCATTGATGCCATGCCCTTTAGTGGTAGCAGATAGTTCATCACGGAAAACATGCCTTTTTTCATCTCGCCTCCATACCACGTACCGCCAATGAGTTGGATGTTCTCAGTTAAGTTGAATGCGATAAAGTTTTCTGAATTAAGTTTTTGTTCTCTCCAGTTAGGATTAGTGCATTTAGCACCATTCATCACAATAAAATCTGGATCAAAATTTTCTATATTAGAAGACTCTGGCCTTATAAACATATTTTTTACGAAGTGTGCTTGCCAAGCTACCTCAGTTATAAATCTAACTTTTAGTCTACTCCCTATGCTTGCACCACAATAGCCGTCTATTATAAAAAGTCTTTTACATGATAGCTGATCAGTAACTAATTTTTTTAGACTATCCCATACCTCTATAGCAATGGCTTTATTATCGTTTTTCCCTTGGTCAGACCACCAGACAGTTTCAGAGGTTACCGAGTCTTTGACAATATATTTATCTTTTGGCGAACGTCCGGTAAAAATGCCAGTGTCAACAGCTACAGCGCCCAAAGCCGTTACTGATCCTTTTTCAAATCCTTGCAATTCTGCTTTAGTTTCTTCTTTAAATAATTCTTCATACGACGGATTATAAACAATTTCTTGAATCTGATTGAGTCCAAGACTAGCAAGGGCGTCGACATGCATTTTATTGGGTACTAGCGACTGGTTCATAGTAAAAATCTCCTAGTTTAAAAAACAGCATAATCAACTTTATTATCAGGCATTTAATTTTTAGTCCGCTATCATAGGCTATATATGATAGTAGTAAAATGTATTTGATGAATGTCTTGCAGCTAATTATTAGTTCTCGATGTTTTTTTATATGGGATTTTATCATCTATATTTAGAGCGTATAAAAAAGATGGGCAACCTATTCGACTGAGAACAGCCAACTCCGATGAAAGTCAACTTAATAGCATAAAGATTACCGATGGTAACAGTAGTTAAGCTGCTCGTCCTTAACCTTTCCAGAAATACACCAACGAATATGCACATTTGTATTGATTAGCCAAACCGTTGCTTCATAAACATCCTCTCCGCATAAATGAGGCGAGATAGACCTTAGTGTATTTGAGTCTACGTCTTCGTGAAGCTCAAACAATTCAACGGGCGAATCACGTCCTCTTCTGACATGGAAAAGGCGGACACGATCTGGTAGTTTCTGCCAAAGCCATTCATTATGACTTTCCAGCTCAGTGCCGTTTTCAAGTATAAAAACACCTCGCTCTTTTATGTAACAATGACTCGCTGAGATGGCGTCAGGAATGACAGCCCCCTCTCCTTTGCCTTGCCAGCGCGCCTTCGAGCATCTACCTGATAGTGATACCAACTCATAACCTGATAGCTGAGGCAATGCTTGCCACAATGATTGCAAAAGACTCAAATAGCAGCTCCTTTTTATAAAAGCCTAGTCATAAAAGATTATCAGCAACCCATAAGTCATATTGATTGTGAATAGTATACCAATCACCTTTGCTAACTACGCTATTGTGCTGATCAGCAGAACACCAGCACTGCTTCGCAACTCCTCGCAATAGCCCCGTTATTACGCGTCATTCCGTCTTACTCTGGAGTCCGGCTGCCCGCGCCCATTACATAAGTTAAAGATAATAACGAGATAGCATGACTAAGTAGAGGAGCTATTGCTAGACGTTGAAATGTTATCTATATTGTCAGCACAATGGCTAGTGCAAACATATAAGCCTTTACACTTTATGAACAAAATACACAATATAGGTAGTGCAGGTGATTTATCTTTCAGGGGTCACCCTTCTTTGGTCTTTTTCTTTTAGCCTTATCGGTGTTTATCTTGCGGGTCAGGTTGACCCTTATTTTTCAGTGCTGAGCAGGGTTTTGCTTGCATCATGCGTATTTTTACCTTTTCTTCGTATAAAAGGCCTACCAAGGAGTATGGCCTTAAAACTCATGGCTATTGGCGGTACTCAGCTTGGTTTGATGTACCTGTTTTATTATCAGTCATTTCTCTATTTAAGCGTGCCGGAAGTACTTTTATTCACCGTTTTTACGCCCATCTATATTACGCTAATTTACGATCTGATGAACCGTAATTTTTCACCATGGTATCTTTTAACAGCTGTTATTGCTGTTTTAGGCGCTATCATCATACAGTTTAACGGTATGAATGAAGGCTACTTTAAAGGGTTTATGATCATTCAAGGTGCGAATATATGTATGGCAATGGGGCAAGTTGCTTATAAAGTACTTTTGGAAAAAGAAAAACTGCGTCTGTCGCAACACCAAATATTCGGTTGGTTTTATTTGGGCGCTCTTACTGTTGCAGCCACCGCATATTTATTGCTTGGCGATATGACTAAATTGCCCACCACCTATACTCAATGGGGTATATTGGGTTGGCTAGGCATTGTAGCGTCGGGGCTTGGTTATTTTTTCTGGAACAAAGGTGCATGCAAAGTCAATCCCGGCGCCTTGGCTATTATGAATAATGCACTGATCCCCGCTGGACTGATTGTCAATATTGCTATCTGGAATCGTGATGTTGATCTAACTCGGCTTGGCTTAGGTGGCGGCGTTATTTTGCTCTCTTTATTGGTTAACGAGTATTTAATAAAACCCGATAGAAGAATACCTCTATCAAACTAACGCTCATGTTTTTGAATGCTATGTTGCTACCTGCCTTATATTCACGCCAGCTACTTACTCTTGGTAAGCGCTGGGCTTTGCTGGCTTGATGTTTCGCAGCGTTTTAGCCCCCTTGATAGTTCTAGCAAACTAACTTCATGCAGTGGCATACCTAATGCAGATTTTATAATAATCTGTATTGTTTTAGTTTTTTCCTCAGGGTTCCGCGATTCAGTCCTAGAAAAGTAGCGGCTTTGGTTTGATTGCCTTCTACATAAGCCATAATGGCTTCCAGCATAGGGGCTTCTACTTCAGACATAACCATTTCATAAACATTAGTTACATCCTGTCCATCAAGGTGTGAAAAATAATTATTCATTGCCCGTTCCACGCTATCTCTGAGGGTATGAGGCTGGACTTCTTTATGCTCAGTTAAACGCGTGCTGTGGGTACTATTGAGTGAGTGCTTCTCAGTCATAACCTGTGTTGCAGTCATGCTGCTATGTCCTCTCCGTTACTTATCGTCTTGGGTGAAGTGCTGTTTTTATCGCAGCTGTAAGCAGTGGTTTGCTTCAGTGATTTCTGGCGGTTTCAACGGCATTTTCACGGATAAAATATCAAAAAATTGCTTTATGTATGTTTTCTGAGCCTGTGCAGTATCCAAGGTATTGAATGTTTTTCTAAACGCTGAATAGAATGGCTTATCTTGCATATACCAACTAACGTGTTTTCGAGCGATTCTTACACCTTGATGTTCACCATAAAAGTGGTGCAATGTTTCTATGTGCTCCATCAGTATACTAAACACTTCTTCAAGTGATGGAGATAATAATATTTCATTATATTTCAGGTAGTGGTTTATCTCGCGAAATAACCACGGCCGCCCTTGTGCTGCTCGGCCGATCATTACCGCCTGAGCACCTGTCGTATCCATAACGTACTTAGCTTTCTCTGGAGTTGTTATATCACCATTTGCTATGACTGGAATGGATACCGATCGACAAATATCAGCAATAGTGCTGTATTCTGCTTCTCCTTTGTACATACAGGCACGCGTTCTACCGTGGACGGCTAATGCCTGAATGCCTTCATATTCTGCGATCTGTGCTATTTCTACACCATTTCGGTTTTCTCGATCCCAGCCTGTTCTAATTTTAAGCGTGACCGGAATATCAACGGCAGCAACCACTGCATGAAGAATATTTTGTACCAGCGTTGGGTCTTTTAATAGAGCAGAGCCTGCTGCTTTATTACAAACCTTCTTAGCAGGACAACCCATGTTTATATCAATAATTTGTGCGCCTTTATGTTTGTTCAACAAAGCTGCACGAGCCATTTCATCTGGATCACTGCCAGCTATTTGTACTGATCGTGGCTCATATTCTTCACCATGGTGCATCCTCAAAATAGATTTTCGGGTATGCCATAATTTAGGGTTGCTTGTCAGCATTTCCGAAACAGCCATTCCTGCCCCCATTCTCATACATAACCTTCGAAAGGGGAGGTCAGTTACACCTGCCATGGGTGCAAGGATAGCAGAATATGGCAGTTTATAAGGGCCTATTTTCACAAGAATATGCCTTCGCTGATTTCCTCGTACTGAGGGTATTTATGTCATAAGTAGGGTTATAAAATGAATACCCAGAATGGATCAATCATCATACTCTTTGCCTAACTGACTATAAAGCCAATGTGCTCCATAATTGTTTATACTTATCGCCTAACGTTTTTCTTAAGCACAGCTTGCTCATTAGAGTAGGGGAAGATCAACCCAACGCGAGAAGGAGCAAACTCTAACTTACGGCTGAAGTTAAAAACAATGATTTTTATATTTTTTTCGACCCTCAATATTTTGACAATTTTTATTAAGTAATACTAATACCTATAGCATTATACTGACTAAAATTAACTCATATGTTTATATATGAGTTAATATCGTTGCCCTGAAATAAGCACCCAGCCTTCTTGGTGAACCGCCTCTCCTATTTTGAACCAAGGACTATAAGCGTTGATGACTGCTTCTGTTTGCTCAAAAACAATGCCAGATAATGCAAGATGCCCACCTGTTTCAACCATTTCAGCTAGCTTGGAGGCAAGAGCAATCAAAGGTTGAGCAAGGATATTAGCTATAACATAGCTTACCTGTATTGAAGGAAAATCATTCGGTAGAAACACTTCGAGTTTTTCAACCACTATCTTATTACGTTGAGCATTATTAATCGTTGCTTCTAAAGCTTGAGAGTCTATATCAACACCAACCACTTGCTTAGCTCCAAGGAGACACGCTGCAATAGCCAAAATGCCAGAGCCACAACCATAATCAACTAACGTGCTGCCATTAATATCTTTCTGCTGATCAAGCCACTTAAGGCATAGCGCCGTTGTTGGATGAGTACCGGTGCCAAAAGCTAAGCCAGGATCAAGCATCAGGTTGATCGCACCGGGCTCCGGCGGTGTTTTCCAACTAGGACAAACCCAGAGCTTACTCCCAAAGCGGATTGGGTGAAAATGAGTCATCCATTCTCTTTCCCAATCTTTATCTTCAACAATATCTATTTTGTATTTGGGAAAAGGAGCTATACCTGACTCAGCTTTTAAGAAAGAGACGATGGCACTAGTCTCTTCATGAGCATCAAATAAGCCTATAACGGTTGTATTTGTCCAAAGCGGCGTGCTGCCTAGCTCGGGTTCGTATAATGGTTGATTCTTTGCATCCTGAAAAGTCACAGCGCTTGCGCCCGCCTCCATTAGCAAGCTTTCCAAGCGTGGAACATGATCTGAGGTTGTCTCAAGTAGGATTTGAATCCAAGGCATAGTAAACGACTTTATTAATAGTAGCGTTGCAAAATAAAGGTAATCAAAATCCGTTCGAAGTATTACTAGCCTTCGTTTTGACTTACCTCAGTTAGTAGCATCATTTGCTAGCTTTTTCTCCAGATAATGAATGCTGACACAGCCTGCACGAAAATGTTCATCTGTTACTAATTTCTGATGGAGTGGAATGTTGGTTTTAATGCCATCAATCACAGCCTCATCAAGCGCGTTTTTCATGCGGATTAATGCTGTTTCCCGGTCAGGACCATAACTAATAATTTTTGCTATAAGTGAGTCATAGAAAGGGGGAATGTTATAACCATTATACAAGTGTGAGTCGACTCGGATGCCATTGCCTCCTGGTGCATGAAACTGATCTATTTTGCCTGGAGAGGGCATGAACGTTTTAGCGTCTTCTGCGTTAATTCTGCATTCAAACGCATGGCCTTTTAGGTGTATGTCTTCTTGCTTTATACTCAGCGGCTGACCGCTAGCAATCAAAAGCTGTTCTTTTACTATGTCCACGCCGCTAATCATTTCAGTAACAGGATGCTCAACCTGAACGCGGGTATTCATTTCAATAAAGTAGAATTCACCATTTTCGTACAGAAACTCGAAGGTGCCAGCCCCTCGATAATTAAGCTCAATGCAGGCCTTGGTACAGGCTGCTGCAACTGTAGCACGCTCATCTTCCGAAATGCTCGGCGCAGGCGCTTCTTCAATGACTTTTTGATGCCGCCGCTGCAAAGAACAATCTCGATCACCAAGATGGATAGCATGACCTTGACCGTCAGCCAATACTTGTATTTCCACATGACGAGGGTTTTGAAGATATTTTTCAAGATAGACCGTATCATTGTTAAAAGCCGCTTTAGCTTCTGCTTTTGTCAGGGCGATATCATTAAGTAAGTCAGCTTCACAATGTGCAACACGCATACCTCGACCACCACCGCCACCAGCAGCTTTGATTAGCACAGGATAACCAATTTTTCTCGCAATCTTCAGCGTTTTCCTGGTGTCATCATCTAGCGCACCATTAGAGCCTGGCACAGTAGGCACGCCTGCGCGCTGCATTGCTTGAATAGCTGATACCTTATCACCCATCATGCGAATCACATCCGGCGTTGGGCCAATGAATATAAAGCCGCTACGCTCAACTTGCTCTGCAAAGTCAGCGTTTTCAGAGAGAAACCCATAACCCGGGTGAATAGCAGATGCCCCTGTGACTTCGGCAGCACTAATAATTGCTGGAATATTAAGGTAGCTTTCTGTGGGATTATTGGGGCCTATGCACACCGACTCATCGGCCAAGTGTGCATGCATCAAGCTTTCATCTGCTTTTGAATGAACCGCGACGGTCTTGATGCCTAGCTCTTTGCAGGCACGCAAAATTCTTAGGGCTATTTCGCCACGATTTGCTATAACGACTTTATCCAGCATGACATAGCCTCAAATAATGGTAAACAAAGGTTGGTCGTATTCCACAGGCTGACCATTTTCTATCAGAATAGCCTCCACAACACCTGACTTGTCAGCCTTAATTTGGTTCATCATTTTCATAGCTTCAACGATGCACAGCACATCACCTTGTTTTACTGTCTGACCCACCTCAACAAAGTTAGGGTCATTAGGGGAAGGCGCAGCATAGTAAGTTCCTACCATGGGCGATTTAACTTGGTGACCCGTAACTTCCTTTGGTTTAGTCTCAGATGAGGCTGACTGAGATTGCGCAGCGACAACTGTGTTAGATGTCGGTTGTTGAGCCGCAGAAGGCGTCCCAACTGGAGCGGGAGCATAAGCAGGATAGGGCATTACTGTTGGTTGTTTTTCAGTATAGCGGCTGATACGAACAGACTCTTCGCCTTCGTGAATCTCTAGCTCATCAATGCCTGACTCTTCCAGTAACTCAATAAGCTTTTTAACTTTTCTGATATCCATCGTAACTCTCAGGTAATGGGCAGTAGTAAATCGTCGCCATCGTTGTTAATAACTTCTTTAGAAAACGAGATGGTTACTGCTCTTTCAATTTTTCGAATGCGAACCTCAAGGCATACTCGTAACTTTTAGTCCCTAGTCCACAGATAACGCCCTCAGCAATATCGGTGAAATAAGAGCACTGCCTGAAAGGCTCTCTTTTATATACATTAGACAAATGTACTTCGATGAAAGGAATAGACACTGCTAACAATGCATCTCTGATTGCTACGCTAGTATGCGTAAATGCTGCCGGATTAATGAGAATAAACTGAACATTATCAGTTAAGGCTTTGTGGATGCGCTCTATCAGTTCATGCTCAGCGTTGCTTTGAAAGGCTTCAAGTTGGTGGCCATGATCATCGGCTAAGCCGGCAAGTGTCCGATCTACTCCATTTAACGTAATCGTGCCATAAACGTTTGGCTCCCTCCTTCCAAGAAGGTTCAGGTTCGGACCATGTATAACGAGTATGCTAGCCATGTTCACCTTTAATCAATTGGAAGCATGGTACGGAATTGCCATACTATTGTCTAGTTCGTGTCTGTTACGGAATGTTATCAGCTTTTGCTAACTAATTTAATGCTTTTTAAAGAAATTAAAGACTAGGCATTCAGCATCATTAGTTAAATTGCCTACACTATGCCTACTTGCGGTTAAATAGCGCAGTAAAATCATTGGCATATATGTCCCAAGATTTTGGATAATACAAATGCAAGCAAGGCAAGTACTGGGCTTGCCTTATCGGGTATCTGATCAGCTTTTGTAGTTATGCACTGATCTTTCAATAACAGCATGAGCGGCTTCTGCGCCTTCCCAACCCTTTATTTTAACCCACTTGCCCTCTTCTAGATCTTTATAGTTTTCAAAAAAATGTTCAATTTGCTTGAGTAAAAGCGCCGATAAGTCAGTATATTCTTTAACGTCTTTGTAAATAGCAGTGAGTTTGTCATGAGGAACGGCAATAAGTTTTTCATCCTGTCCTTTTTCATCTGCCATATTCAGCATACCTACAGGTCGGCACCGAATCACCGCGCCAGGCACAACAGGATATGGCGTAACAACCAACACATCTAGAGGGTCACCATCATCGGCTAGTGTTTGTGGGATATAGCCGTAGTTTGCAGGATAAAACATTGGTGTTGCCATAAAACGATCAACCAGCAGGGCATCCATATCTTTATCAATTTCATACTTGATAGGTGATGCATTAGCTGGAATTTCAATGGCTACATAGATATCACGAGGAATATCCTTACCCGCCCTAATGGAAGAAAAGCTCATGTGAACCCCTTTTTTGTGATTCAAAAAATGCGTCATTATAAGTGCAGATTCATCGCAATCGCTACTTTAATACCGAAGATTTTTGTATTTATTCTTGACTGGCTTGATGGATAGCCAACTGAGAAATAGTTATTATTTCCCATTAATGACCTGATGTGTGACTTTTAATAATCTAGCCAGAAAGGCATGACTACCGCCTAAAATAGAAGTGCGAACCACTATCCAGACGGTATCGGTCATGCCTGTAGAAGAGTTTATCATCAAT
>JAQYUY010000131.1 GCA_028728195.1 Endozoicomonas sp. (ex Botrylloides leachii)
CAGGTAGCCATTGCCAGAGTGTTTTCTCTGGCGGTTATAATAGACCTCAATATATTCAAAAATTGCCTGCTTCGCCTCTTCCCTTGTATGGAAGCCTTCATGGTGAACAAGCTCAGCTTTTGTACATTGGCAAGAGAACATTACTGGATTTACTAGACACCGAAAATGAATTATTTCAATCTAGCCAAAGCCTGACTGAAGCGACTTATGAAGAAGTCTCTTCTCGCTATCGTATTCTTTCAGGTATTGGACAACTATTGAATGCGTTTAATTTAGCTTGGGGACGGGAATGGTCTCAGGATGACTAGCATGTAGTAGTTCAGACCTAACCTGATAGTTACCGATTTTTTAGAGAGCATCTGTCAGATCAAGTTCAAGCCACGAATTTTTCCTTCCAGATGCTTTCGCCATCAAACAATGCTTCTATTGGTGTCCTGCCAAGATACTGTTTTCTTTGATGGCTTCGCTGAGTATTGCAGTAAATCAGCTATTCGTCTGTGGATGCCTTGCTCGCGTCGGCACTGTTGCAAACTGGGCAGGAAGTGTTAACACACTAGGGAGCGTTCTCAATTAGGCGATCCAATCAAGGAAGCCGCTAGCTGAACCATGCCCAAATAATTACGCCACAGTCGTTCATATCTTGTTGCGACCCTGAAAAAATGCTTCAGTTTTATAAATAACCTTTCTACTAGACTACGTTGTTTGTATAACTATCGATCATAATCTCTTGGTGATAGTCTCCCTCTTCTTTGAGGAATAACAGGTTTAGCTCCTGTGCTACGTATCGGGTAGTTGACTACTGCCCTAAGACTGAAGATATAAATTATTTTTGCACAAATAATTATATAACGTATTGGCCAAATTTTTTAAATAGCGTCTAAACTTCTCTATCAGTCACAGCCAAATAGCATTCCCCATAATAATCTGCCTTCAGGTCAGTGAGGATATGGGAATGCAAAAAAATCATTTCAAAGTCAATAAAGGAGTAAGAATATCTGCGGCTATATGTGTTTGTACTCCGTAGTTATTCGATTGAAGCATTGTTTAAGTCATTTCTTTTATTGCTATCTTTGGCATTATTATTTATTTGTCATTTTTCTCAAGCCGGTGGCGGAGAACAAAGTGAGGAATTTCTCCAAGCCTGTATGTCAGGAGATCTCTCTAAGGTGCATAATTATCTGTCTTCAGGCGCCGAGGTCAATGCCGAGATGGAGGATGGCTCCACTGCCCTGATGCTCGCAGCACATAACGGCAAAAAAGAGGTCGTTGAACTTCTGATCAAGAACGACGCCGAGGTCAATGCCGAGACGGAAGATGGCTGGACTGCCCTGATGATCGCAGCACAGGGCGGCTACAAAGAGATCGTTGAGCTTCTGATCGAGAACGGCGCCGAGGTCAATGCCGAGACGGAAGATGGCTGGACTGCCCTGATGATCGCAGCACAGGACGGCTACAAAGAGATCGTTGAGATTCTGATTAATAGGGCCGCCGACGTCAATGCAGGGACGGAGAATGGCAGGACCGCCCTGATGGCCGCATCACAGGGAGGCTACAAAGAGGTCGTTGAGCTTCTAATTGCGAATGACGCCAAGGTCAATGCCCACCAACGCAATGCTGGGAAATTCAATGGCTGGACTGCCCTGATGTCCGCAGCACAAAATGGTCACAAAGATATCGTTGAGCTTCTGATTAAGAAGGCCACCGACGTCAATGCTGGGATGGAAAATGGCTGGACTGCCCTGATGGCTGCAGCACAGGGAGGCTACAAAGAGGTCGTTGAGCTTCTGATCGACAACGGCACCGAGGTGAATGCCAGGACGGAGGATGGTTTGACTGCCCTGATGGCCGCAGCACAGAACGGCAAACAAGAGGTCGTTGGGCTTCTGATTAATAGGGCCGCCGACGTCAATGCTGCGAAAGAGAATGGCAGGACTGCCCTGATGGCCGCAGCACAGAACGACCACAAAGAGGTCGTTGAGCTTCTGCTTAATAGGGCCGCCGGCGTCAACGCGCGGATGGAGTATGGCTGGACTGCCCTGATGATCGCAGCACGGAATGGCAAAAAAGAGGTCGTTGAGCTTCTGCTTAATAGGGCCGCCGACGTCAATGTGCGGATGGAGGATAGCTGGACTGCACTGATGATCGCAGCGCAGCAAGGCTACAAAGAGGTTGTTGAGCTTCTCATCAAGAACGGCGCCGAGGTCAATGCTGCGAAGGAGAATGGCAAGACTGCCCTGATGATTGCAGCACAGAATGGCAAAAAAGAGGTCGTTGCGTTTCTGATTGAGAATGGCGCCAAGGTCAATGCCCGCCAACACAATGCTGGAAAATTCAATGGCTGGACTGCCCTGATGGTCGCAGCACAGAACGACCACAAAGAGGTTGTTGAGCTTCTGATCAAGAACGGCGCCGAGGTCAATGCCGAAGCGGAAGATGGCTGGACTGCACTGATGGCCGCAGCACAGGAAGGCCACAAAGAGGTCGTTGAGCTTCTGATTGCGAATGACGCCAAGGTCAATGCCTGCCAACGCAATGCAGGGAAATTCAATGGCTTGACCGCCCTGATGACCGCAGCACAGAACGGCAAAAAAGAGGTCGTTGAGCTTCTCGTTAAGAAGACCACCGACGTCAATGCAAGGACGGAGAATGGCTGGACTGCCCTGATGTCCGCAGCACAGCAAGACGACAAAAGGGTCTTTGATCTTCTGATCGAGAACGGCGCCGAGGTGAATGCCAGGACGGAGAATGGCTCGACTGCACTGATGGAAGCAGCATATAGCGGTAAAAAAGAGGTCGTTGAGCTTCTGATTAAGAAGGGCGCCGACGTCAATGCGCGGATGGAGAATGGCTGGACTGTCCTGATGGTCGCAGCACAGCAAGACGACAAAGGGGTCATTGATCTTCTGATCAAGAACGGCGCCGAGGTCAATGCCGAAGCGAAAGATGGCTGGACTGCACTGATGGCCGCAGCACATAAGGGTAAAAAAGAGGTCGTTGAGCTTCTGATTAAGAAGGGCGCCGACGTCAATGCGCGGATGGAGAATGGCTGGACTGCACTGATGTCCGCAGCACAGGAAGGCTACAAAGAGGTCGTTGAGCTGCTGATCAAGAACGGCGCCAAGGTCAATGCCGAGACGGAAGATGGCTGGACTGCCCTGATGGCCGCAGCACAGGAAGGCTACAAAGAGGTCGTTGAGCTTCTGATTGCGAATGACGCCAAGGTCAATGCCTACCAACGCAATGCAGGGAAATTCAATGGCTTGACTGCCCTGATGATCGCAGCACAAAATGGTCACAAAGATATCGTTGAGCTTCTGATTAAGAAGGCCACCGACGTCAATGCAAGGACGGAGAATGGCTGGACTGCCCTGATGTCCTCAGCACAGCAAGACGACAAAGGGGTCTTTGAGCTTCTGATCGAGAACGGCGCCGAGGTGAATGCCAGAACGGAGAATGGCTCGACTGCACTAATGGAAGCAGCACATAGGGGTAAAAAAGAGATCGTTGAGCTTCTGATTAAGAAGGGTGCCGACGTCAATGCGCGGATGGAGAATGGCTGGACTGCACTGATGTACGCAGAAAAGAACGACTACAAAGAGGTCGTTGAACTTCTGCAGGCGGAGGGAATGTAGGTACAAAAACGGTAATCGGTGATATAGCTTTATTTTTGGCTGTTAAAGGTAAGTAAGGTTTGCCTTTCAATACCTTGGGTAAACTTCTTACTGGCAGCGTGCATCTCAAATGGTAGATATGTTGTGTAAACACTGAAGCTATCTGTGCAGAAAAAGCTGATGGGAAAACCCGACAGTAGCCTATGGAAAGTATCTTCATTTCTCCAGCCAAAGGCATGTGCTATAACCGGTTTAAACCTTGACTCCCAAGCATAATACCATAACCATTATTGATTGCGTTTGTTCCCAACATAACGCCATTGTTCATCTACTTCGCAAATTAACTTTACTCGGGTATTTTCAAAAGGAACTGATGTTATTTGCGGAGGGGACAGTTTTTTAAATGAGTGACTACTGTAGTCAGGCTTATCTTGAGTATGAGCCCATCCCTATGCATGGGCTTAGTTGAAGGATAAACTATCAACTACTCAGATGAACAGAGCCCCTCATTACGCTAATTATTGAATGGAATAGTATTATTATTGGCTACCTGCTGAAAGCAGGCTTTTAATATCCATGACCCATTGGCTCATTTTTCATTTTGATTTTAATTGGGTCATTCTTGGTTGGTGAAACAAACTGACAGACGCTGCCATCTGAATTGCAGTCTACCTTGAGATCAATATAATAATATTCTTTAATAGGTTCTTGCTCAGTTCTATCTCTTTCTCGAGTCAGAACTACTAGGTAGCGGGCATTACCCTGGTGTGCGATTGTGCTTAAATTAAGTACATGTTCATCATCAGCAAAACGCAAAAAAGGAAACTTATAACTGCCTTTGCTTCCTAGCCCTTCTAAGCTAAGCCCTTTATACTTCTTGCTAGGGTTCCACAGAGCCTGATAATTATTTTGTATTAAGCTTGTAATAGAATTTTCCCATGCTTTACTAAGAACGTATTCTTCCGTAAGGTCTTGACTTGCTTTTTGTATATGAACTTCAGGACTTTTTTATTCTTCTTTTTTTGTTTTTCCTTATCAACGACTTTTTTCCCTCTTTCGGTTAGAAAGACAGCTTTATTATCTTCAATTTTAAAATCAACTCTGTGCTTTCCATACTCTTCATCTTTTATTGTTATTCTTACTTCTGCATCCTCTGCTTGTACCGTATCAGCAACTACCCAAATTAAAGGGATTAATAGCAAAAGGGTATATAGGGTTGTCTTATTTATTTTAATCATCATTTTATTAGCTCCGCATTCGTTTGAGAAATACCCAATCATACAGTATAAACTTGAATCCGATAGTACGATTATGGAAAGCCATGAATAAGCATGCGCAGAACAACAATTACTTTGCAAAGCTGAAGGATTTCCGATAGAAAATTAATACTTTTTTAAATGTAACACTGCTAGAAATTGGAATTTTGTTGCCGAGTAGGATTAATGATAATTTTCAGGTATTCAATCCTAAATCTTTAATTAACTTGGGTATAGGCTGTGTTCTTAAGCCACTGATACCGTGTAATATTAATCAAAAGACCACTTAATACCTTTAGTGATAAACTAATAAGAATTTGTCTGTGATAACGGAAAAAAAGTTCTATTTTTATCCTGTTTATCTTATTACTTTTTAAATTTAAAAAGATTTTACATGCTTGGTTTTCTTGTGAGTACTGTTAAGGATTAGAAGGCAGATTTAAACTGTTCATGATGGCTGCCTATGCAGTAATTTTTGCCTGCATAACTTTTAGGTATACATCGTTATTTTACTTCATAGTTTTATCTAGCCGATTGGGTGTACGCGCTAATAAATTGAAATTGGGGAACCATTTTATGGTATTATTTTCGTATAAACAATGCTCTGCCTCTTTATTTAAAATACTCTCCATGAACTGTAAATAAGCATAGGAATAAATAATGGATACAAAAACTTCAAGATCATTATTGGCATAATAATAGCTCCTGAGAAAGAGAGGCTAATACTGATTCAATTATAATTTCGCTTTAATATTAGAAATTGCTATAGGGTGGGTTATTTTTAAGGGGAATTTTATACCGCGCCCCTATAATAAAGAATTTATTATATTGTATAAAAATCAAAAGCTTATATCAATTATAAGAGAATATTCTTCAGGCTTGTAAACTTCCAGTACAGTTATTTAGCTGCAGTAGCAATCCTGTTTTTCAGAAAAAATAGATTAAATTGTCACGTTAGTCTTGAATGGTGTATTCGGACATATTAAGTTGTATTTTAGCTTACTCATAAATAGCAAAGTTTTCTAGACGTACAGGAGCATCACTTTGTTATTTGCTGGATATTCAGATGATCTTTATAGATTCTGAATCCTTAGAGTGTAGCTAGCAGTAAAACTATGCTAAAGCTAATAAAAATAAATCAGCATTAAACTGCAAGGTAAAAAAATAATGATAAATACGCTGAAAAAATTCACTCTAGCTGTCGTAGCAAGCGCTGTTGCGAGCACTGCTGTAGCTGCGACTAATCCAGCTGCGCCAACAGGGGGGTCAAGCCAGGGAGACTTTGATATTACGCTCAATAAAGAAGACCTGATCATCATTAATAATTTTGAAAATATGTATTTAGCACAATTTATTGAGAATGGCCCAAACGGTGATTATCTTGGTTCTCAAGAGCTTTGTATTGGGCGAGCAGGGGCTTCAGTTGAATCGGAACTAGGCTATGCTATTACAGCATCTAATGCTAAGGCTAACTTTATTTTAAATAATGGCAATGATGATACAGTGCCTGCAAATAACATTGGTTACAAAGTGTATTTTGCGGACAAAAGTTTAGGCGTACAACAATTTGCCCAAGGAATAGAGCTTGTCCATAGCATGCAAAATATGAATGATTTTAATACTGACATGGCTGAGACCGGTTGTGTTCCTGGCACAAATAACTCAACAGTTTGGGTTAAAGCCGATGGTGGACAAGTTGCTAATGCTGCGCCGGGTGTATTCACTGACACTGTAACAGTTACAGTTGCTGTAAAGTGATATCGCTTGTGATGGCATCATCATAATACAAACCAAACGGTACCCGGTGCGTCATATCAATCAGGGGTTGCAATAATAATCTACGCCTTGATTTTTATGTAGCAAGCCTAATTAATGATTGATCACTTTTCAGTTATGTTGAAAGTGGGTCAACGGTTTATTTTTATAGTGGTATCTACCACACTTGTTGTCATTAGGAAGCAGTGTGGTGTTATACTCATGCCATTGAAAATGGTTGGTTTATCCGCCATTTTTTTTACAATCTATGCAAATTCCAAAATTCGCACTTATACCTTAGAAAAAATCAGCATTAGAATCTCGACATAAAGGGACTATTGTATAAACCTAATTTTCTAAAAAAACAGCCTACTTTAACAATACCCTTTACCCCCATAGACAGCACCTTGACTAGGGCATACATGATGTATGCCTTGAGCATGGGTTAAATTTGCAAGACTAATGTGATAAGTAACCTTTTCAAATTTGGTAACTATCAGCTTTATTAGGCAATGATATCAAAATCATCATGTATTATTTAAAAAGTCCTTGTAAAGCATCTTTGATAGACCCATCAAGATGCTTATCAATTTCCTTTTTAATACGCTGTTGAGCTGACTTTCTCGCTAAGTCTTTAATTGTTTGAGCTAGTCTCTGCTTATCAATATTACACGTTTGCTCACCAATCTTTCCATGGCAATGGATAGGCCATGTAATATCTACATAGTCTTTATGTATCTGGCAAACAGGATCGCTATTAATAGGCTCATCTCCACGAAGATTGAGATCAATATTATAATCTAAGGATTGGTCTACCAAATTTATCTGGCCATATCCCCTGAAATTCAAAATAGACAAATCAGCAATAAGGTCATTATTCATGGCTATACCATTGCGAATAACTAAAGTTCCACTTAAATTTTGGAACTCAGTCTCTTTGCTCCACTGAGCATTCTCAAGCTTTTTTTTACGTATTTTGGCAATGCTTTCACACACCATTTTATTAAAGTTTGCTCCGGTAAAAGCACCTTGATCAACAACAAAGCTAGCTACACCATTTAGGTTGTGCATTAATGCACTCTTAAATTGTCCTTGCGTTTTAAGGCTCATATCAGCATTAACGACACCTTGAACAAAATTTAATGCAGGAATTGAATTAGCCATTGATTGGAGATTAACTCTTTTAAGGTGAGCGTCGCTGCTCAGTTTTGGCAGATTTTTTTCATTAACATCAATTATATTATTAATCTTAATTGTTCCCTCATAGAATTTTGATGTTATATCAATATGAGCGATACCCTTTAAAGATTTTATTTTAAGTGAAGGCTGATCAAAGGTTAGTTTATCGGCCTTCATAGAGGCTAAACTTATAGATCCTATTACATTCAAACCTTTTAATAAATTTTCAGGAATTAGAGGCATCTGTTTTACCTCTGTGACTGCTGTAGATTGGTTCTGATGGCTATTTTTTTCTTTGGTTGTTACCGACATATAATCATTAAGGTTAATGTTGCTACCTGTAAATTTGAAGTTAGCTGCCTGCTTATTAAAATCAGTAACAGTGAAAAATCCATTAAGAGAAAAATTATCCACCTTTAACTTTATCTTACTAAGATTTAAACTCTTACCATTACTTTGCAAATGAGTAGAAAAAGAAACTGCATCTAGCGCATTTTGACCCATCATAGGAGGTAGCGGGCTACCCAAGTCAGCAAATAGCTTTTTTGGATTAAATGTAGGAAAATCAATATCTCCTTGAACCATTAGCGGCCTGCTTTTAAATTGGATATCTCCTTTCATGCTTAGTTTTTCTGTATTAGCTATATTTGGATAAACAGTAGCCGTAAAGTTATCAAGGTCATATGAACCCTCTTTTAGATTAAGCGTCAATGCGCCATTTATTTTTGATCTAAATGTAATATCTGGGGATTTACTTGAAATAACAGCGTCAATATCAATACTGAAGGGTTTCTGGTTGGCAATAGCGCCTGTAGTAAAGTTGGCCTTATCGATAGTGTAAAAATTATTTGTTACCCGATCATCATAACTCATTTTAAAACCTGTCACCTTAATACTCGCTATATCTAGCTGAAAAGGATTACTGTGACTGGTTTTTGATATGGTTTTATTTACAGAGGTTTTCTGGCTTGCTGCATCACCTGATTGGTTGGAGTGAACAGGACGATGGATCTCCCAGTTACCTCTTCCATCTTCATTTCGCACCAAATCTAAATCAACATCTGTTAAATTAGCCGTTTCAACATTCAGCTTTTTATTTAGCAGCGGTAATAATTCAATACTGACTTTTGCATCACCCAGTTTTGCTAATGGCCTGCCTTCTGTACCTGCAACCGATACATCTTGTATAGAAAGCCCAAACCAAGGAAAAACAGACCACTCAATAGGCCCATTAACTTTTAAGGTTAGCCCTGTTTTTTCATAAACTAGCTTGGTAATATCATCACGGTAGTCATTAGGGTTTATCACTTTAGGCAGTAAGATTGCAGCCGCACAGATAAGTAGCACCAAGCCGGCCAGAAATATAGCTATCCACCTTAGAACACGACTCATAAATCAGCCTCATAATTTAATGTAAGGATTATCAGTTAATCGAAAATAGAAAACGCTGAAAGTTCCCCCTAGCACCTTAAAGGTGTTTGAATGCAAAGGGAAACACGTCTACTTTAAGACGGTGCTAAAACTTTCCACCACTATCCCTCATGCAACAAGCTGCCAAAAATACTATGCCCTTGCATCTTAGTAAAACCATTTAAACTAGTCTTGGCACTAGAAAAACAAGCCGCCAACTTATCATGATGGATATAATACGCCTAGAAGCATTAAAGTTACCACCTGCCTTGAACAGACAAACCAAATGAAATACTTGCTGGCCTATGCAGTAGTCAGCATGACTAGATAGTTGATGTGTATAAATCCTAGTTCTACCTATATCCGGTATACCGGTAGACACATTTACGCCTTACACATTGATGGTAAAAGTATATTGCATAGTTAGAAAAGATGATTGATATTACAAACAATTTCTTAGCATGAGGCTATATAATATACAGCTAGCTAGCTCACATATACACTAGCAACTGATTTTATTTAGCCTTGTCCATTATATAACCTAGCTTAAAATAGCTTATTTACCGATGCCATTACAAGGCTTAGCTTTTCTGGATCAAAGGGCGGCCTAATAAAGCCATGGTAATCTCCTTGAGGATTTATAATCACTAGGTTGGCACTGTGATCAACTAAATAAAATTCATCTTCAGTATTAATAACTGGCGTAAATGCAATGTTAAACTGACGAGTAAGGTCATAAATATTTTTTATATCTCCAGTCACTCCAATAAAGTATGGGTTGAAGTAAGGCAGGTAATGTTTCAGTTTATCGACACTGTCTCGCTTGGGGTCAACCGTAACCATCATATAGCCCATTCTTTCAGCTAATTCTGGCATTTCCTTTTTTAATTGTTTATCCATATTATTTATTTTTGCTAATGAAGTAGGGCAAATATCCGGACAAAATGTATAGCCAAAATAAATAAGAGACCATCGACCTTTAAAGTCATCCTTAGTCAGTAACTTACTATTATGTTTAACTAGCCCTTCAAACTTAAAGCTTCTAGGTGTCTCAAAAATAATTGCTCCTGCTGATTTTAACTGTTCTTCACTGAGCAATTTTTTTTGAGAGTATTTGTAAGTAGTAGCACCAAGCACAACGGCTATTACGGCCACCAGTAGGAACACTGTTTTTCTAACACCAGAAACCATACTAACTCCTTGTACTCATATCCATAAATAAATACTGTAATGATCAATCAATAGCAATAAAAAAAGCAGCAACAAATAAATAATCGAAAATTTAAATGTCTTTATCGCTGCATTCGGCCGGCTATTTCTAATCAACACAATAGACCAATAGAGAAACCTGCTGCCTAAAATGACCGAGCCCACAATATAGATAAAACCAGCCATACCGATAAGAAAAGGTAAAATAATCACTAATTGTAAAATTAGTTAGAACTTACGCATTGACAGCTCCGACAAAAGATGGCTTGAGCCACTCCTTCCCCTCAGAGAAGCTTTTTATGAAACTCCAAGTGGCTTCTTTGAGGGCATCCTTCCTGACACTGTAAAT
>JAQYUY010000132.1 GCA_028728195.1 Endozoicomonas sp. (ex Botrylloides leachii)
GCATTGGATTCATGTAGGCAATGCTATTTAAGGTTTTTACAAAATAAAACGGGTTTTATTTTTAAACAGAAACGACCGCTTTAATATGCGGATGCGCCTTATAATCAAGCAGCTCAAAGTCATCGAAAGTAAAATCAAACAAGCAGGTGATGGCTGGGTTTAGTTTCATTGTGGGTAAAGGGTAAGGTGTTCGAGATAATTGCTCATCTGCTTGTTCTAAATGATTAGTATACAGGTGCGCATCACCGAAAGTATGAATAAAATTCCCATAGCCCAGTCCAGAGACCTGTGCAATCATCATGGTAAGCAAGGCATAAGAGGCAATATTGAAGGGAACGCCAAGAAAAATATCAGCACTGCGCTGGTATAGCTGACAAGAGAGTTTGCCATTTAAGACATAGAACTGAAACAGGCAATGACAAGGCGGCAATGCTTGCTTGCCATTAGCTGCATTTTCAGCTGGAGAAAGCGCAATATCGGGCAGTACAGAAGGGTTCCATGCGCTAACGACTAAGCGACGAGAGTCAGGGTTTTTTTTAATTTCATTAAGCAACCAGTTGATCTGATCAGTGACCTCGCCATTGGGACCTTCCCAGCTGCGCCATTGTTTACCGTACACGGGGCCAAGCTCGCCCTCGGCTGTGGCCCATTCATCCCATATTCTGACGTTATTTGCTTTTAGGTAAGCAATGTTAGTGTCACCTCTGAGAAACCACAGAAGCTCATGGATAATAGAGCGCAGATGACACTTTTTAGTGGTAACAAGCGGAAAACCTTCAGACAGGTCAAATCGGAGCTGATAGCCAAATACGCTATATGTGCCTGTGCCGGTACGGTCTGTTTTGAAGGTGCCCTGTTCCTTTACATGGCGTAATAAGTCCAGATAGTGTTTCACTGTTCCTGCCTTTTCATGCGGGTACGTTATTGGGTGACAGCTTATGTAATATCAATTATCGTTTCTAACTACGCTATTGTGTTAGTCATCAAAACACTAGTACTGCGTTGGAATTCCTCGCAATAGCCTCGCTATTACTCTTCATTCTATCTTGTCTTGGAGCCTAGCTGCCCATGCTTCTTACGGTTTTTTAGAAAACAAGATAATACAAGTAATGAGAATACTTCAGCTTAACATCCCAATATCAAAAGGTTAGCTATTACCGCTTATTGTTTATGCCTTTTTAGATAGGCAATATCATCTATATTCATGTCATTTTTCAGGGTGTTGTTTCGGTAAGCATAGGTTATTAATATAAGACCAATCAGCACCATCGGTAAGGATAATAATTGCCCCATCGTGACCCAGTGAAAGGCGATAAAGCCAAGCTGGGGGTCGGGCTGTCTGAACAATTCAGCAATAATTCTGAAGATGCCATAGAGTGTTAAGAATAGCCCTGATACAGCCATACGTGGTCTAGGTTTGGATGAGAACCACCATAGCGCAATAAACAGTAATACCCCTTCCATGGCAAATTGATAAAGTTGTGATGGGTGGCGAGGAAGATGTTCAGGGTCTTTCGGGAATACCATAGCCCAAGGCACATGGGTAACCCGCCCCCAAAGTTCATCATTAATAAAGTTACCGATACGACCTGCACCCAAACCAATAGGTACCAAGGGAGCAATAAAGTCGGTCATTTGGAAAAAGCTTTTATCAAATTTTCGACCGTATAATAACATAGCCACTAAAACGCCGAGTAGGCCACCATGGAATGACATGCCTCCGTCCCAGATCTTGAATAGCCATAAGGGGTTTTGTAAAAAGTAATCGAAATTATAAAATAGGACATAACCAATACGCCCTCCAAGGATCACCCCCAGTGCACTATAAAAAATTAAATCGCCCATTTGTTCCGGCTGCCATAAGCCATTGGAGCGTTTTGCTTTTATAGTGCCTAACCACCAAGCAGAGGCGAAGCCAACTAAGTACATCAGACCATACCAATGTATTTTCAATGGGCCAAAGCTGACTGCCACAGGGTCAATATTTGGGTAAGCAATCACAATATTATTCCAGTGAGTTAAAAAGCTATTTTCAAAAGATCATGAACAGCATTTACGGTGTTAGAGTAAAGGCCAAAGTAGATTGGCTCCTACCACCAAAAGAAATACTGCAAAGCACTTCTGTAGGGTTTCTGTCGAAAAGTGATGAGCTAAGCGTGCCCCAAGTCGAGCAAAGAAGACGCTTGTCAATACAATGCCAGAAAATGCAGGCCAATAGACAAACCCGCTAGACCATTTGGGTAATAAGGTCTGCCCGCTGCCGAGTATTATATTACTGATAGTGCCCATAACTGCAATGGGTAAGCCACAGGCCGCAGATGTGCCTACAGCCTGTCGTATGGAGAGTCGGTAAAACCGCAAAAAAGTCACGGATAAAATACCACCTCCAATACCTAAAAGGGCCGATTTCCATCCAATTATCATGCTGACTATCACAAGTAAAGGTTTACTTTGCTTTTTGTTTGAAGGCGAAGGTTGCAGTCCTAGGAGCATTTTTATTGAAATGAGTATGACAAATAAACCCAAAATTAATTGTAAGGTTTCTCCTTTCATATGAGAGACAGTCAATGAGCCAAGCCATACCCCTATTAAAATTCCTGGAGCCATGTAGAGGAAAATGGACCACTTTACAGCTCTTTTTTTATGATGTGTCTGCGTAGAACTCAGCGAAGTGAACACAATAGACGCAAAAGATGTTCCAATGGCCATATGGGTTAGAATTTCCGGTGGCAAGCCTTGCAGTTTGAAACTAAATATCAGCGCAGGAACAATAATTAACCCGCCGCCAATACCGAACAGGCCAGCCAGTAATCCGGCGCAGGAACCTAGTAGAGCATAAAGCAGAAAAATCATGTTTTATCCAAATAGGGCTATTCTATCCTTATAAGGACTATTGCATAAAACGGTTTTTTAAAAAAATGCCGTATTTAAATCATACCTCGTCAATACTAAAACAATAGTAACATTGAATCAGTGTTACTATTGTTTTCGAGTTTATTGTTGGTTTTACCTAATACTAGTCGTGTTTGCTAACTATCGTAATGAGCATGGTTAGCGCAATGGTGTCGTTAAAATTCGAGGGGTATTATTACAGCAAAAGCGACGCCATTACAGTAACACGTTTTGTTGATTTTTTTAGTCGCCCGCTGTCAATGAGTGAATTAATGTTTAGTAAGTGGCTGCTACGCTATTGTGATTGAATCGATCATGTTACAAATGATCAAATAATATCAACCTAATAAGCGTAGTGCATCTTGAAGTTGTTTATCAGCATCTCCGTATTCATTGGCAAAAGTCTTAACAGGTTTATTTTTATTGATCAAATGTTGTTTTTTTGGCTTAGCTGTTAATCTATGTCGATGAGAGGTATTATAACGTGTTTGTTTGTTGTGGTTAGTACGACGAGGCTGAGGTTGCTCCCACATTGATTCACTGTAGTTATTTTTATCAGCAGCTGAAGGCATAGAAAGCAAGCGTTCTAAACTTCCAATATCAGAAAGTGCTAATGACAGCCCTTTTCTATTTCGATAACCATTAATAAAACGTTTTGCATCTTCAGCAAGTCCTAAGCGCTTTATAGAAAGCATAATAGAGATTAATCCAGACTCGACATCTTCTACAGTAACAACCGAACCAGCTAAGTTAATTTCAACTGTTTTGGTAGTCTGGCGATCTAAATAAAACTGATATGAGCTGATCTCATTAAGGTTGGATAAAAGATCCCTCACAAACCGGAAGTCTAATGTTGCGTTTTTCACTTATAGCTCTACTTTTTATACGAAGTTTTATTTTATCAATAGAAAGGTAAGCAACTCAATCAGCAGTTACCGAAGCGGGCTAAGGTATTACATAAAAAAGACTCTATTCACTGAATGAGTAGGCTAAATAGTTATTTTATTTGTTTCAGCTTAATGGTTAGCTGGAGCTGTACGAGTATAACTCAAAGGATCTGACCTTTTTAACAGGCGGCTGCTAATAATTCCCGCCGTTATAGCGCCGCTAACATTTAGTGCTGTGCGCCCCATATCAATTAACGGTTCAACAGCAATTAATAACCCCACTAAGGCCACAGGTAAATTCAATGTTGATAATACCATAAGAGCTGCAAAAGTGGCACCGCCCCCAATACCTGCAACCCCAAATGAACTGATGACGACAACCAAGACTAAGGTGGCAATAAAGCTAGGATCTAGGGGGTATATTCCAGCTAAAGGTGCTACCATCATTGCAAGCATTGCAGGATAGACACCGGCACACCCATTTTGCCCCACCGTAGCACCAATGGATGCTGAAAAATTAGCAATTCCCTCAGGTACGCCAAAGCGATTGATTTGCGTTTCAATATTCATCGGTATGGCTCCGGCGCTGCTTCTAGAGGTAAACGCAAAAGCTAATACAGCTCCGGCACCTTTTAGAAACTGCTTTGGTTTTACCCCAAAAAAAGATAATAGCAATAAATGAACAGAAAACATTAATAGTAATGCTGTGTAACTAGCAGTAATAAACTGCAATAAATTTTTCATTTCCTCAATGTGGCTGGTTGCGGCAACTTTTGTCATTAAGGCGATCACACCATAAGGAGTGAGTTGCAATACCATTTTTACCATGGCAACAACTACCGATTGAATGGTATCAATACCGGTTAACAATCTTTCTTTTATAGCGGGTTGTACTTTAATAGCTGATAAACCGGCAAAGCCAATAAAGCCTGCAAATATCACTGTTGCAATAACAGATACAGGTCTTTGGCCGGTTAAATCAAGAAAGGGGTTGGCTGGAATAAAATCTACTAACATTTTTGGTACAGAGGCATTACCTAATTCACCCAAACGTTGACTGGTGCTGGCATCGGGTACCGTTGATGTGTGCATGCCCAGCAATCCTGCAGCATCAAGGTGAAATAGTTGTGTTACCGTAATAGAGATTAGTGCAGCCACAGCGGTCATTCCTAATAGTAGCCCGAGTATGGAGATCAGCACTTTACTCATGCCCATGCCTATGGGCATTTTCAAAGCAGCGGCAATAATAGACACCAGTATCAGTGGCATAATGGTCATTTTTAGCAGTCGAATATAGCCATCACCTACAATGTTAAAGTAATCAAGTGTGTGTGTGATAGTTGCAGAACCAACACCATAAAACCACTGTAATGCCAAGCCAAATGCTAAGCCTGAGGCCATAGCAGCAAATACCCGTACTGAAAATGAATAGCCTTTACGGTGCATCCAGATAAAGCCTGATAGTATGGCTATCATCAACAAACCATTGATAATAACATCGGTCATACTCAGCTCCTTATATCATTTAGAAAACGTTTTGATCGGCTAAAAGAGCTAAAGCAAATAGCTTTATCTCACTACATTGAGAGATGCCGATCATTTTTCCCAGTGTTGGCTTGTTCATCAAGAAATCCATGTAGTGCGAAAGGGTCCATCGTGCAAGTTTTGGGTGGTACAGTATTTATTATGTTTGCCCTTGAAAATAGTCATTTGTGCAATTATCAGAGTTTTTAATATGCAGTTAATGCGTAAGTGCTGACTAACTCTATCGTTTTAGAATAAAAATGTAAAAGTATTATTTCCCATAGCTTGTAAATAATACGGCTATTACCGTATTTTTTAATTAATAAAAAATTATCTACAGTGTCAATTCCATTATTGTAAGCTAGGCTATAAAAATGACTACGGAGTATAAACGTGTTAAACGTCATTTTATTTATGTCATTGTTGGTATGTAGTTTTTCTGCATCTGCGTGTGATAATTTTCAGCAATGCTTACTGCGTCTTGAAGAAACAGCGCTAAAAGCCGGAATCTCTAAGAAAACGATCAATGAAGGGTTAAAAACAGCCCAGTTTCTACCCAAAGTTATCAGCACAGACAGACATCAGCCAGAATTTAACGAAACATTTTATCAGTATTTACAGCATGCTGTGTCTGATAAGCGTATCGCAAAAGCAGTATCAATGATGAAGTCATATGAGCTGCTGCTAAATCAGCTAAAAAAAAGGTATGGTATACCACCGCATATATTGACAGCTATCTTTGGCTTAGAGTCTAACTTCGGTAGCAATATAGGGAAAACAAATATTTTAAATGCACTAACTACGCTATCTTGTGATAATCGCCGATCACTTTTTTTCACAAAAGAGCTTATTTCTGCGCTTAAACTGATGGATATGTATGGCTTTTCTAAAGAGAGCATGGTCGGATCTTGGGCTGGTGCTATTGGTTATACACAATTTATGCCGTCTAATTACTTGGGCTATGCCCTTTCATCAGATAACCGCTCACCTCCTGATCTATGGAGAAAAATTTCTGATGCGTTAGCCTCTACAGCAAATTATCTGAATAAAAAAGGATGGAAGTCAGGTTGGATTTGGGGAAAAGAAATTACACTTCCAAAATCGTTTGATTATCGAATGACAGGTTTAAAATCTAGTAAAAAGTTAAACATTTGGCAAAAGTTGGGAGTAAGAAACGCCGATAATAGCAACATGCCTGAATACGATATATCTGGTTCAGTGTTGGTGCCTGGAGGTCATCATAACCCTGCTTTTATTGTTTATGATAATTTTCATGTACTTTTAAGATGGAACCGATCTATTTTTTATGCTATTGCAGTAGGCTATCTGGCTGATCGGATAAATGGCAAACCGCCTTTTAAAAAGGCCATACAAAATGATCCGCCGCTTTCTGTTGTACAAATTCAGTTATTACAAAAAAAACTCAATGCATTGGGTTACGCTTGTGGCAAAGAAGACGGCATGCTGGGTACGGAGACACAGCAAGGCATCACCACCTTTCAATACGCAAATCATATGATTGCCGATGGGTTTCCTAGGGTAGCTGTTTTGAAGTCACTAGGCATTAGTCGATAAGCAGTGCAAGTTGAAAGTATTTCATGTTTCAATAGGTGTTTTGAGGTTTGATCATGAAAGTACTGGTAATAGGCTGCAAGGGTAAAATAGGATATGAGGTGTGCCTTGCTCTTAAAGATAAGGGCATAGCTTTTATAGCACCCAGTCAAGCAGAGCTTGATCTGACGTGCCCTGAGCAGATTCAATCTGCAATCAAACAATATCAGCCCAGTATAGTGGTCAATGCGGCATCTTATAACGACCCTTCTGGTGCTGAAAATGAGCCGACTTTTTGTTATAGAGTAAACAGGGATGGTTCAGCTGTGTTGGCTGATTGTTGTCGTCAGCAAGGCTGCAAGCTAATACACCTTTCTAGCTACCGTGTTTTTGATGGTCTTCAACAAGAATCTTACGATGAGCAAGATAGCCCAAACCCATCACGTGTTCATGCCATTAGCCGATGGCAAGGTGAAGAGCAGATCAGGCAGCGTTGCCCTGAGCATATTATTCTACGTTTTTCATGGATTATCAGTAAGCGTAGAAATAACATCCTTACCCGACTGCTAAAACAGATCAGCCATCACCAAGAAGTCACTGTGACATCTGACCAAGTAGGCTGTCCGACACCTGCCTGTGATGCGGCAAGAGTGGTTGTTGCCATTATTCAGCAGATCAAGTATGGGGCAGACGCATGGGGTACTTATCACTATGCAGGCACTGAGGCTATTTCTGCCAACAGTTTTGCAGAGATCGTGGTTACTGAAGCAGCTAATCATCATCATCTTAAAGTTAAAAAATTAAAAATGAATAAAATGGATAATCGAGAAGGTGTGCGGCCTCCAGCCAATGCGGTGCTGAATTGCTCATCGGTGCGTAATACGTTTGGCATTCAGACCCGCTCTTGGCGTCCAGTTATTACTGAGATTATCCGTCGGTATTATCATCAAGAAAAAATAGAAGCTGACTGAGTGCGGGTTTAGCGTGTTATTTTTCAGCAATATAAACGGCTATGTGGTTTTTATTTTGAGATAGCGTCATTAGCATGCATTTTATGATTTTTATTATGACGCTATTTAATTACTGGTTTCTATTATTAAAAAAATAATACCAATTATTTTTTTAATTACGTTGTTACTCATTATTTCACAATAAGCTAATCAAAATTATTATTTATTGCCAATTGTTATGTATTATCGCGAAATGTTATTTTAGGTAGTTTTAAATTGTAACCTACGCTTTGCCGAGTTGGTGTAACTCTTTTATCAACCAATATTTTTTTGTTGATATACTGGCCTTGCTGCCAGAATCGATTGTCTATTTAAGTTAGCTTATAGCATTAAAGGCTTTATTACATGAAGTTGTTTAAACCATCCAATAAATTCAAAAAAAATTTATTGTATACTGCCATTGCAGCGACGCTCTCAGGTTTTTCCTTTGGGGCTAATGCTATGATTGAATCGGTACCGGCTGAACGTAGTGGTAAGGCTGTAACAACACTTGATGCAACTATCGCGGGTACCGAAATTAGACCTGAGACAGTGTTGAATGTTTCAGGTAAGGTCACTGGTAATGTATTAGGAGTGGGAGGGGTACCTTACCATACTGTGGATATTAAGCAGGGGGGAAAGCTAAGCACTAATGAAATCTTCACAAGTAATCTTGTTGTAGCAGGCAAACTGTTATCGTTAGCAGTTGAAGAGGGTGCAAATACTGGAGCGATTAACCTTGTAGCGCCCCATCGACTTTATAACACCAGCGATGGCGGTATTGCCGGTTTGTTTTATAACGAAGATAGTGATTTTGAGTTTCATAAGCTGAATGAACAGAGTCAATCATTGGGTGCTGTCCCACCTGAAAATATTACTACGGCACAGGAGCGGTCATTAGCTTTCACAGGTACGGAGGCTGGTGTACGTTTTAGCGGCGATAATGCTAAAACCTTTGATACACTCACCTTAACCAAAAGCGTGCTAGGCATTGATTTAAGGGGAAGTGCTTCTACAAATTCAGACCATCTAGTTAAACTGGACAAAATCAAAGTAACGGGTGACGGTGCCTCGCTTATAGCGAGGGTTAATAATTCGGGCCGTATTTTAACGCATGACCTTGATTTGAGAGGGAAGGGATTAGCCGCCGGCGTGACAATCAATCAATCATCAGTAGAAAAGCCTACATTATTACCGGTGGCGCTATACCCCAATGGAGATGAAGCAGGCAATCTTCAGCCATATGAAGTCGGCACACCAGGCGGGGCTCAGGTACATGTTGGTTCTGGTTATAACGCCCTTCTTGATATAGTGGATCATGTTATGGTTACTACTTCCTCAGATTATGATCCTCCCCCGGCTGCGGCGCCTTCAGTGGAGGCAGCTTCTGATGATGAAACAGTAGCGCCTCCTCCGAGTCCTGTTGATAGGCAACCAGCCCATGTTTTGATCCGCATAGATTCTTCTTTCGTGGATGAGGGCGAGGATGAGAGAGCGACGGAATCGACTAAGCCTATGTCTGTGACTAGACAAGCAAGCCGTACCAATTTAACGCCGTATAATAGTGATGATGACAATGAGGAAGTAAGCCGTTCCCTTTTAAGGAGAGGTGGCTTATCGGGAGTTGATGATGAAAGTCTTTTGTCATCTCTCAGCCTTCCTAGGGCTAACCCTTTTGTGAAAGCACGTACTACGGCAGGGTCACAGGGTGCGCCTGATACACAACCTAAGCCGTTTAATGTTGTTCACGTCCATGGTACCTTGCTGGGTAAGATTGTAGGCCGTACTGCCCTTAATGTGCATAGTGGCGGTGTTTTCTGGGGTGGAATACAGAACAAGACAGCTCAGAGTGAAAATCATGATATTGTGAGCCATTTTTACGGGGGCTCTACCATAAAATCTGCAGCCATTCAGGGTCACGCTGAGTATGGCACTGGCGGTGGTTTAGTAACCATGATGCCGATGGAGCCTGATGCTAAGTCTAGTCAGATTGTAGATTTGCAGTCTAAAGGACCCATCGGCGCAGCTGATGGCTATAGCAACACCGAAATCAGATTAGGCGGTTATGCTGTAACTCATACTGTCAAATCTAATGCCACATTGTTTATTGATGGTCATCATAATGGTCACGTGAAGGTTGCAGGTGACGACAGTAGTCATAACACAATACTGCGCTTTGAGCCCGGCAGTACATTAAAACTAAAACACCATGATCTGCAACAGGCACCGCTGGTTATTTCAGATACCGGTTCGGTTTTATTTGATTTTGAGAGAGTAGTGGGCACTCCGATTGATGTCATTTCTGAAAACACAGGGCTAATAAGCGAACTGATGGTAAGCGGTACGCTTGAAGACACGCCCATTCACATTGCAGAGCTTGCTGCAGGGTCTAGGGTATTTGGCGCACTTAAGTCAGCAAATTCGTTAGGCTATGAGCTGACTATTGACCCTGTGAGCACAGCTGTAGCAAATGGTGTGCTTGCCGGCCATATTAGCGTAGCCTCACACATAACAGAAAAGTTACCTGCGTATACCGGTCTTAATAAAAGTATGACCTCAGTACTGAGGGCGCATCTTGATAGTTTGGTCAGTAAACAAAGGGATAAAACCATTCAACCAAAACAGGCTAAAGCGCTGGCTGCCGTGTTGGCCGCTGATCCAGCTCATGCAGCAGCCTTGGCGAAACAAACAATACCGCATAATGCCGTTAATGGCAGCTCTATTGAAAGCTGTGCTAGCACGGCTAGGGCTAGTTGGGCTCATATTGAACAACGCCTTAATGGGGTAGCCGCGTTGCCATCGGGTGTAGCAACAGGCGAT